>JADKFU010000003.1 GCA_016717285.1 Chitinophagaceae bacterium
TGATTCGCAATCATCCGAAGCTTAGCTGCCAATGCATCATCATTGGTAAACATTGCACCACCATCACCATAGCCACCTAAGTTTTTCGAAGGAAAAAAAGAAGTGCATCCGATTTCTCCCATCACACCCGTCTTCTTTTTGCTTCCGTCAGAAAAAATATAATGACCACCTATTCCTTGTGCATTGTCTTCAATCACCGGAATGGAATATTTTTTGGCCAAAGCAAGCAATGGTTCCATATCAACAGCCTGCCCGTACAAATGAACCGGCACAATCGCTTTTGTTTTGGGGGAAATTGCTTTCGCCACTTCATTGGCCTCCATCGTAAATGTCCGCGGATTCACATCCACAAAAACCGGTGTTAGTTTCAGCAGTGCCACCACTTCAACTGTTGCATAATAGGTGAAGGAAGGACAAATCACTTCATCTCCTGGTTGCAGGTCGAGCGCCATCATGGCAATCTGTAAAGCATCAGTACCGTTGGCACATGGAATAACATGTTTCACTCCGAGATAAGATTCGAGCTCCCTGGCAAAATCCTGCACTGGCTTTCCATTGATAAATGCAGCCGAAGTCACCACATCCTGAATGGCGCTGTCAATAGCAGGTTTTATCTGTTGATATTGCGCCTTCAAATCCACCATTTCTATCTTTCGCATGCTGCAGTTCTGAATTGAAGCCGCAAAGATATACAGCGGCGGTGAATAAGAAAGGGAAAGTTGACTTGCTGACTACCTGTAAAAAATCCCTTTGTCAATTCGGATTTTCCATTATAAGTGCGCGACAATTTCCTCTTCAAAGTTTCCTCGTAAGGGCGCTGAGCGCGCAAAGAAAATGCAGTTTCTGCTCTTGCGTGCTTAGCGTCTTTGCGAGTGGCTCTTCCTCGAAAATTTTCTTAGTGAGTTTAAGCATTCAAACAAAAAGAAACTATTGCGGCTTGTCTTAACATTTTGCGAATCATAAAGAGAGACTGAACAGTTATTTGAATAGTTTGTCGCAGACATTCCATTATTTCAGTTGCATAGCATTGTCGCTAAATGGAACCATCATGCCGAATTTATTTTCCAAAGGATTCTGCGGGCAGCATCTCTGGTAAATTGGGAGGTCCCGAAATAAATTCGGGATGACAGCTATGATTTTACTTTTTTTCCAACTATCAATGCAACAATTTGGGTTGCACCCATTATTGCTGGCTTTATTCAAAAAATTTAATTCGATTACTTTTGTCGTTAATGCGACTGATCAAAAAATATTGCTTCATAATTTCACTGGCACTTGCCTGCCCGTTATTATCGCACGCACAATTCAAAAGCAATATCAACGACACTACGGTCAATGCAAAATTGCTGACATTCAGTTATGCATTCCAGTTTCCGTTTGGTGATATGGCCGACCGTTTTGGTGTGAATAATAATCTTGCTGCCGGTTTTTATTTCAAGCTTTCTCATAATTATCTGCTCGGTGTGGAGGCCGGTTACCTTTTTGGCGGCAGTGTTCGCGAAGACACCATTTTAAATTATCTCTATACAGCATCCGGCGGACTGATTGGAATTGACGGGTATTATGAAACCGTTTTTCTTTTCGAAAGAGGCACCACTTTCTTAGGTAAGTTCGGGAAGATTTTTCCTGTAGGAAAATCCAATCCCAACTCTGGAATTACCCTGATGGCCGGTGTAGGATTTCTTCAACACAGGATTAAACTTTCTTCCCCCAATAATACACTTCCGAATGTTTTGGATGACTATGCCAAAGGTTATGACCGACTTACTAATGGACTAGCGCTTTCACAGTATGTTGGATATACGCACCTCGACAAACGCAAGCTGGTCAATTTCAACATAGGACTGGAGGCTACGGAAGGCTTTACCCAAAACCGCCGCGATTGGAATTTTGATCAGATGAAAAAGGATGAGCAAAAACGATTTGATGTTTTGCTGGGCATTAAACTGAGCTGGATTCTTCCCTTTTATGGCAGCGGCGAAGAACGGGTGTACACTTTTTAACTCCTTCAAATTACGAAGCAGGAAAGATTCTTCACCTTCGTGAAAATTCCATGCTCCATTAAATTGTTTCCATGAATTTTTTCTTCACCCTGCTTTATTCCCTGGGCATTCAGTTTTATCACTTGGGCATTCTGCTATCAGGTGGCTGGAACAATAAAGCTCGGCAATGGCTGAAAGGGAGGAAAAATCAGTTTCAGCGGATGGAAGCAGCACTGCAAAAAAATGAACAACGTGTTTGGTTTCATTGCGCTTCTGTAGGTGAATTTGAGCAAGGACGACCTTTGATGGAAGCTTATAAGAACAAATGGCCACACCATAAAATCGTACTCACTTTTTTTTCGCCTTCGGGTTATGAGCTGCGGAAAAATTATGCAGGAGCAGATTATATTTTCTACCTGCCGTTGGATACTTTTTCCAATGCACAAAAATTTGTTGCCATGGTTCATCCGCAACTCGCTGTTTTTGTGAAATATGAATTCTGGTACCATCATCTGAAAGCGTTAAAGCAGAAGGGAATTCCCGCCATATTAATTTCGGGAGTGTTCAGGAAACACCAGCTCTTTTTTAAATGGTATGGAAAACCCTGGAGAAATGTGCTTCATCTTTTTCAACATCTCTTTTTACAAGATCACGATTCTCTTCAACTGTTACTGTCGATTAATATTCAAAATGCCAGCATAACAGGCGACACGCGTTTTGATCGTGTATGGCAAATCGCAGAGCATCCGAAAGATCTTCCAATTATAAAATCATTTAGAGGAAGAAATAAGTTGTTTGTTGCAGGAAGCACCTGGCCTGAAGATGAAAAATTATTATTGGAACTCATTCAACTCAAAACTTATCCATGGAAATGGATGCTTGTTCCACATGAATTGAGTGAACAACATCTTGCCGCATTGAGCAATAAGTTTAAAGAGGAAGCCATCTTCTATTCATCAGCCACCAGGGAAAATATTGCCGGTAAACGCATTCTTATAGTGGATGAAATGGGTTTGCTGTCTTCCATCTACAGTTATTCAGACATGGCGTATATCGGTGGTGGATTTGGAAAAGGCATTCATAACATACTGGAAGCAGCAGTATATGGTGTGCCTGTTTTGTTCGGGCCGCACTTTCAAAAATTTAATGAAGCGCACGAACTACTCAAGTCCGGAACTGCTAAATCAATTACATGCGGCAAAGAATTAATTGACGCGTTTAAGAATTTTGCTGAGCAACCAGGTTCGCCCGGAATACTGAACCTTGAGTATGTTGCATCAAAAAAAGGAGCAACAGAACAAATCATGAAGTACCTGGAAAAAATCAATTCAGATACCGCCGCATCAACAACGTAAAAAATTCTGACACAAGCGGCTCTTCTTCCTTCCATTTGTATTCGTTCGCAATATGTTGCTGCACATAGTTCAATGCTTCCTGATAATTTACAAAGCTGTTGACTTTTGAAATAGCCGCATCATACTGTTGCTCACCGCCGTTGAATAAAGAACTGATAAAATTGACGCGTTTATTGAGCCCGATGTAGGACTTGAGATCTTTAATAGGTGTTAATTTGAGCGTGTCAGCGATTTCCTTTCCCTGACTTTTGTATTTATCATTTAAAGTACCTGCTGTTGCTTCCGTTTTTTCAGCATACAATTCTGAAATACTTTTTTTAGAAACGGACGCAGGATTTTTTTTCACTTCACGTTCCGGCACTTTTTCTTCTTTCGGTTGCGAATTTTCGGTTGGTTTTATTGCTATCTTATCAGGAATTAATTCAGGTTCAGTTTCTACATGATTCGCAACTACCGACATCTTATCGGTACTCAGGACAGGTTCCACAACAATTTCCTGAATTATTTCTATTTGTTTCGGTAAGTCTGTAATTGTGATTGGATCCGTCTTTTCAATTACAGATGGAATTTCGATTGCAGGTTGTGCATGCAAATGGGCCGAAGGCTGAACTGCAAGCACCATTTCGTACAGTTCCCGCATATAATTAGTGATCAGGTCTTTGTCAATGCCCGTAAAATGACCACCGTTTTTTCTGACGGCTTCCAATAAAAAACTGATTTTTGAATTCAGTTCACTGATTCTTTGGTAGTCACTCATCCTTACAATTTTTTTGATGTTCAAAAATACAAACCAAAACGGAAGCCCGGATTATTTTATTTTCACGGCTGCATGTTTATAGAACCTTACATACGCCAGCAGCGCGCCGGTTGGATTGAAGTGATCTGCGGCTGCATGTTCTCCGGAAAAACGGAAGAACTCATCCGCAGGTTGAAGCGTGCTAAAATCGCCAACCAGAAAGTGGAAATTTTTAAACCCGCAAATGATGTGCGTTACCACGAAACCAATATTGTTTCGCATGATACCAACTCTATTCATTCAACACCTGTAACTCATTCTGACCAGGTTTTACTGATGGCAGATAATATTGAAGTGATTGGAATTGATGAAGCACAATTCTTCGACATGGAATTACCGCGTGTGCTCGATACGCTTGCGGGCAAAGGCATTCGCGTGATTGTAGCCGGACTCGATATGGACTTTGCCGGAAAACCATTTGGCCCAATGCCGGAACTGTTGGCAAGGGCAGAATATGCAACAAAAGTGCATGCCATCTGCATGGTGTGCGGAAATCTCGCATCCTATTCATTTAGAAAATCAGCAGAAAAATCACAGGTGCTGCTTGGCGAAAAAGATCTTTATGAACCGCGGTGCAGGGCTTGCTTTTTGGAAGGAATGAAAAGAGTAGTGAGTAGCGAGTAGTGAGTTGTCAGTTGTGAATTGTCGGTTGTCAGTTGCGCGGCATTGGGCATTGGTGAATAACTTGCTGTTGATTACAATGGTGAAAAAGTTACTGTAATGAATGTTTGAAATGTCGATGATTAACCTTTCTTTTAGCATTCGATTTCAACTGTCAACTGTCAACTGTCAACTGTCAACTGTCAACTGTCAACTGTCAACTGTCAACTGTCATAACTCATAATTCCTAATTCCTAATTCCTAATGTCCGAACCCACAAAAGCATTCAAGCCCTACGTCGATCCAGAATCTTCGATGAAAGAATTTACACCGCGTGCCATTATTCTTGGTGGCATCTTCGGAATATTATTTGGGGCAGCAACTGTTTACCTGGCACTTAAAGCAGGTCTCACTGTTTCTGCTTCCATTCCAATTGCGGTATTGGCCATTTCCCTTGGGAAAAGATTTCTGGGAACCACCATTCTGGAAAATAACATCATTCAAACCACCGGTTCTGCCGGAGAATCCATTGCAGCAGGTGTTGTATTTACACTGCCCGCTTTCCTGTTTCTCAGCACAGATGATGCAACAGGCAACAGTATAGGCATCGAATATTTTTCTTACTGGACTATTCTAACGCTGGCAATTTTTGGTGGCATATTAGGTGTATTGATGATGATTCCGTTGCGCCGTTCACTGATTGTACAGGAACACGGTAATCTTCCTTATCCGGAAGGAACTGCCTGCGCTTCGGTACTTATTGCCGGGGAAAAAGGCGGCGACTTTGCCAAGCCTGCTTACATCGGTTTAGCAGTTTCTACCGGTTATGCAATACTGCAACACTTGTTGCATATCGTTGCTGAATCACCTACCTGGATTACTTCTCAAAAAAACAAATACTTCCCTTCGGCCCAAATTGCCGGCGACATTACACCAGAATACTTAGGGGTGGGATACATCATAGGTCCAAAAATTTCAGGCGTGCTCGTTGCCGGCGGCGTGCTGGCATGGATGTGCCTGATTCCACTTTTGGCTACTTTAATTTCACCTGATTTAATTGCCCTGCAGCAGGTAAAACTTGGAATGTTGAAAGATGTTTTACTTGCAGGTGGCCGTGGCGCATGGAATCCTGATACACATGAATGGGGAAACATGGCGGAAGCGATTTATCGTGCTTATGTTCGTCAGATTGGTGCAGGCGCCGTTGCTGCAGGTGGATTCATTACACTCTTGAAATCGATTCCAACCATTGCAAGCGCCTTCAAAGGTGGGATGGCTTCGATGCGCGAAAAAAGTGATGTTGTCCGTTCACGTACAGAAAATGATTTGAACTTTAAGGTGGTGATTTTCGGAAGCATTGCATTGGTTGCTTTGATGGCTTTTTTACCGCAAATTCCGGGTACGAATATTTTATACAAGTTGTTGCTTGGACTGCTGGTCATCATTTTCGGTTTTTTCTTTGTTACCGTTTCAAGTCGTATTGTGGGTTTAATCGGAAGCAGTAACAATCCCATTTCGGGAATGACCATCGCCACCATCATGGCCACAGCGCTCGTGTTTATCGCCATTGGATGGACAGGTCATGTGTATGAACCCATGGCATTAGTGGTTGGAGGCATGATTTGTATCGCCGCGGCAAATGCCGGTGCTACCTCACAGGATCTTAAAACAGGTTATCTTATTGGTGCCACACCACGATATCAGCAGATAGCTTTGTTTGTTGGCGTAATTGTTTCTTCACTCGTGATTGGATTTACGGTTGCCTTTCTTGATAAACCTACCGCAGATCAGATTGCACAAGGCATCACCCATCGCATCGGCACAGAGTTTAACGCACCACAGGCAACATTGATGGCCACACTCATCAAAGGTCTGCTGTCATTCAACCTTGATTGGCAATTTGTGCTGGTAGGTGTATTCATCGCAATAGTGGTTGAACTCTGCGGAGTGAAATCGCTCTCTTTTGCAGTCGGTCTTTACTTACCACTTTCTACAACACTTCCAATCTTTATTGGTGGAGCGATCAAAGGTTTGGTGGATTATCTTACCAAACGTCGTGGCGACAAGCAGGAAGATGCGGAATTGGGAAGAGGAAGCTTGCTGGCAACAGGATTGGTGGCCGGAGGTGCATTGATGGGTGTGATTGTAGCCTTCCTGCAGGCATCGGACAGTATCAGCAAATGGCTGAACAATATCAGCAGGGAACATGCATTGTCAGCGATGCTGGGTGAAAACGGTTATCAGTTGTTGGGTGTGTTTTTCTTTGCAGCAATGGGATACATTTTATACAATACTGCGATGAAGAAATCGGAAATTGAAGCTTAAATAAACTGCATCACTTTTCCTTCTGCATAACAACATTCATTACGATATCTCGAACTCCATGCTTTAGCATAGGGTGAAAATCGAAAATATCATTTAGATTTGCTCCCCTTAAAATAAATAAGGTCAGATGGCCGAGTGGCTAGGCAAAGCTCTGCAAAAGCTTCTACAGCGGTTCGAATCCGCTTCTGACCTCACTTTCTAACCCGTACTTTATTTATTTTTTATCGGGAAGTTTATTCGATTTTCATCTTATTCCTTTCCTGCTTCCTCAGGCAAATACAATTTCATATTTCCATCCAGCGCAATATCATCAGCGTGGCCTGAAACTTTTTTGTCATCACTCACAAAGTGTAAGTGCATTTTGGTGCTGTGTTCAGCAAGCACACGGTATTGTTTGGTGCAATAGAAACCAACGATTGTTGCATTCACATCGTTTGCTTCGCCTTTTAATCCGGAATTTTTTACTTTTTTGTTGGTGACTTCTTTATCATTGATGTCCCAATCAGTCACCCGCCAATTCACGCTCACCATTCTTCCTTTTAACAAAAACGGAAAAGCAACATCCAGGTTGATCTTATTTTCTTTTGCGGTTGTCATCACAAAATCTTCTAATTGCTTCCAGTTCTTTACTTCAGCAGGAATGGAAATTTCCTTCCAGTTCTCTGCATGCGCATAAACGAGCAAGGTCGCTGCCGTATTCCAACTGGAATCAATGGCCACTGAATCCCCTTGCACAAAAGAAGTGTAAGGCTTACCATCATTCACTACAATAAAACCTTTGAGATTGGTAACAGAGCCGATTGCATAACTGTGTGGCGCGCTTTGAATATCCTTCAATGCTATATGTGTTGTCATGTCGCCTTTTTTTATAAGATCTTCCATCTCGCCGATGGTGGTGGCATTGTAACTTTTAGCCGAATTGCAGGAATTCAACAATGCTGCTGTTGCAATCAGCAACACGGGCAACAATTTGAAATGATGGATCATGATTTTTTTAAAATGTCGCCGCAAAGATGTTGACCTGATTTAATTTTTTCATCCTGGCTTTTGCAAATTGTTTGTTAATGCACCTTTATTCAGGCGAAGATTCCGGCAGGTACAATTTCATTCTTCCATCAAGTTTGATATCCTCAATGCGTGCAGCTATAGAATGATCGTGATTCACAAAATGCATGTTCAGCACCGTCTCCTGGTGCACAAATATTTCTTTGGATTCTTTAGAATAGAAACCAATCACTTCAACAGGTTCATTCGTTAAGCTACCGGTAAGTCCAAGCGTATGCATCTTTTTATAGGTAATTTCCTTCATGTTCGCTCTCCATTTCACCACGTGCCAGTTAATTGCCGCTGCGGTTCCATTTAACCGGAAACAAAACGCTGCTGTTTTTGACACGTTATATTTCGCGGCCATATTGGATATAAACTGCTCAAGTTGTTTCAAAGTAACTATATCAGCCGGAATTTCAAATTGCTTCCATTTCGTAACATTAGAATAAAGGAGCAGGGTTGCTTCTGAATTACAGGAAGAATCAATCATCAATTGCCTTGCTGTATCAACCGAACTTGCATAGCACTTACCGTTAATCACAGTAATAAATCCTTCATTATTCGTGGTGTTGCCAATGGCATATAAATTTGGCTGGGCTGTAAGTTCTTTAAGTTTTGCATGTGTAGTAAGATCGCCATCGCGAATGAGCTTCTCCAATTCGCCCACGCGCGTGACATTTACAACTTCCCGATTGTCACAAGAAACAGCCAACAGTATCATTAATGCAACTGATACAATCATCAAGGTTTTATGAGTGGAACCAGACATTTCGTACAAAAATAGAAAAAGGATAACGTGAACCCTAATTATCAAGGTAAAATACAATGAATTTATAAGTTAGCTGAAAATGTATCAGATCATGGTACCCTTTAAAGTTTTATTAGAATGACAAACCTGTTCATTGAGGAGGGCGTTTTTACAGTTGGCCTTAATTAAATACTTTTACTGAGTGCTGCACAACTTGCCCGACTCAGATGTTTTAAAGTGCGGATGTAATTTCAAGAAGTGCATGAGAAAGCAAAACAAGTATGTTATCAGCAGCCTATAATCATTCTTAAAAAAAACAATATGGAATACCGTCGTTTGGGGAAATCAGGACTGCCACTCAGTGTATTGTCGCTGGGCTCCTGGCTCACTTTCGGAAAGCAAATAGAAGATGACGTAGCTGAAAACCTTATGAAGACGGCTTATGATCATGGCGTCAATTTCTTTGATAATGCGGAAATATATGCCCGTGGCAAGTCGGAAAAGGTGATGGGCAAAATACTGAAGAAAATGAAATGGGATCGCGATTCCTATTGCGTTTCCAGTAAAGTATTCTTTGGCGTTGGAAAACTTCCCACACAAAAAGGTCTTCATCGCAAACACGTAACCGAAGCCTGCGAACAAGCTATGAAAAGGCTGAATGTAAAATATCTTGATCTTTATTTCTGTCATCGCCCCGATCCGGAAACACCAATTGAAGAAACGGTATGGGCAATGCACCAGCTTATTCAGCAGGGGAAAATTTTATATTGGGGAACATCGGAATGGAGTGCCAATGAAATTACCGAGGCACACACCATTGCCGAAAAACACCACCTGATTGGTCCCACCATGGAACAACCTCAATACAACATGTTACATCGGGAGCGTTTTGAATCGGAATACTCCATTTTATTTGCACGTTATGGCATGGGAACTACCATCTGGTCGCCGCTTGCTTCAGGATTCTTAACAGGAAAATATTTATCGGATAAACCGGGCGAAACGAGATTGAGCATGGCCGGAATGGAATGGCTGAAAGAACAAAAGCTGAATGATGTGGTTGCATTAGAAAAAGTAAGAAGCTTGAAAGCAATTGCTGATGAACTGAATATTTCACTGGCTAAATTTTCTCTCGCCTGGTGTTTGAAAAATCCCAATGTGAGCACAGTAATTTTAGGTGCTTCACGGGTGCAGCAGCTCAAAGAAAATTTGGAAGCCATAGAAGCGATACCGCTGCTCACAGATGAGGTGATGCAACGCATTGAGCTAGTGTTGCAGAATAAACCTTAGCATTTATCAGTCACCTTTTATATTTTCAAAACATTCTTACTTTGGTAAGATAAATCAGGATATCAATAAGCAGTATGAAGCAATTCTTCACTTTCTTACTTTCCATATTTTTTGCTGCAACCACTTTTGCACAAGTGCAGGATGATTTTTCTGACGGCAATTTTTCAACAAATCCTGCATGGACCGGTGATGATGCGAAGTTTGAAGTAAATGTTGCGCAGCAATTACACCTGAATGCACCGGCCGTTGCAGACACTGCTAATCTTTCCACGCCGAATATCATCATTGACAACTTAGAATGGGTTTTCTATTTCAAGATGGATTTTTCTCCATCTAACAGTAATTATCTGAAAGCATATTTGGTAGCTGACCAGTCAAATCTTAAGCTGCCGCAGAATGGTTATTTTTTAAAAATGGGTGAAGATGGCAGTAATGATGCAATCGATCTTTATCTTCAGCAAGGCACTACTGAAACATTGATTCTTTCAGGTATTGACGGACATGTTGCTGCAACTGTTAACAGTATTGGCATTAAGGTTACCCGCGACAACGCAGGCAACTGGCAGGTATATTCAGATATTTCAGGCGGAACGAATTATTCGCTGGAAGGCACTGTAACTGATAATACAATTACCACAACAGGATACTTTGGTTTTTTTTGCAAATACACCAGCACACGTTCGGATGCTTTCTACTTTGACAATATTCATGTTGGTGAACCTGTGGTGGATATCGATCCGCCACAGATAGTAGCCGCTACAGCCATCTCTCCCAATCAACTCGATCTTCTTTTTAATGAACCCGTTGAACAACTATCAGCAGAAGAAGAATTCAATTATTCGGTGAACAACAGTGTAGGAAATCCTTCCATTGTGCAAAGAGATATCACGAATCCGCAACTGGTACATCTTACCTTTACCAACTCATTTCCAAATGGAATCACCAGTACTGTTACCGTGAATAATATAAAAGACCTGCTGGGAAATATGCTCGTAACCGCTACAGCGGACTTTGCATTTTACACAGCACAGGCAAATGATGTTGTGATCAATGAAATAATGTCGGATCCTGATCCCGCCGTTGGATTGCCTGCAGCGGAATTCACGGAACTGTTCAACCAATCAGCTGTGCCCATTGATCTTACAGGATGGACCTTTAGTGATGCCACTTCTACGCAAACACTTTCAGCGTTTATTTTGCAACCCGATTCATTTGTTATTTTATGTGATGATGGAAATGCAAGCCTTTTTACTTCTTTTGGAAATGTGATTGGATTGCCTTCTTTTCCATCTTTGAATAATGATGGCGATGAACTGACCATTAAAAATTCTTTTGGCAGTGTGATCAATACCGTGGCTTATAGCAGTTCGTGGTATGGAGATGTAATAAAAGCGGAAGGAGGTTGGTCGCTGGAATTGATTGATCCCAATAGTCCATGCCAGGGAACGAATAACTGGATTGCCTCCAACAATGCTTCCGGCGGAACTCCGGGTAAAAAAAATTCTGTTTTCGGTTCAAACCCTGATATCGAAGCGCCGCATTTGATCAGTGCTGCCTTGATCGATGCATCAGGCGTACAATTGATTTTTAATGAATCGCTCGACAGTGCAGTTGCTGCTCAATTATCCAATTATCAAATTGATCCGTCAAGACAAGTGCTTGCCGTTACCGTTGTTCCTCCTGATTTTACAACGGTAGCATTGCTGTTGAATCCGGCTATAGATTCCAATGTTGTTTACACTGTTACGGTGAATTCACTTTCTGATTGTTCCGGCAATGTGATTGATACCAATAACACAGCACAGTTTGCAATTCCGGGTGAAATAGCTGCAGGTGAAATATTAATTAATGAATTGCTTTTCAATCCAATGAGTGGCGGTTATGATTATCTCGAAATATATAATAATGCTGAGAAGATAATCGACCTTAAAGATTTATCTGTTGCCACCACTGACAACAATGATTCGCTCATCAGCATAAAAAATATTGTAACCGAAAGTGCGCTTCTTTTTCCAGGTCAGTATATGGTGCTGACTGAAAATCCTGTTTCAATAAAACAATCTTATCTCGCCGAAAATCCTGATTGGTTTATTGACATGGATCTTCCCACTTTCAATGATGATGA
This sequence comes from Chitinophagaceae bacterium, assembly GCA_016717285.1. Classification (NCBI taxonomy): domain Bacteria; kingdom Pseudomonadati; phylum Bacteroidota; class Chitinophagia; order Chitinophagales; family Chitinophagaceae; species Chitinophagaceae bacterium. Next base: position 12,269 of record JADKFU010000003.1, read on the forward strand.
AGGCGTAGTTGTTCTGGTTAATCAGTCCGGAAGCAGGATTGATCAGTTTCATTATTATGCATCGTGGCAGTTTGCATTGATTGATGATGTGGAGGGTGTAGCACTTGAACGCATCTATTTTAATTCTCCCACACAGGATTCGCTCAACTGGCATTCCGCCGCTTCCACCATTGGGTTTGGCACGCCGTCCTATAAAAACTCACAATACATACAACCAGGCACAAGCGATGAAATCACGATTTCGCCCGAAGCCTTTTCTCCCGACCAGGATGGGTTTAATGATGTCTTATCCATTAGTTATCAATTTGACCAGTCGGGTTATACCGCGAACATCCGGATTTTTGATGAGAAGGGACGGCTGGTTACTGATCTCGTTCATAATGCATTGTTATCACAAAGTGGTTTGTTTACCTGGGATGGCATTACAGATAAAAATGAAAAAGCCGCTATCGGTATTTACATGGTATATGTAGAGCTGTTCAACCTTGATGGCACCGTAAAAAAATATAAAAAAGCATGCGTTGTAGCCGCCAAAAAAAGCTGAAAAAATTCCGAAGCAACTTTTAGCGGGTACCACGAATCCGAAAACGCAGTAACAATTATCTTTCATTGATAACATCCTTTAAACTCACTTCGAAATTCGAAAGCTTCATTTATTTCATTTTTTTTCAGTATATAAAAACTTTTTATTATTTACTACGTACATAAATTTTTTAGATATCATAACACCTCCTTTTGGCTCATACACTCTTACTCGTTGACGACGACGTCACTTTCTCCAATGTTGTAAAATCATCACTTGAGAAAGAAGGCTATACTGTGCACTCGGCGCATCATGCCACAGAGGCCATGACCTATCTGACTAAACATGCCCGTGAAATTGAAGTGATGCTGCTGGATTGGAGCATGCCCGGGATTTCAGGTATAGAATTACTGCGCAGCATGAAGCAAAACAAAAGCTATGAGGATATCCAGGTGATCATGCAAACAGTGATGGGCAATTCTGAAGACATTCAGCAGGGTATTGAGGCAGGCGCTTTTTTTTACCTCGTGAAGCCTGTCAGAAAGAACTTGCTGATGTCAACCATAAAGGCAGCCATTGTTGATTATCAGAGGAAAAAGGAACTGCTCAGAAAACTGGCAGAGAGTGAGCGCATGTTCCGTAATCTTCAGGAAGGTACTTTTCGGTTTCAAACAGTGGAGGAAGGCGACAACCTTGCAGTGCACATAGCCAATGAATGTCCGAATCCGCAGGAAGCCATCTACATTTCTGAACTATTGTCGAATGCAGTTGAACACGGTAATGCCGGACTTACTTATGAAGAGAAAACCGAATTGATAGCGTTCAATCAACTGGCATCTGAAGTTGCGCGCCGGTTGGCCCTTCCCGAAAACATGCACAAGTTCGTTACAGTCAAACTAACGAGAACCACCGAATATTTTTCGATCCTGGTTGAAGACATGGGTAAAGGTTTCAACTTTAAAAAATACCTTCAGTTTGAAGATGTCCGCATTTTCGATAACCATGGCAGAGGCATTGCAATTCTCAACGCGTTGTATCCTGTTCAATTCCTCGAAGCCGGGAATAAAGTGCTTGTTCAAATTCCGTTGGGCGGACCTGCGATGTCCCAATAGCACTCAATCTACCGCTACTATTTTCCTTCCTGATAAGGTACTCTTCCTGGTAACTTGAAGATGATTCTTACAATACTTCCTTCATTCGAATCAAAAGGATATTTTTGAGCGCTTACTCGTCATGCGCCTGATTCAACTTTCATATATAGTTTTATTTTTCTTGAATGTTTTGCTTTTTTCAGCATGCAAAAATTCATTAGAGGGAGATTTAACGCCTAATATTCCACCCGAAACATTTACCATAGTAGACACCATTATCCGCCTTGGTGACGACCGGTTTAATTCACAGGTTGAAATCAGTTGGTGGGCAAATGATCCTGATGGGTTGGTGGCAGGATATGAATATACCTTCGACAGCATTATTGATGAATCAAGTAGTTGGCATTTTACTACAAAGCAGGACAGCATTTTTCTGCTCGCCACGCCACCGGGAAAAGACACGATTGATTTTAATTTTAAAGTGCGCGCCATTGACAACCTGGGCGCGAAAGATCCAACTCCCGCAACACTTGTTTATCCCGTAAAAAATTCTGCACCGGCCGTTGCATTTATTGATGCAGAAAATAGTCCTGTCATCACCTTTCCGGTCATCCGCTTTTACTGGGAAGGAAGTGATCCGGATGGTTATGAAAATCTGAATCATTTTGAATGTTGCTGGAATGATACTACACAACTGCCTTATGTGATTGACATCAGCGCAACGGGTGCCGTTTTTGAAGCAGATGACTTGCTCAATAATTTTCCACAATGCAAAGTTTTTCTGAATAACAATTCAGATGCTCAACCTGAATTGATGAATGGACTGGCTTTAAATGATACAAATGTTTTGTACATCCGTGCGGTAGACAATGCATTGGCACTTTCACCTTTCGTGGCGTCCTATAAAATTTATGTGAAGAAACCGGTGAGTTCCATCTTGCTGGTAGATGGATATACATCCGGAGGTTCGGCAGTGGAAAGTTTTTATACGCAACATCTTATTTCAGCCGGATTTCCGTCGGTAGATACGATGCAGATCTTCCAGCAATTGAATAATGCCTACACCCAACTTTCTCCTGACAACCTATCGCAATCAAAGTTGTTCGCGCTGTTCAAAACCATTATCTGGTTTAGTAATGATGCTGTAAATTCATTGTCACTCGGTCAGCGAACGCTAAATGATTTTTTTAATAACAATGGAAAACTGCTGATGTCAGTGTATGTTTCTTCTTTGTTTGACGAACAATCTGATTTTCTTGATTTCACACCCATTCAATCATTCATTGTACCGGTTGATACCACATTACTGTTAACAGATACTTCTAAAATCTTATCTACAGCGGTTGGCTATCCTGATTTGAAAAGTGCTTATTTTCTGGGTGTCGTGCGGCCGTTTAGTCTTGCTGTTGGTGCAACCTCATTGTACGATGCTTCACTGATTGCAAAGGACAACAGCACGCTGGAACTTTCAGGCTGGACAGGCATTTCAACGGTAATGGCGAAAAAATCAAACGGATCCGGTGCCACCAACTTCATTATCTCCACACTGGAGCTACAAAAAATTGATGGCCTGGGCAACATGAATGATTTCTTTCATCAGGTGCTCATCAATGAATTCGGATTGTAACAGTTATGAAACGCATCACCATTTTTGCTTCAGGAACCGGTACTAATGCAAAAGCCATTCTGCAGCATTTTCGTCACAATCCAGGCGTGAAGGTTGAAGGGATCATCTGCAACAAACCAAACGCAAAAGTGATTGATGTTGCGCAGGAATTCCAGGTTCCTTATTACCTGATTTCGAAAACAGATCTTTATGAATCTGATCACGTACTGAATCTGCTGATTAGCTCAGCCAGCGATCTTGTAGTGCTTGCAGGTTTTTTATGGTTGATTCCTGAAAACATTTTGCAAGAATTTCCAAAACGCATCATCAACATTCATCCGGCCCTGCTTCCTGCTCATGGCGGGCCTGGAATGTATGGCAGTAAAGTTCATGAAGCTGTATTACAGGCCAATGAAAAAGAAACCGGCATCACTATTCATTACCTGAATGAAAAGTATGATGAAGGCGAAATTATACTTCAGCAACATGTTGCTGTTGACGCTGATGACACCGCAGAAACCATTGCAACAAAGGTGCATGCGCTGGAACATGAATGGTATCCGAAGGTGATTGAGAAGGTGCTGCTTGGATAAATTGCTAAATTGTTAGCTGTTAAAATGGTGGGGCCAGGGCGGGGAAGGGGCCCCCGCCCCAAAGGGGGGGGGGGGGGGTTTTTTCCCCGGGGAACGGGGCGCGGCCCCCCAGAGGCCCCCCCCCGCCGCAAAATTTATTTTCTCCCCCCCCCCCCCCCCTTTTTTTTTTTGGGGGGGGGGCCCCCCCCCCCGGGGGGGTGGGGGGGGGGGGGGGGGCCCCTGCCTTTTTTTTTTCCCCCCCGGGGGGGGGGGGGGGGGGCGGGGGGGGGGAGGGCCCCCCCGGGGGGGGGGGGGGGGGGGGGGGGGGGGGGAAACGGCCCCCAACCCCCCCCCCCCCCCCCCCCCCCCCCCCGGGGGGGGCCCCCCCCACCCCAAGAAGGGGGGGCCCCCCCCCGGCCCCGCCCCCCGGCCCCCCCCCCCCCCCCCCCGGGGGGGGGGGGGGGCCGGGGGGGGGGGGGCCCCCCCCCCCCCCGTGTGAAAAAAGGGCGGGCCGCGCGGCGCCGCGGCCCGGGCCCCGCCGCCCCCCCCGCCGGGGGGGGGGGGGGTTTTTTTTTTTTTAAACAAAAAAAGAAAAAAGGGAGGGGGGGCAAAAAAAAAAACAGTTTCCTATGTAAAATAAACCGGTAAAGTAACCTTGTAGTACAAATCGTTATTCAATTAACGATAGCATATCTTTATCCGTAAATAATTTCTTGAGATACTTCCTATTCTTACTCACATTACTGTTTTTTCATTCCATTTCATTCGCACAATGGAGCGAAGGGGGAATGCCGGAGAGTTTTTCTCAATTATCTGCTGCCGTTACATTTACTAATCTGCCTCCGTTCGACTTTACCACAATGCACGCAGCCGACAGCGTAAACGATCAAAGCAAAGGTGCTTACCGGTTTGGTTACAATCACATGGTTGACATTGACATTTTGAAAAGTTCAACACCTCTTACTTCAAATAATGGAACCCGCATTTGGAGAACCGGTATTACTTCATCCGGTGCGTCGACCATCAATCTTACATTTGATGAGTATGAATTGCCTGAAGGTGCAAAGCTTTTTATCTACACTCCTGATAAGAAATTTTTACTCGGTGCATTCACATCGAAGAACAACAATGCCAGCCACCAGTTTGCTACAGATCTGATACCTGATGATTCCATCATTCTTGAATACGATGCACCCGCAACAACAATTAATGAAGGACACCTGCACTTATACCGTGTCACACATGGCTATCGTGGAATAAATGATTTTGTTTCCACACGCTCATTTGGCGACGCAGGAAGTTGCCAGATAAATGTGAATTGTCCACTCGGCGATTTATGGCAACATGAAAAACGTGGCATTATTTGTCTTGTAGTAGGTGGCAATGAATTTTGCTCCGCAGTACTGGTGAATGATGTGCCCCAGGATGGAACTCCTTACGTACTAACAGCTAATCATTGCAACGATGGAGATGAAGCATCATGGGTTTTTCGATTCAACTGGGAAACGCCTGCTTGTGAAGAACCCGCAACAAACCCGTTCAGCCAATCGCTGAGCGGAGGTGAGCTCAAGGCAAGAAGTGATACTTCCGATTTTTGCCTGGTGCAAATTACCGGTGGCTTATCCGGTGGCACCATTCCCGCATCTTATGCACCATTTTTCAACGGATGGTCCAATGCGGATGTACCTGCTGATTCCATCATTGCCATTCATCATCCTGGCGGAGATGTTAAAAAAATTTCAGGGGCATCGAATCCTGTCACTTCACAATATTATAACGGAGTGCAATGTTGGAAAATTGGTGAGTGGACAGAAGGATGCACGGAAGGAGGTTCGTCCGGTTCACCAATTTTCGATCAGCATCATCACATTGTCGGACAACTTTACGACGGACCTTCTGCATGCAATCAGCCTTCTAACCTGATGACTGATTATTATGGAAAGTTTTCTGTTTCATGGCTGGGTAATGGTACAGATGAAACACAGTTAAAACGCTGGCTGGATCCAGACAATACAGGTACAACAATGATTGACGGATATGATGGTGCATTAAATTCAGCCGTTTCTTCTATTCATACTTTACCGGGTATAATTGTATTCCCAAATCCAAACGATGGTAATTTTGAAGTGACCACCAATTCGGAAACAGCCGCTATTCAATTACTCGATATACAGGGAAGAAATATCGCAGGCATGTCTGCCGGAAGTTTTTTACAGGGAAAGTCTGCCTTTCAATTCCGCAATGTTACAGATGGGATGTATATTATCAGGCTGGTTGAAAAAACATCAGTGGTAACTCAAAAAGTTGTGGTTGATACAGATTTACATATTCAATAGTACTCTTTCAAATTATCTGACTACTTCGGTTTTTTATGATCGGGCGTCGCTTTATTTTAAACTTCAAGCTTTTAAAATGAAATGAGTATTTAACATCAACTGATTTTCACAAATTTTTGAATGTTTAATTGAATGAGAAAAGATTCCATTAGCCGCCTTATAGCAACTTAATATTTTTATGAACGAAGTAGTATATTTGCCCCACTTATCAAGAAAGACGGAGGGAATAGGCCCTGCGATGTCTTGGCAACCCATCCCGGTGGGTGCTAATTCCTAATCCCGGTTTCAGTCGGGATGAAGATAAGATCAGCGGTTCAACCGAAGATTTTTCCTGGTAAGCAGTGTTGAATGAACAATAAATGAAAGTTGCAAAACTGCGCTTTCGTCTTGTTCAATTTCATTCATCGTTAAAAAAATTATTACCATGGATATCCAATCAATTCTCGATCAAAGAATCATGATCCTTGATGGTGCAATGGGCACTATGATTCAACGCTATCAACTGAAAGAAGCTGATTACCGCGGTGAACGGTTTAAAGACTATCCTTCCGACCTGAAAGGCAACAACGATTTGCTGAGCATTACACAGCCTACCATCATTCGCGACATTCATGAAGCCTATCTTGAAGCCGGCGCCGACATCGTTGAAACCAATACTTTCAATGCGCAAAAAATTTCACTGGCAGATTATAAAATGGAATCACTGGCCTATGAGATAAATCTTGAATCAGCCAGAATTGCCAAAGCGGCTGCAGAAAAATTTACACTGCTTACTCCGGACAAACCACGCTTTGTTGCCGGAGCACTCGGACCTACCAACAGAACGGCTTCGCTTTCTCCTGATGTAAATGATCCCGGCTTTCGTGCGGTCACATTTGATCAATTGGTGGAAGCTTATACAGAACAATTGAGTGGATTGATAGACGGTGGCGTTGATTTAATTCTCGTGGAAACAATCTTCGATACACTGAATGCAAAAGCTGCCTTGTTTGCCATTCATGAATACTTCGATAAGATCAAACGTGAATTGCCCATCATGATTTCCGGAACGATTACCGATCAAAGCGGCAGAACCTTATCAGGACAAACACCCGAAGCTTTCTGGAATTCGGTTTCACATGCTGAACCTTTATCGGTTGGTCTCAACTGCGCGCTTGGCGCGGAACTGATGCGTCCTTACATCGAAGAATTATCCAACGTGAGTGCATGTTTTCTCAGTTGTTATCCGAACGCCGGATTACCCAACCAGTTCGGTGAGTACGATGAAACTCCGAAGCACATGGCTGAAGTATTGCATGAATTTGCATCAAGCGGATTCCTGAATATTGTTGGTGGTTGTTGCGGTACCACACCTGAGCACATCAAAGCAATTGCAGAAGCAGTTAAAGAAATGGAACCAAGACACGTTCCGCAACTTGCCTATTAGTATTTATAAAAATGAAATTGCACGACTTATAAAATTGCAGATGATCAACCCTTATCTCCGGCTCAGCGGGCTCGAACCACTTACACTTACTCCTGAAACCAACTTCGTCAACATTGGCGAGCGAACCAACATTACCGGTTCTAAAGAATTTTCGCGATTGATACTTGCAGGAAATTACGAAGCCGCTGTAGCTGTTGCCCGTCAACAGGTAGAAAACGGCGCGCAGATTATTGATGTGAACATGGATGAAGGTATGCTGGACGGCAAAGCTGCCATGGTAAAATTCCTGAACCTGATTGCTGCCGAACCCGACATTTCTAAAGTTCCCGTGATGATTGATTCATCAAAATGGGAAATCATTGAAGCGGGACTAAAATGTTTGCAAGGAAAGGGTATTGTAAATTCCATCTCGTTAAAAGAAGGAGAAGCCAAATTTTTAGAGCAGGCGAAAAAACTAAAACGTTACGGTGCAGCAGTTGTATTGATGTGTTTCGATGAAAAAGGCCAGGCCGATTCTTTTGAACGGAAAATTGAAATCGCGAAACGATCGTATGACCTGCTTACAAAAAATATTCATTTCCCGCCGCAGGACATCATCATTGATCCCAATATTCTTGCCATTGCAACAGGAATTGAAGAACATAATAATTATGCAAACGATTATATCCGCGCCACAAAATGGATCAAAGAAAACCTTCCACATGCAAATGTAAGTGGCGGCGTGAGCAACCTTTCTTTCTCCTTTCGTGGTAACAATACTGTTCGTGAAGCCATGCACACGGCCTTTCTCTATCACGCCATCAAAGCAGGCATGGACATGGGCATTGTGAATGCAGGCATGATCAGCGTTTATGATGACATTCCGAAGGATCTGCTGGAGTTGGTGGAAGATGTCATCTTTAATCGCCGTGCCGATGCAACTGAACGTTTAGTCAACTTTGCGGAAACCATTAAAGCAAAAGGTAAGAAAGTTGTTGAAGAAGATGCATGGCGAAAGCTTCCGGTAGAAGAAAGACTGAAACATGCACTTGTGAAAGGCATTACGGAATTTATTGAAGCCGACACAGAAGAAGCACGCTTGAATTATGATCAACCCATTGAAGTAATCGAAGGACCGCTGATGGCAGGAATGAACGTAGTAGGAGATCTCTTCGGTTCCGGAAAAATGTTTTTACCTCAGGTAGTGAAGAGCGCGCGGGTGATGAAAAAATCGGTCGCTATTCTAACGCCATATATTGAAGCATCAAAAGCAAAAGGCAGTTCAAAAAATGCGGGTAAAGTTTTACTCGCAACAGTAAAAGGCGATGTACACGACATCGGTAAAAACATTGTTGGTGTAGTACTGGCCTGCAACAATTACCAGATTATTGATTTAGGTGTAATGGTGGCAGCAGATAAAATTCTGGAGACTGCAAAAAAGGAAAACGTCGACATCATCGGATTGAGCGGATTGATCACGCCTTCATTGGATGAGATGGTACATTTGTCGCGTGAGATGGAACGGCTTGGATTTACAACACCCTTGCTTATTGGTGGTGCCACCACTTCCCGCATTCATGCGGCTGTAAAAATTGCACCGCAATATTCGGGAGATACGATTCATGTGTTAGATGCTTCGAGAAGTGTTACAGTAGCAGGAAGTTTAATGGGCAAAGATTCGAAGCCTCTATTTTCACAAAAAATAAAAAAGGAATACCAGGAATTGCGGGATCAGTACGCAGGCCGCAAGCAGGACAAAAAATTTGTACCGGTTGCATTTGCGCGCAGGAACAAAATAAAAATTGACTGGGAAAATTATTCGCCTCCGCAACCATCCTTCACGGGAATAAAAGTATTTGATGAATTTCCTTTGGAAGAAATACGAAAGCTCATCGACTGGACGCCTTTCTTTCAAACGTGGGAGCTTTTCGGAAAATATCCTGAAATTTTAACTGATCAAAAAGTTGGTGTTGAAGCGAAGAAATTATTTGATGACGCAAATACATTACTCGATGAAGTAGTCAGCAATAAATTACTAACAGCCAAAGGAGTTATCGGTTTTTATCCGGCTGCTGTCGTTAACGATGATGATATTGAAATCACATTGGTGCCACCTAAAACAAATACATCCGGATCAGCCGAAAACAGCAATGAAAAAATGACTTTTCATTTCCTGCGTCAGCAAAATGAAAAGGCGCTGTCACAAAGCTACTTCTCCCTCGCTGATTTTATTCAACCAAAAAACTTACCCGCCACTGCTGTTACATCCAATAACGATCATCTTGGCTTCTTCGCAGTGACTGCCGGAATTGGAATTGAAGCGTTAATTGAACGGTTTGAAAAAGACCATGACGATTATAATGCCATCATGATTAAAGCGCTTGCTGATCGCCTGGCTGAAGCATTCGCTGAAAAACTGCATGAACAGGTGCGCAAAGAATACTGGGGCTATGCAAAAGAGGAAAATTTATCAGCACCTCAATTGATCCAAGAAGATTACAACGGCATTCGTCCCGCGCCTGGATATCCTGCCTGCCCTGATCATACTGAAAAGAAAAAATTATTTGAGTTGTTGCAGGTTGAAAAAAATGCAGGAATCAAACTGACTGAAAGCTTTGCGATGTATCCGGCTTCATCCGTCAGTGGTTTTTATTTCTCTCATCCGCAATCAAAATATTTCGGCATCGGAAAAATCGCACGTGACCAGGTGGAAGATTATGCAAACCGAAAAGGAATGACAATTGAAGAAGCAGAGAAGTGGCTGGCACCCAACCTTTCTTACAGTCTTTAATTTCTTTTTAAGCCTGAAAATAACCTGCACCAAATTTACAACAATCAAGGGGCTCCGGATTGCTTTCTCATTGACTCTTCCATCTTCAATTTTCACCATTCACCATTCACTTCCTATGACGTGTCACTCAATTTATTTTAGCCTAAATTTACTCCCCTAAAATGCCACCATGAAGAAAGCCTTTTACGATTGTGTTTTTATATTTTTCCTTTTGCTATCGGTTCAACTTTCTGCGCAGGATCCGGTAATTACCCTGCAGGAATTTTCAACCGGTTACACCAGTCCGGTTGATATTAAAAATTGTGGCGACAGCCGTTTGTTCATTGTGCAACAAAATGGTTACATCTATATCAGCGATTCTCTAGGAATTAAAAATCCAACACCATTCCTGGATATTCATACCAAGATCCTCCAATCCAGTGAACGTGGTTTATTGGGCGTGGTTTTTCATCCTGATTATTTCAACAATGGATATTTTTTCGTGTATTATACGAGGTCGCCTGATGGTACGATCCGGATTGCGCGCTATAGTGTTGATTCGCTGAATGAGAATGTGGCTGATCCTAACAGCGAATTGATACTGAAGGAAATCCCGCATCCATTATACAACAATCATAATGGTGGTTGTCTTCAGTTCGGGCCTGATGGCTATTTGTATGCAGGCACCGGTGATGGCGGCAGTGGTGGCGATCCTGATGAAAATTCGCAAAACACAAAAAAATATTTGGGTAAAATGTTGCGGATTGATGTTGACAATGGTTCACCATATGCTGTTCCTGCAGATAATCCTTTTGTTGGAGACACCGTTAATTATTATCCTGAAATATGGGCGTATGGATTGAGAAATCCATGGCGCTACAGTTTCGATAAACTTACCGGTGATTTGTGGATTGGTGATGTTGGTCAGAATACCTGGGAAGAAATTGATTTTATGCCGGTGGCTAATGGCGGTGGTCAGAACTATGGCTGGGATTGTTATGAAGGAACTCATAATTTTGAACCAGGCAATTGTTCTGTTAATGATGTGATCACCTGGCCTGTTTATGAATACCAGCACTGCACCGGATCCAATTGTGATTGCTCGCTGACAGGCGGCTATGTTTATCGGGGAGCACAGTATGCTAATTTGTATGGGAAATATGTCTGCGTTGATTACTGCAGTGGAAAATTCCGGGCCACTACACAAAATACAAATGGCACTTTCACTACTGCATTGGTTGGAGATGAAATAATCAGCCAGGATGAATTTGCTTTTTCTACATTCGGACAAGATCATCTCGGTGAGCTTTATGTTGCAAATGTGACAAATGGTAAGATTTACAATGTGACCGACACGGCCTGTTTACCTGTTGCAAAAATTCTTGCAAATAACGATGGCTCCTTTTCGCTTGACTCAGCAGTTTGTGTCGGCACAGAACTGCATGCAGTTACCGCTACTGGAAATACCTATCAGTGGCAGCTCGATAATGTGAACATTATCGGAGCTACTTCTCCGGTTTATGTTGCAGGTGAGGTGGGCGTTTATACATTCATTGTAACAAATGGTTCGGGTTGTTCAAATATTTCACAAACGGTAACAACCGGTTTACCCACTCAACCTGCCATTGAAGGCATTGATCCGTTTTACTGTGATTTCCAGATGCCGGATACACTCATCGGCAATCCACAAGGCGGCATTTTTAATGGTGACGGAATGAATGGCGCAGTGTTTAGTCCTGCTGTTGCCGGTCTGGGAGTACACATCATTACCTACACCTACGTAAACTTTTACGGATGTTCTGCAATACAAACAGCAACTATCTCTGTGGATGTATGTGAAGGAGTCACTCACCTTCAAGACAACGATGACCTCAAAATTTTTCCAATGCCAAATAATGGAACATTCACTATATCATTTAATAATCCGGCGAAGGAAATTACGGAGCTCAGCATCTTTTCCCTATCGGGAAAACTCATCATGCCGCTCGCGATCACACCCTCACTTTCAGGCACCTTAACTTTCAACGTTCAGCCATTAGCAGATGCGATGTATCTGTTGAGAATTAAAACAGGAAATGATGTCGTTTACCGAAAATTAGTAATTGAAAACTAAACCGATTTAAAGCTTTCACACCACCAAACCATTTTCATTATGTTTTTTTCACATGAAAAAAAGCGGCTGCTGTTAATCATCGCCACTTTGTTTTTTACTTATCAGGAAAAATTATTTGCACAGGAAACTGATCATATTCCCGGGGACCTGATTGTAATGTTGCATCATGAAAGTGATGTGAATGAATTAATTGCCGGTTTCAGGATATTCGAAAATCAGCCCACTGATCTTGTCATCTCACAACAACTTTCAAAACGATTAAATATCTGGCTCCTGCATTTTAATGACGCTATTGTTGATGAATCAAAAATGCTTGCAGGAATTAAAACAAACGCATCCGTTGCGCTTGCACAATACAATCATTTTATCGAATCACGTAATGTTCCGGATGATGAACGGTTTGGTGAACAATGGAACATGCTCAACATCGGGCAAACAGGCGGCACTGCCGGCGCAGATGTGCGGGCAACAAACGCCTGGGACATTACAACAGGCGGCTTTACTGCCGGAGGTGATACCATTGTGGTGGCTATTGATGATGATGGATTCGATCTTACACACCAGGATTTAAGTTTCTGGAAGAACCATTATGAAATTCCGGGCAACTCAATTGATGATGATCACAATGGTTATGTGGATGATTATGATGGCTGGAATTCGCAGACAAACAGTGGCGTGATCACTTCACTTTCAAGCGGACATGGAACACACGTGGCAGGAATTGCGGGCGCAAAAGGAAACAACACGATTGGCGTAGCCGGCGTAAACTGGAATGTAAAAATTTTACCGGTGCAGGGAAATTCAGGAACTGAATCCATTGCTGTTGCCGGTTATGCTTACATACTTGAAATGCGCGCAAAATACAATGAGACCAATGGAGATTCAGGTGCATTTGTTGTATCAACCAATTCATCATGGGGAACAGATTTTGCCTTGCCTGCAAACTTTCCGATCTGGTGTGCCATGTATGATTCAATGGGTATGCAAGGCATATTGAGTGCGGCAGCCACCAACAACGGAAGCAATGTGAATGTAGATGTACAAAGTGACATGCCCACTGCCTGCAGCAGTGATTTCCTTATTACGGTAACTAATACAGATAAAAATGACAACCGAACCGCAGCTTTTGGAGCGACCACCATTGATGTAGGAGCACCCGGCACTTCTATACTTTCTACAATACCTGGAAATTTATACGGGTCGAAAACAGGCACTTCCATGGCATCACCACACCTGGCCGGTGCCGTTGCATTGATCTGTTCACTCCCTTGCGATTCTTTAAGCAATGATCTGAAGCATGACAGGCCGGCAACAATGTTGCGCATCAAAGGATTTATCCTTGATGGAGTTGATCCTGCTACAAGTCTGGATGGCTTAACAGTAAGCGGCGGACGGCTGAACGTAAACCAGGCACTGTTGAATGCAGCCGCTTATTACAATTGCAATGTGGGTGTGGAAGAAATTGCTTCTTCTATCAATGGACTTAGTGTTTATCCGAATCCTGCAACAGACAATGTAACTATTACTACTAAAAATAATTTGCCTGGAAACACAACCATCACGATCCTTAATGTGATGGGACAAACACTGAAAACTGAAACCCTTCAAAACGGAAATACTAATCATTTCCAGATAAATATTTCATCGCTCGTGAATGGAATATATATACTTCGGTTAAGCAATGAAAATGAATTGTTGGGCCAACAGAAAATTATCGTTGAATAGAATCAGAAATTTTTTGCGAATAGATTTCACTTGATTAAAATCGGTTGCAATAGATAACATTCTGGCATGCTGCTACCAACAGACTCAGCAGTTAACATCTTACGATTCCGTTATCTATTGCCGTTTATTTTAATCAACGGCCAATTTGTTTCAATTCATTTCACCCGGATAAAACCGTGCGCAATAAACAATATGCTAACATTCCGTTACGTGCAAGCAAAGTTAATTTCAGGACTTGTTGCCTGCTTCAGTTGCTTCAGCAATTCTTTCCAAATGTTAAGCATCATACTTGTGAAATTCAGTTATGGTCAAATAATATCCGTCTGGATCTCTAAGAGAAAATTCCATTTTCGTAGCGTTCGGATTTAAATGAATTTCTTCTTCTACAATACCCCCTAACTCCTCAACCTTTTGTCGTATGGCGTTCATATTTTCCGTCCTGAAGTAAAGGATGAGTCCATTTCCGGGAGTAATCGTTGGATTGGTCATAGTAGGATGTTCGTGTTCTCCCCATTTATGAAGACAGAGTAGAATTTCATCATTCTCTGATACCAAAACGGCAAATGTATCCTTACCACCATGTTCTATTCTAAATCCAAAAATTTGTTGATACCATTTGGAGCTGGCTTCAACATCCTTTACTGCGATTATTGGATCAATTTTCGTCATCTATATAAATTTCTTTTAAGATCTCTCGTGTGAAAAATTAAATGATATGCATGCTAATTTGTCGATGTTGTCAAAGCATTACACAAAACAATCTACGACTCCTGCATCTATCGACGTTGATTTTAATCAATGACCAATTACTATTCATTTCACCTGCTAAAAAAATGGTGCAATTGATAACATGCTATCATTCTGCTAACAACAGCACATCAGCTACATCATGCGACGCTGGTATCTATTGCCGTTGATTTTAATCAACGGCTAATTACAATTTGAACCCACCACAAATTAGTGCGCATCCAGCCAATTTTTTCCACTACCCGCTCCCACTTCAATCGGAACACCAAGCGGCATGGAATGCTTCATCAGTTCCACCACAATGCCTTTCACTTCCTCCACTTCTGAAACATGCGCATCGAATACCAATTCATCATGCACCTGCAAAGTCATCTTCGTTTTGAAATTCCTTTTCTTAAACTCTTTGTGAATATTGATCATCGCCACCTTGATCATATCTGCTGCCGAACCTTGTATGGGTGCATTGATCGCTAATCTTTCTGCTTGTGCCCGCACTGTAAAATTTGCAGAGTTGATATCACGCAGGTAGCGTTTTCTTCCAAGCACTGTTTTTACATATCCATGTTCATGCGCAAACGCAATGTTCGTAGCCATCAATTGACTCACACCTGGAAATTCTTTTTGATAGTTGTCAATGATTTCTTTCGCATCAGTTCTTGAAATGCCAAGCGTCTGCGACAATCCAAAAGCGGATTGTCCGTAAGCGATGCCGAAATTCACTGCTTTTGCATTGCGCCGCATATCGGAAGTTACCAAATTCAACGCTACATTATAAACCTTTGCCGCGGTAGCTGAATGAATGTCAAGTCCTTTCTTAAATGCATCCAGCATATTTTCATCTTCACTCAACGCAGCAATGATGCGCAACTCAATCTGGGAATAATCGCAGGACAGCAATACATGTTCTTCATCGCGTGCAATAAATGCTTTGCGGATTTCTTTACCACGATCAGTGCGAATCGGAATGTTCTGCAGGTTAGGATCCACCGAACTCAATCTTCCGGTTGCTGCAATAGCCTGGTTAAAGGAAGTATGAACACGTCCGGTCTTCGGATTGATCAGCAAGGGAAGTGCATCCACATAAGTTGATTTCAGCTTCGACCATTCACGATAATCCTGTAACTTCTTCGCGATCTCATAATCCTTTACGAGCTTGCTGAGTGTATCTTCATCCGTTGAGTACTGGCCGGTTTTTGTTTTCTTTCCCTGGTAAGGAATTTTTAATTTATCAAACAACACTTCACCGAGTTGCTTGGGTGAAGCAAGGTTAAATCGCACACCTGCTAATTCATATACTTCCTTTTCCACCTGCATAATTTCTTTCTCCAACTGTGTCGAATAATCATTCAGAAACTGCTTATCAATTTTCACACCTTCAAATTCCATATCTGCGAGTACCGGCACGAGTGGCACTTCCACTTCCAAACAAAGCTTTTCCACTTCTCTCTCTATGAGCAGTGGAGCGAAAATTTGTTTTAGCTGTAATGTTACATCCGCATCTTCTCCTGCATATTCTACCACCTTTCCCACTTCCACATCACGCATGTTTCCCTGGCCCTTTCCTTTTTTTCCAATCAATTCCTCTATATGAATGGGTTCATAGCTTAAATAATTTTCAGCAAGAATATCCATGTTGTGCCGCTGATCAGGCTCAATCAGGTAATGCGCCAGCATCGTATCAAACATCGGCCCTTTCACTTCCACATCATACCATTTCAGCAACAGCATGTCGTACTTTATATTCTGACCAATCTTCACAATCGTTTCATCTTCCAGCACGGGCTTAAAAATGGCAAGTGTTCGCATAACGGCATTGCGATCAGCAGACAATGGAATGTAATACGCTTCAAAGGTTTTGTATGATATGGCAAGACCTACCAATTCCGCCAGGTTAGCATCCACATGCGTAGATTCTGTATCAAAGCAGAATTCCTTTTGCTTCATTAACTCTACAACCAACGCTTTCATTTTTTCTTCTGTGTCAACAAGATGATACGTGTGTGGTGTGTTGGCTGCATTTTTCGCGGCGGGTTGCTTTGTTATAAAGGTCTCCTGCAATGTTGCACTCGCCGGAACAGCTACGTCCTGTCCGAATAAATCCTTCTGCTTTCCTTCTCCGCCAACAACAGAATACCCTTCTCCAATAATTCTTTTACCAAGCGAGCGAAACTCGAGATCGTTAAATAGTTTGGTGAGTTCTTCTTTATCCGGCTGCTCCATCACTAATTGTTCTTCTGTTGCAGTAACAGGCACATCTGTAATGATAGTGGCTAATTTTTTGGAAAGGAGTGCCTGTTCTTTCAGATCAATAACTGTTTGCTGTAGTTTTCCTTTCAACATTTCCGGATGTGCCACCAGGTTTTCTACCGATCCAAAATCATTCACCAATTTTTTGGCAGTCTTTTCTCCTACTCCCGGAAGTCCGGGAATATTGTCAACTGAATCACCCATCAGTCCTAAAATGTCAATCACTTTCAATACATCATCAATCTCCCATTTTTTCATAATCTCTGCAGGACCTAAAATTTCTACCGGTCTTCCCTGGTAAGCGGGCTTGTACATGAAAATATTTTCAGAAACCAGCTGACCATAATCTTTATCAGGCGTTACCATGAAAACTTTATATCCATCTTTCTCTGCTTTCTTCGCCAGCGTACCAATCACATCGTCCGCTTCAAATCCATCCAATTCTACAATGGGAATTTTGAATGCTTCAATAATTTTACGGATGTAAGGAATAGCAATTGTAATGTCTTCGGGTTGTTCCTGGCGGTTGGCTTTGTACGCTGCAAAGTCATCTTCGCGATTTGTTTTTGCAGCTGTATCAAAGCACACTGCAATGTGCGTCGGTTTTTCGCGCTGAATCAAATCTACAAGTGTATTTGTAAATCCAAAAACTGCGGTAGTATTGATTCCTTTGGAGTTGTAAAACGGAGTTTTAGCCAGTCCGAAATAGGCGCGATAGATAAGTGCGAAGGCATCGAGTAGAAAGAGGCGTTTGTCGGTCATGGGATGGGTTGGTAGCTTGGTTGTTCGAAGTGGATGATTATTGGATGTGCCGATGAAATTGATGTGCCGATGTGCCAATTATAGGGAAAGCAGATTATTTTATGTGAAGATGTACAGATTATCTGATGAAGAAAATAAGTTGATAATGTTTTATTTTTCTTAACTGGTTTTGTAATTGCTATTAATGGTTTTCTTTGAGGTACTGATTATTTTATTAAGGATTTTATTAATTGACTTTAAGGTGTAAAGTAATTCCTCTGGATCAGGGTAGTTTTTTGAATGTTTACACAATAACAACCAGAATTCCGTTTCCTCACCTTCCTTTGCGGCAATCTTTAGTTTATGAATGAAGTCTCTTTTACTTTCTGCGTTCTGTGATTCCCAAATGTTAGCACCTACACTTGTACCTGACCTTAGCAACTGGTTGGCAACTGCAAATTTTCTCCTGACTTGCAATTCATCCGTAAATTCTACAATCGCCAATCCAAAATTGAAACTCAAATCAACAATCAGGTTATCCTTAATTTTTATAGTATTCATATAAATATCCTTTAATGCTAAAGATACACTTCCACAATAAAAAACATCACACCACCCAATCACTTTTCATCCGTCTCCATTTGACCCCTGCAACTCTCTTTCATATCCACATTCATATCACCGGCACATACTTTTCAATCTGCACAACGGCACATTAATTTCATCGGAGTCTCCTTTTCAATCGGCACATCCGCACATCAACTTCATCGGCACATCCTTTTCAATCGGCACATCGGCACATCAACTTCATCGGCACATCCTTTCACCCCAACTCCTCCCAATACTCCACCGCCCTTCTGAAATGCGGAATCACAATCGTACCACCTACAATATTTGCAACAGCAAAAACTTCATAGATTTCATCGGTAGTTATTCCTTCTTCCTTACATTTTCCGAGATGATACTTGATGCAATCGTCGCAACGAAGCACCATCGAGGCTACCAGTCCAAGCATTTCTTTTGTTTTTACAGGCAACGCACCTTCCGCATACGTATTGGTGTCAAGATTGTACAGCCGGTTGATCACCTTGTTGTTTTGTGAAAGAATCTTATCATTCATTTTTGCGCGGTATGCATTGAATTCATCTGCTAATTCACCCATAACTTATTTTTTTTGATCTGGTTAAGAAATTCAAATAATTATCTTTGTTACTCGTCTTACTTCAAAGTAAACATAAAAAAAATTGTTGCCATGAATAAAACCATCATCACGCTTGCAGTCATTGCATTGATTGCGTTCATTCTGTATTCTACGTTCAAAGGCGCCTATAACAACATGGTGACCAAGGGAGAGGATACAAAATCCAAGTGGTCGCAGGTGGAAAGCCAGTATCAGCGCCGCACCGATCTTTACAACAGTGTAGTGAAAGTGATTGAAGGGTCAGCCAACTTCGAAAGAAACACATTGGTAGACGTTATACAGGCAAGAGCCAATGCGACAGCCGTTAATGTAGATGCTTCCAAGCTTACGCCTGAATCGATTCAGCAATTCCAGCAGGCGCAGGATCAGCTGAGTTCAGCATTTAACAAGCTCATGGTGGTGGTTGAGCGCTATCCTGAACTGCAAACCACACAGCAATTCAAGGATTTTCAAACGCAGATTGAAGGAACGGAAAACCGCATCAACAAATCCCGCGACGACTTCAACCTTTCGGTGCAGGATTACAATACATACATCAAGAAATTCCCGACCAACTTTATTGCCGGCATGTTTGGATTTACGGAGAAAGGTTATTTCAAATCCAATGCAGGATCAGAAAATGCGCCTGACATCAACTTCAAAATCAATTCATCTGCGCCCGACACGGCGAAGTAATTTTCACTGCCAGCATGGCTTCTCCGAAAACATTTCTATCTCCTGAAGAACAGGAACAAATTGTTGCTGCCATCAAAGAGGCGGAAGGGAAATCTTCCGGTGAGATCAAAGTTTATTTCGAACAAAATTGTAAAACAGAACTGCTTGATCGCGCCGTGGAAATCTTCTATAAGTTAAAGATGGAGCAGACCAAACTGAAGACCGGCATCCTGATATACATTGCTCATGTTGATCGGGTTTTTGCTATCATCGGTGACAAAGGCATCAATGAAAAAGTGCCTGCAAATTTCTGGGATGAAACAAAAATGTTAATGGAAAGCTACTTCAAAGATGGAAAATACAAGGAAGGACTATTGAAAGGAATTTCGCTTGCAGGACAACAATTGCACAAATATTTTGAATTGATTGGTAATGATACCAATGAAATTTCTGACGACATCATTATCAGCGATGAATAAGCTTTCTCGATTCCTGTTGGTTTTCATGTTGCTGTTAATGGCAGGATGGAAGTTTTCAATAGCGATCGATATTCCAGCACGGCCTGATCCGCCAAAACTCGTGAATGATTTTGCCGGCATGATGAGCAGGGAACAAGCTGATCAACTGGAAAAAAAGCTGGATGATTACAGTGATTCTACTTCCACTCAAATCGCTGTTGTTACCCTTGTATCACTCGAAGGAAGTGACATTACGCAAACTGCTTACCGCATCGGCGATGCATGGGGCGTTGGCGGAAAGAACCAGGACAATGGTATAGTGATCCTGCTTTCAAAAGAAGACAGAGATGTCTGGATTGCCACCGGAAAAGGTTTGGAAGGTCCGGTGCCTGATGTAACCGCGAAAAAAATCATCGATAATATCATGCTACCGAATTTCCGGAACGGAGATTTTTATTCCGGGTTGGATCAGGGAACCGATGCCATTATCAAACTGGCTTCGGGTGAATTTGTAGATGAGCTGGGTGATCAACAGCAGCATGATAAAATACCATTGATACCCATCATTATCGTCGTCATCATTATTATATTCATCATTTCAAGAAACAACCGGGGCGGAGGTGGCAGATATATCAGCCGCGGCGGAACATTTACTCCATGGATCTGGGGAGGTGGACTTGGCGGCTTCGGCGGTGGAGGGCGCGGAGGTGGCGGAGGTGGATTCGGCGGTTTTGGTGGCGGAAGCTTCGGTGGCGGCGGAGCAGGCGGCAGTTGGTAGCCTATTTCTTAAGCAACGTTCATTGCACCTAATAGATGAAGCGCAACTATTTTTTTTATTGTTTCTCATTTCTGCTTTTTTCAAGTTCAATTATTGTTCCTACCACTTTCTATTCCTGTACTCCTATTGGTAATCACCGTCAGGATTTCAATAAATACTTTGAGGAATATCATGTAGATGGTTGTTTTGAATTATTTGATCTGAAAAAATCACAGTTCACAGATTGCAATGCCGATCGTTGCAGCCAACGGTTTATTCCTGCTTCCACTTTCAAAATTTTCAATTCATTAGTTGGTCTGCAGGTCGGTGCTGTTCCGGATGAGCATTATATGATGAAGTGGGACAGCATTACACGATCAGTTCCATCGTGGAACCACGATCAGGATATGGAAGAAGCCATTCACAATTCAACAGTTTGGTATTACCAGGAAATTGCACGCAGGATTGGCGCAGGTAAAATGCAGCAGTATCTCAACCTTGTTCACTATGGAAATATGAATATGAGCGGCGCCATCGATAGTTTTTGGCTCACAGGAGGCTTACGCATTTCATGTGATGAACAGATTGAATTCCTGAAAGACTTTTACCTGAACACCTATCATTTTTCACAACCGTCAGTTGACATTGTAAAGAAAATCCTGGTGCAGGATGATACCTTAGGTTATCGCCTCAGTGGTAAAACCGGTTGGGGAATGATGAAGGGAGAAGAAACAGGAGGTAAGGAATTGAATATCGGATGGTTTGTGGGATATGTTGAAAAAGGTGATGAAGTTTATTTTTTTGCAACGAATATCAGTTCACCTGAACCTGCTCCTGAAAATTTCGGCAGGGTAAGCAAGCAGATTACTCTGAAAATTTTGGAAGAACTTAATATTGTCAGAAAATAACAGCCTTACATGGGTTGATTTCAAGCCGATTAAAATTAAAAATTGAAAGCTTCTCTGAATAACATTGATTTTATTTTGCCTTTACTTTTTGAAAGATTCTGAAAATTTCCTTCTCTTAGTTCATAACCAATGGCTTCCTTTGTTTTAGGATCAATAACCCAATATTCCCTTACGCCATTTTTTTCATACACTGATTTCTTCATAGTAAGGTCACGGCTTTTATTGAAGGGAGATAGAATTTCCACAATAAAATCAGGTACTCCATGAAACCCTCCATCAGGATCAAGGAAGCCTTGATTTTCTTTACTAATAAAAATCAAGTCGGGTTGAAATACATTCTCATCATCAAAATAGACATCAATAGCTGAGAAAAAAACTTCTCCCAAATCTTTATCTTCAACATATTGGTCAATTTGTCTGAATATAATTTTTAAAAACCGCTGGTGAATGGAAGATGGTGATGGTGACCTATAGATAACGTTATTGATAACCTCACATAATGTGCCTTCCGGCAATAACTTAAAAACATCCACTGCTTTACGTGGTATTTTTTGGAGTGTTTTCATCAGGAATAAAAATAAGCAATTATTGAATTCGATATATAGCGGTCAACTATGATTTCCAACAAAACAACATTGAGTGCTTCCAGAGACTTCAATTTTCGTATGCTTAAACAGGTAATGGAATTTAGTTCACAGAATCTGGTGATGGAAATTCAACTCCCAAAATTAAATACCATTGTGGGCATTGAAGGGTATCCTGTTTTATTAATGCTAAAATCAAAAATCGTTAATCGATATTCGAATTCGATATTCTTAGAAATCACACTTAAAAGATAATCAGATGAAACTGTTTACCATCCCAAAATCCAACCGAACATCAACGGAGCCACAATACTTGCATCCGATTCCACAATAAATTTTGGCGTATCAATGCCGAGTTTGCCCCACGTAATTTTTTCATTCGGAACGGCGCCGCTGTAAGATCCATAACTGGTAGTTGAATCAGATATCTGGCAGAAGTAACTCCAGAAAGGAACATCATGCCATTCTAAATCCTGGTACATCATCGGCACTACGCAAATCGGGAAGTCGCCGGCAATGCCACCACCAATCTGAAAAAATCCCACGCCTTTTCCGCCTGAATTTTTACGATACCAATCTGAAAGCTGCACCATATATTCAATTCCCGATTTCATGGTAGTTGCCTTCAACTGATTCTTGATCACATAGCTGGCGAAAATATTTCCCATGGTTGAATCTTCCCAACCCGGCACAACGATCGGAATATTTTTCTGCGCCGCTGCCAGCATCCAGGAATTTTTAGGATCGATTTCATAATACTGTTCCAACACGCCGCTCAGCAACATCTTGTACATGTATTCATGTGGAAAATACCGCTCCCCTTTTGCTTCTGCATCCTGCCAGATTTTATAAATGTGTTGCTGCATTCTGCGGAAAGCTTCTTCCTCAGGAATGCACGTATCCGTTACCCTGTTGTAATGATGCTCCAGCAAATCCCACTCATCTTGCGGTGTCAGGTCGCGGTAGTTAGGGACACGTTTATAATGACTGTGTGCAACCAGGTTCATGATATCCTCTTCGAGGTTTGCTCCGGTACAGGAAATAATCTGCACTTTATCCTGACGTATCATTTCGGCAAAGGAAATTCCGAGTTCAGCCGTACTCATAGCACCCGCAAGAGTCACCATCATTTTCCCGCCTTCATCTAAATGATGCACATATGCTTTTGCAGCATCCATCATGGCCGCGGCGTTAAAGTGACGGTAATGTTTTTCCATGAACTGCGAAACCGGACCTTGTTGCATAAATTTTATTTTTTTGCGAAGATAGAAAAAGAGACGTGACGGGTAGTGAGTAGTGAGTCCTGAGTCGTTAGTCCTTAGTCCTTAGTCGTTAGTCTTTAGTCTTGTTAGAAAATCCTATCTTGTACTTCCTAATTCCTAATTCTTAATTCTCTGAAGCGTTGCCACCTGCATATTAGTGATGTTGTACACACCAATTTCAGGAATGGTATCAGAAGGATGAATAATATTCCCTGTAGTCCATTGCACTGCACTCCTGCCTGTTGAAATCGTGAACTTCATCTCTTCATAATTCAGTAATTCATAATCACAATCCAGCAAATTTCCTGTTACACTAAACCTGCTGGTAAAATGATTGCCGAATAATCCGCTCATGATATCGATGCCATTCCTTTCATCCAGTGAATAATATCCTTTCGAAGAATCACGCACCACCAATTCATAATTGCGCGGTATGGTATCATAAACAATCGTCCATGCGTAACGGTCTGCCGTTGAAGTTGGCTGAATGGAAAGTTTCATAGGCACATTTTGCTCCAGTCCACGTTCAGAATATACTTTCAGAATTCCATCCCATTGACCAATCCAGTCTTTGGGAAATTGCATTTGATATGGATCAGAGAGTGGAGGCACAGGAAGATTGTTTAAGGCCAGGATTGGTTCAGGTTTTATTTCTTCCACTTTCACCATGGTCCAGCCGGAGTGTATAAAATCCAGTGAGTCTGCTGCAGCACGTGAAAGATCAATGATCCTGCTCTTTACATAAGGCCCGCGGTCATTCACCCGCACAACCACAGATTTATTGTTTTTAAGATTGGTTACTCTTAACAGTGTTCCGAATGGAAGCGTAAGATGTGCGGCCGTAAGCTTTTTGTTTGAAAATATTTCTCCGTTTGCTGTCTTGCGTCCGTCAAATTTCGAAGCATAAAAAGAAGCGCGTCCGGTATGGGAATACAGCTTTTGAGCATTTGTACTGAAAGCACAATTGCATAATAAGAAACCCAACAATAATTTCCGGATGCCTTTCATTCGATTTTACACTTTTATCTTATCAGGAAATTTCAAACAACCATTGTTCTTTCTCACAGGTAAGTTTTATACTACTAACCTGTTTCTTTAACACGAAAGAAAAGCTGATTGACTTTATTCACTTTGACACAGTGTTTACTGTAACTCATGATGATAAATATAGGGAAAAAGCTGAGAGGCAGGAATGGTGAGAAAATTTATTAAAGTTAGTTATGCAATCTTCTCTATGCGATAATATAATGGACCTAGGAAAGGTCTGCTATTTTTTCTACGCGGAGCTGATGACGTCCTCCTTCAAAGGAAGTATGGAGAAATTCCTTCACCATAGCTTTTGCTGCATCAAGAGAAACAAATCTTGCCGGAAGACAAATCACATTTGCATTGTTGTGCTGACGTGCGAGATGCGCGATTTCAACAGTCCAGCTTATCGCGGCACGAATCTGCAAATGTTTATTTGCTGTAATGGCCACTCCATTCGCACTTCCGCACAGGAGAATTCCTAATCCGGCCTCACCTTTTTCAATAGCCTTACACAAAGGATGAACGAAATCAGGATAATCAACGGAAGCGGGAGAATCTGTTCCGAAATTGATTACAGTATACCCATCAGCTACAAGCCATTCACGTAATGCTTCTTTGTATTCAAAACCGGCATGGTCACATCCAATTGCAAGTATTTCCTGATTATTCATGGCTCATCACTTTGAATCAAAATTAGTATAAGATTTTTTATTCGCTATGCTGTTTAATTTTCATCTCCCAATTCTTCCTGCTCCTGACTTCTTATTTTGTTGCGCGCTACTTTTCTTGAAATAATAATTCCAATCTCAAACAATCCATACAATGGCACTGCAACCAGTGTTTGACTAAACATATCAGGTGAAGGTGTGATGACAGCAGCCACGAGTAAAATAATCACCAACGCCATTTTGCGGTACTGCGACAATAATTCATGAGTTGTTAATCCAACTTTAGCCAGAAAATATATCAGCAATGGAAACTCAAAAACCAATCCGCAGGAAAAACTTAAACCGGTTACCGTATCGATGTACGAAGAGAGATTGATATTGTTTTTCACTTCTTCACTCACCTGGTAAGATCCCAGAAAGTTGACAGTGAATGGAACGATGAGATAATATCCAAACAAAACTCCCAGGTAAAAAAGCATTGATGCCGCAACTACAGCGCCTGAAGCTTGCCTTTGTTCTCCTTCAAATAAAGCAGGTTTCACAAATCTCCAGAACTCCCAGAAAATATAGGGAAATGTGAAGATGAGGCCCAACACAAATGCAATCTGCAAATGAATCATAAATTGCGCAGACAGATCAATATTGGTAAGCGTAAATGAAATTTCTGTGGTACATAATCCACTCCAATGCAGCAGGTCTCCGAGTTGACACATTATTTTGTACGTCCAGAAATCCGGATTCTTAGGGGCTAATATTACCTGGTCGAATATAAATGACTTGTTGAGAAATAAAACGATACCGACAACAACGATCGCGAGTAAAGACCGGATGATATGCCATCGAAGTTCTTCGAGGTGTTCGAGAAACGACATTTCCGCATCGGAGCCTCCTCTGCGTTTTATAAACCCATCAAGCCAGGCCATGAAAAATATTAGCTGTTATAACACTGTACATTTATGAACCACTTGTAACCAGAAGCCATCTCCAAATTGATAGGTCATGCTGAATTTATTTCCCGAAGGATCATGGGGACAGCATCTGCCATATCCCTGAGATTCCGTCCACAGGATCTTTTGGAAAACAAGTTCGGAATGACCTCGCTATTTTGGCTTTTTTAAGATGACTTCCAATCCACGTCAGCAAATTCCCCTCACTGTTTCTGCATTTCAATTTCCCAAAATCTTCATCAACTCATCCAGTCGTGGCGAAAGAATAATCTCTGTTCTCCTGTTCTTTGATTTTCCTTCCGGAGAACTATTTGAAGCAACCGGAAAATATTCACCTCTGCCTGATGCGGTTATTTGTTTTGGATCAACTCCACTTTCTGTCAGTATCCTGATGATGCTGGTGGCGCGTAAAACACTCAGGTCCCAATTATCTTTTAAGGCGCCGGTTCCGGCAAGAGGTACATTATCCGTATGACCTTCCACATCAATCGCAAGATCCGGATTTTGTTTTAACACTGCTGCAAGTTTTTTTAAGGCATCTACGCCTTTTGGATCGACGGCTGTACTGCCTGATTTGAATAACAGTTTTTCAGCCATTGAAACATATACTTTTCCATTACGCTGCTCCACAGTCAAATCACTTTTTTCAAAGCCGAGCAAGGCTTTATTCAATTGCGCTTTCAATGCAGATGCAGCGGAATCTTTCTGTTGAAGCAGCGATTGTAACTCCGAAAGTTTTTGTTCCCGTGCTGTCAGGTTTCGTTGTAAAGAATCCAGTTCCTTTCCTTTGATGTACAAATCCTGTTGCTTTTTTTTCAGCGAATCATTCAGTGCCAATCTTTCGGAAGAAGTTTTCGAAACAAGCAATTGATTTTGCTGAATGGCTTGTTCATATAATTCATTGATGTCTTTGTTCAGGCCCTCTGCTTTACGAAATTTTTCGCCCATATATGCAGTGTCACCCGCCAGCTTCTTCACCTGGTCATTGGCTTCATTCACTTTTTCCGTCAACATTTTAACCTGGCTGCTTTCATCGTCCAGTTGTTTGCGCATGCTGCTGTTTTCATCCATCAGTCTACTGTTGAGCGCATTAGCGTCTTCCAGTTTTTTAGCAGGCACACAGGCATTGAGCAGGCATATCATTACCAGTAAAATAGCAGTCCATCTGAATTTCATCATACTTGTTTTTTAAGCGTCCGAAATTACAACAAATCGTTGCGAACAAAATTTTCATACTAACAATCCACTTTGTGGAAAAGATAGATGATCACCAAACGGGTCAACTTGCTGCCATTTCAGAATAAAAAAAACGCTCTGTGGTC
Source organism: Chitinophagaceae bacterium (assembly GCA_016717285.1). Taxonomy (NCBI): domain Bacteria; kingdom Pseudomonadati; phylum Bacteroidota; class Chitinophagia; order Chitinophagales; family Chitinophagaceae; species Chitinophagaceae bacterium. Next base: position 39,935 of record JADKFU010000003.1, read on the forward strand.
CTCTTAAATACAAATAGCATTTCCATTAATGAACAAAGCCACCCCGTAATGGGATGGCTTTGTATTTAATTTCAATAAAATTTATTTATCTACACTGAATTTCATACGGCTGGTTTCGCTTCCATTGCGAACCTCAAACACATAAACGCCGGTAGCGATATTGTTGATGTTAACACTGTAAGAGTTACTGCCTTCATTAGCATATGTTGCCTGATTGAAAATCACTTTACCCAAAAGGTCGTAAGCAATCAGCTGTACTGAAGCATCAGATGCGCTGTTGTACTCAACTACCATGTTTCCATTGGAAGGATTAGGGTAGATGTTGGTCATTTCACCACCAATTTTTGCAGCAGCAATTTCAACAGTACGGAAAGGTGAACTACTGATTGAAGCTGTGAGTGCATAGCAAGTAGTTGCATTAAAAGCACCACTTGCAGGGTAAACTCTCACTTTGTAAGTTCCTACAGCAGCAGCATTCTTGATAATCAATTCGTCTGTGGTACCTGTCTTTTTCGATGCAACGATTTTTACACCACTTGGGTCATAAAGATCGAGGTTATAATTAGCAGGTAAGGAAGTGAGTAATACCTGGATGTTAGGCTCTGAAACGGTGTTTGCAAAACTGAAGAAATCCTTATCAGTTGAAACAGGAATCAAAGCATTAATAGTTACACCAGGTGTAATTGGTTTTGCACTTCCTAAATTGTTATTGGCTTCATAAACATCAGTGCAAGTTGGTGCTGTTGTAGTAAAGTTGGTAGAAGCAGAAAATGCGCTGGTTGAACTGTTTGCGCAAGCTGACTGCACTTGAAATTCGTATTGCGTTGAAGCGGTAAGACCACTAACAGCCACTGAAGTCGTAGCAGAAGTTGTAGTCGACCAGGTACCTGAGCTTGTTGGTTTGTATTGAATATTGTAGCTAAGAGCACCGGTAGCAGCACTCCAGTTTAAAGTAGCACCTGAAGTTGTAACAGCAGTCGCACTCAAACCTGCAGGTACATTACATGTGCCCCCTCCGCCTGGAGTTACACAACCTTGTGAAGATGCAAGTGAAGCACGGGAACCGCCTGGAGCTAACACTGCCTGCATCCTGGTTTTTTGACCTAATGTAAATAAATTCATGCAGCCATCATCCGTGTAATCCATGTAGTTGGAATACATGTCACCATTAGGACCATTGGTGCAACTAATGCGGATTGTAGGAAGCGGGCAACCATAATTTTCATCGGCCTGATTTGGTGTATCAGCCACCTGGTCAGAACCATTACAACCTGTTCCATCATCACCCCAAATATGATAAAGATTTAACCAGTGACCCACTTCATGGGTTCCTGACCGGCCTAACTGGTAAGGAGCAGTTGCTCCAATGTCACCGGTATATTTGTAGTGAAGCACTACACCATCCGTGTTGGCAGGGCCACCAGGGAATTGTGCATATCCAAGCAAAGAAGCTCCCAGATCGCATACCCAGATATTGAGGTATTTTGTACGATCCCATGCATCATGTCCACCTTGTGCTGCAAACTTTACATTGTTGTTTGATGAGAAAGAAGTCTTGGTAGTAGAGGTGCGGGTGATACCTGTTGTTGCAACTCCTGAAGGATCTTGTGCGGCAAGACAGAAATTTATTTCGCAATCTGCAGCAACACCTAAAAAGGCCGCCGGAGTTTCATTCACATCCGGATTCAAACGACGGTAATCTTCATTTAAAACATCAATCTGAGAAATAACCTTTGCATCAGAAATGTTTTCAGCAGTGGTATTGTAAACAACGTGAACTACTACAGGAATGGTGTAAACAGTGCGGGTTCCTGTGGGATTAGCCTGGATAAATTGATTGGTGAATTCATCGAGTTGTTGCAACGATTCTCTGTATCCTGGATTTTCCTGAAACAGTTGTTGCATAACTTCAGTTGTACCACAACGATTGAGTTGTTGGGAAAAGGCTGAAGAAGCCATCATAGCAATGACAGCAGTGAGTAAAAAGATTTTTCTCATTGATTGTTAAGGGGGTTTGAAAAGTGATTAATTAGATTGGAGACTATTGAAAACGAGGGCGTAAACTTATATAAGTTATACTGAAAGAAAAAATTTATTTTGCCCCTTATTTAGGACACTTTACCATGGCAACAACCAGAACACTTTTTCTTTGCCAAAACTGTGGCGCCCAGTCTCCCAAATGGATCGGCAAATGTCCATCCTGCGGTGAGTGGAACACCTATGTAGAAGAAGTGATCAAGAAAGAATTAAAAGCTGCTCCCTGGCGAAAGAAAGAAAGGGGTTTGAAAGAATTGCGTCCGCAAAGGATAGATGAAATCAGCAATGAACTTAATAAACGATTTATTACACCCGATGAGGAGATAAACAGGGTTTTAGGTGGTGGAATTGTTGCCGGCTCCATTATTCTGATTGGTGGTGAACCGGGATTTGGCAAATCAACACTCTTATTACAACTAGCCCTGCGCCTGAATGGCAAGAAAGTGCTTTATATATCAGGAGAAGAAAGTGAACAGCAGATAAAACTTCGTTCTGAAAGATTGGAGCAGCAAAACACGGATTGTTATGTGCTCACGGAAACGAACACCGAAAATATTTTTTTCCAGATTGCTGCCCTTGAACCTGATATTCTGATTATTGATTCGATTCAAACCATGCAAACTCCGTCTATTGATGCTACGGCCGGAAGTGTTTCACAGGTTCGCGAATGTACCAATGAGTTTTTGCGCTATGCTAAAGAATCAGGCACTCCTGTTTTCCTGATCGGTCACATTACCAAAGAAGGCACGCTGGCCGGACCTAAAGTGCTGGAACATATGGTGGATACGGTATTGCAACTGGAAGGAGACCGGCATTATGCCTACCGGATTTTGCGAACCATTAAAAACCGGTATGGTTCAGCTTCTGAGTTGGGCATCTACGAATTGACAGCAGCAGGTATGCGGGAAGTGCGCAATGCTTCTGAATTATTGATCACGCAAAGGGACGAAGCAGTGAGTGGTATCGCCATTGCTTCCATGATGGAAGGCATCCGGCCGATGCTGATTGAAACGCAGGCTCTTGTTACGCCTTCTGTTTATGGAACGCCACAACGCACCTCTACAGGTTTCGATTTACGAAGAATGAATATGTTGCTGGCCGTTTTGGAAAAAAGGTGCGGCTTTCATTTTGGAGTGAAAGATGTTTTTCTCAACATCGCCGGCGGGTTGCGTGTAGAAGATCCCGCAATTGACCTTGCAGTGGTAGCGGCTCTTTTATCTTCCTACGAAGACGTTCCGATACAGAATAATTATAGTTTTTCGGGAGAAGTGGGACTTTCAGGAGAAATCCGCGCCGTAAACCGCATTGAACAGCGCATCAGTGAAGCGGATAAATTAGGGTTGCAAAAAATATTTGTTTCGAAATACAATCGAAAAGGTCTGGATGTTTCCAAATATGCTATCGAAGTTAACTGGGTGGGTAAAGTGGAAGAAATTATTCAACGGCTGATCTGATCCTGTAACCGCATAAAAAAAGCTGCCGGCAACAGGCTGGCAGCTTTTTTAACCGATAGTGATTATTTATTTACGAATGGCAATTTTCTGAGTATACAATTCGCCACCATTGATTACAGTAACTCCGTAAATACCAAATGCCAGATCTGATACATCAATCTGTGTTGATGACTCGGTGAGCTTCAGCTTCTTTACCTGTTCTCCCATCATATTGGTCATCACCAGGGTAGCATTTTCTATTTTCTGACTGAAAAGCATTGCGTTCACCACACCATCATAGGCAAAAATCTTTACCGGTTGTGCTGTTGGAGTAACATGCACCAGCGTCGGATCACCTTGTCCGGCAAACAGTCCCTCATTTGCATTTGGGTTATAGGCAATATCCTTTATCGTAAATGAATTGACGATGCTTGACACATCCAAACGTGCCCATCCATAAAATTTGTTTGTGCCGATTTTAAAGCGAAGCGGTAAGTAACGGTCTTCAACACCATACCACTTTCCGTACACAACATATAATGAACTATATCCTGGTAAAACGGCTCCGGAACCCATTGTTTGCGAAGCTGCATTTTGCCATGGAATATTTGCATCGATCATTTCGCCGGCTACCATGGCATAAGGATAATTATAAGCTCCCTGATGCGTGCCTCCAATTGAAGCGTTGTAAGGTTTAGCGAAGACTTTATTTAAGGAATTACCTCCTGCTGAAGTGCTGTGAAGCAAACCAATGGTAAAGTCGTTGGATCCATTGTTGTCAAGATCAATCATGTAAACGGAACCGCTCTGATCAACAGTTACGTCAGGATCAATATCAGTATAAAGTGCCTGTGCATTGGCGGTTCCAGCCACAGCTATAACAGATCCTGCCATTGCAGAATAAGAGGTTAACTTTCTTAAGAGGGTAGCATTTTCCTTTTTCATAGACAAAGAGTTTGGCTCAAATGTAAATTAATTTTTCATTCAGCATGAATAGGTGCTATACCTTTTCGACAAATTTATTTCGGTACAGTGATTTATCAACTGCCTTCACCATCTCTCCAATATCAAGATCTTCTCCCAGAAACTCCGCTACATTTTCAGCCACTTCTTCAGGGCGATCAACTGCATCAGAATATTCGACGAACAGCGCTGTCACATGCGGTGACCTTTTGATCCATGCAACCGCCTGCTCCGATTGTTTCTTGAATGCTTCACTCAGCACAATGGGAAAAGCATTCTGCTGCACTTCTGACTTTCTGCCAAGCATCACCTGTTGAGATTTCAAGACCTCCGCCATATCGCGCTGCATGTAAATAATTTTGTAATCATATTTCCCGGGAAGGTAAGTTAACAAGGGCGCAACTATTTTAATGGTCTTGTTATTAGCCTCATCAAGCCACGAGATATCAGACATCATCTTCTTCGCTTTTTCATATTCCCAGTAGCCTTTCGGATTGTTGGTGTCGGGCTGACGGATTTCATCTGTAATAAGATCAGCACCACCGGCCTTTAGCATCTGCATCATCATGCTGGTGCCTGAGCGTGGCAATCCGGAGACAATCGTAATCACGCCTTTAATCCGCTCACGAATAAATTTCCTGTGCTCTTCAGCTTTTTCAGGCTGATTGAGTTGCTCTTCATAAATTTTAATCAGCCAAAGATGTGCTTTCCGGTTGCCGGGACTAATGGCGCAACAAACTTCAAAGGCTTCAGCCGATCTTTCATATTCACCAAGATTCATGAGTGCTTCTGCAAGATTGTAATGCGCGATGGGATAATAATAAAGAAGTCCGATGGCATTCAAAGCAGATTCGGCAGCTTCTTCAAATTTTCCCTGCCGAAGGTAAACAGCTCCTAAACCCTGATGCGCGTTTGCATTTTGTGAGTCGATGGACAACGCTTTAACAAAAGCACGCTCTGCTTCTTCCAAATGCTGACTGCGCAGATATATTTTCCCGATCTGGACGTGTAATTGCGACATGTGGCCAGCTTTTTCTTCCGCTTGTAATAACATCTCCAAAGCCTTCCTGGGTTTATATTCCAGCAAAAGCAAAGCACCTTCGAGCATATCGAGTTGCACCAACTTATTGGCGTCGGAATCTGATTGTCTTACTTTTTCGAGAATGGACCTGAACTCTGTAACTTTTCGCAATTGCTGATAGCAGCGGATCAGTGACAATCCATAGCGAATCTCCGGTTCCTGACCATAAATCTCTTCCAACAACTCAATGGCCTTGTCGTATTCTTTCTTATACATTAAAACCCGCGCCAGGTACCACTTGGACTCACGCGTAATCTTTTCAATGTTCTTCTGTTGATTTTCACCGGGAGCATCAATGTATCCCAATTCCACTAACTGATTCATCGCTTCCTTGGCAGCCCACGGATCTTCACGTTGTTCAGAAGGATGCATGCCTGCTTCCCCTGCCACATTTTCCCAACTTTCAATATAATCAGGTGGATTAGGTTTTTCAAATGCCTGCACCAGCACTTTGCCATCCATATCCTGTCCTACCGGAAGACCAAACATGGTAAGAATTGTGGGCGCTATATCCAGTAATGTTGCGCCATAAATCCGCTGGTCTTTCTGAATATTATTTCCACTCATACAAAGAACTCCATAGGGAGAATGTTCGTAAGCCGGTCCCGCTGGCTCTTTCGGTAATTTATTCGGTCGCAAATGATCGGGATGAAATCCATGATCACTCATCAGAATTACGGTAGTATCAGGACCTGCAAGCTGTAAGAGTCTCTCCAGCATCATGTCGTGGAAGCGATACATGCCACTTACAGCATCTTTATACAATTCATAAACGGCATCCGGAATTCCTTTGCGTTGCGGTGGATGAAATTTCATGAATGCATGACTGTAATGATCGATAGCATCATGATACACTGCGAGAAAATCCCACTCTTTATTCTCCATAATCCAGGTGCTCGCATTGTGAATGCAGGCAGCATTGGCCAGGATTTTTGCTCCTTGCGCAAGTCGCGGATCAGTTTCCTGGTTAATCTTTTTAAAATTGGGAAACAAAGGTGCGAGATGCGAAAGTGTAAGTTCACTTGGATGAATCCGCAACTGTTCAAAAACAGCACTGAGTTCTTTCGGAAAAACGGTACCGTCTGCCATGGGCCAGGGATCCTGGTAAGCAGCCACTGCCCTTTGATAGAAATTGGAAACCATCACACCGTTGATGGGTTCGGCAGGATGACTTGGCCACCATCCAACAACATGGGTCTTAAATCCTTTTTGTGTTAATATATTCCACAGTGCTTTTACTTTTCTTGAAGTGGATAATACAGGACGCACCTGCATCTTGCCGGCATCCGGCTCAACGAATCCGAGAATCCCGTGTTTATCAGCCAGTTTGCCGGTGGCGATGGAAGTCCATAGAATCGGCGACAAGGGAGGATCAAGTGTTGCAAGATTGGCAATCACGCCTTCATTTACCAGTCTGTTCAAAGTGGGCATCATGCCATTGTCCATCAGCGGGTTGATCACTTTCCAATCGGCAGCGTCCCAACCAATCAATAGTACTTTCTTAGCTGTTCTTTTGCTCATGCTGCTCCTGCTCTTTTTTTAGTTTCGCTTCTTCTATTCTTTTCTGGCGTTCTTCCTTCTTTCTTTCACCTTCTATCACCTGCTTTTTGCAACGTTCAATCAGTTGCTCTTCGAAGCCGGATTCTATTCTTTTTTGGCGCCATGGTTTTACAGCAACGGCGCCCAACGCCAATAAACCCAATGAACCTTCGGGCGGCAATTCAAAAACAGCGCTTTGCGCCGGCGGGATGATTTTTTTTTCTTCTTCAGGCATCACTAAATTTTAAAATTATCTAAATATTAAGCTACCAACCTATCCGGTTTTCACCTTTTGAAGCCGTGAAGAAATAAAAAAAAATCACGGGTAACAAATTCATTTACCAATTGCTTGCAAAGGTGATTGGTTTTAAGTACTTTTCGCTGTATTTATTAATATTAATATGAATAATGTTCAGGAGTATCTCTCCGATTTTATTTCGCTCTTCTATCCTCAGTTGTGTGGTTCCTGCGGGCATTCGCTTCAAAAAGGAGAAGACGTGATCTGCACCTTCTGCAGGCATTACCTTCCTAAAACATATTTTCACCTGGAAAGGAACAATGCCATAGAAAAACATTTCTGGGGAAGGGTGAATATTACGAGGGCCGCTGCCTGTTATTTTTTTCAAAAAGGCAGCCGTGTTCAGCACCTTGTTCACCAATTGAAATACAAAGGAAAAACAGAAGTGGGTGTTGCCATCGGAAAAATTTATGGTCATGACCTGCTTCAGTCTGTTGACTTCCGCACCGTTGATTTGATCGTGCCGGTTCCTTTGCACAAATCGAAAGAGCTGCTCCGTTCTTACAACCAGGCAGATCTTTTCAGTGAAGGCCTTTCAACAGCAATGACGAAGCCGTGGAGCAAACATGCTTTGCAAAGAATTTCGGCTACCGAAACCCAGACCCATAAATCAAGATTTGAAAGATGGCAGAATGTTGGTACAGTATTTAAAGTCTCTGATCCTGATCTATTGGCAGGCAAGCATGTGCTGCTTGCTGATGATGTAATTACTACAGGTTCAACACTCGAAGCTTGCGCGCAAATAATATTAGCCATTCCCGATACAAAAGTTAGCATTGCAACGATTGCATGTGCTGTGAAATGATTGAATAGTGCCGGTTAATAAAGATGAGCCACCTCCGTCTTTTCGACAAGTCGTAATAAAAAATGATCTTTGCCGTTCATGAAATCCGTGCGCAATTTTTTTTCACCGGTTCTATTTGTATGCTTGACAGGAATCATTTTTTATTCCTGTAAAAAAGATACCATCACCACCAACTCAGGAGACAAACTTTCATTTTCTACTGACACGCTTACATTTGATACTGTATTTACATCACTCGGTTCCACTACGCTGTATTTCACGGTCCATAATCCGCACAATCAGAAAATCAGCATCAGCAACATCCGGCTGGGAGGCGGCGATCAATCTATTTATCGTTTGAATATTGATGGTTATCCGGTGAATGAATTAACTGATCTTGAAATTCCTGCCAACGACAGCATTTATATTTTTGTAGCGGTAACCATTGACCCGAACGATGAAAATAATCCGTATGTAATGTATGATTCCGTGCTGTTTGAAACCAACGGAAATCTGCAATCTGTTACTTTACAGGCCTGGGGACAAAATGCAAATTTCATTTATGGAGAAGTGATCGGTACACAAACCTGGACGCCTGAAAAGCCCTACGTAATAATTCATTCGATTCTGGTTGACTCTGATGAAGTGCTCACCATTCAACCAGGTTGCCGGATCTTTATGCATGCGGATTCGCGTTTCTATGTGCAGGGAACTCTAAAGGTGATGGGACAGGCAAATGATTCTGTCATCTTCCGTGGAGACCGTTTAGAATCTTATTATGTAGATGATCCGGGTAATTGGGAAGGCATTCACCTCTTGCGCAGCAGTCATGATAATGAAATCAATTATGCAGTTATCAAAGAAGCAATAGTCGGTATCAGGGTTGATTCGCTTAAGGAAACATCCGCGCCAAAACTGACCATGCGAAACTCACAAATCAGATTCACCCTGTCGTCAGGTCTGCTCGGTATCACTGCTGATATTTATGCTGAAAACTGTTTGATACAAGGATGCGGGGAATGGAATGTGCAACTGGAATATGGTGGTAACTATGTATTTGAGAATTGCACTTTTGCCAACTACTCTTCCGTACTTATTAATCATCAAAGTCCTGTGGCTCGGTTAAGTAATTATTTTGCTTACAAAGATGAACAGGGCATGGATCAGATTTTGCCGGCCAATCTCAATGCAGGCTTCAGGAATTGTATAATTTATGGCTCGCTGGAAAAAGAGCTGGATCTTGATCCAACTACTCTTGCTGAATTCAATTTCACATTCGATCATTGCCTGCTGAAAGTGAATGAGGATATTGATACAACCGTTACTTCCTTCGTGGAATGTATTTATAACCAGGATCCATTATTTGTTGATCCCTTTGACCATGATGATTATCATCTTTCTGCAGAATCGCCTTGCATTGATGCGGGTGTTTTAAACGGCCTGACAATAGACCTGGACGGAAAACCCCGTACTGATGGAAAGCAGGATATAGGTTGTTACGAATTTCAACCTTAGTCTTATTTAAATGAGGTTTACTTCCGGTGTAATCTCAATACCGAATTTTTCGAGCACCGATTTTTGAATATCCAATGCAAGGTTATAAATCTCATCTCCGGTTGCATCGCCATAGTTCACCAATACCAATGCCTGTGATTTATGTGCTCCTGTATGACCCACCACTTTTCCTTTCCATCCGCATTGCTCAATCAACCAGCCTGCAGGGATTTTCATCTCTCCGCCCTTTTGCGGGTAGTTGGGCATTAACGGATTTTTTGCAATCAATGCGTTGAACTGCTTTTTACTGACAACCGGATTCTTAAAAAAACTTCCGGCGTTGCCAATCACTTTCGGATCAGGTAATTTTGTGCTTCTGATTTTTATCACCGCGTCGCTTACCGCTTTAATAGTGATTTCATTCACCCGCATTTCTTCTAATGTGCGCTTGATATCACCATAGTTGATATGCGGTTTAAAAATTTTATTGAGCCTCAAAGTAACCGCTGTTATCAGGAATTGATCTTTCAGCTTATGCTTAAAAACACTTTCCCGGTAGCCAAATTCGCAGTCAGCATTTGAGAAAATCCTCTTCTCACCGGTTAGCATATTCATTGCTTCCACTTCTTCGCAGGTGTCCTTAATTTCAACTCCATACGCGCCAATATTTTGCATGGGACCTGCGCCTACACATCCAGGAATCAAAGAAAGATTTTCAATGCCTGCCAGGTTATGTGCCACACAAAACAGAACCAGAGGATGCCAGGGCTCGCCCGCTCCTGCTTTCACCCAGGTGTGATAAATATCTTCCTTCACCACATTAATTCCGGCAATGGAATTTTTGATCACCAGGCCGTCAAAGTTTTTGGTGAAAAGAATATTACTGCCGCCGCCCAGAATTAACTTGTTTTCATTTTTAAACTCCGGATCGGAAACCAGCGCCTTAAATTCTTCTGTTGATGTTATTTCGGCAAAATATTTTGCAGTAACTGCGATGCCAAAAGTGTTATAGGACTGCAGGGATTTATTCGTTTCAATTTTCATCAATACGTGTATGCATTTTGGTTGTGGCCCGAGGTAAAAGTAAAAATTTACCTACTGGTAAGGAATAAGACGAAATACAACGTTGTTGCTCCACAAACCTTAACCCGGAAAAACCAGAACCCATTAAATATACAATATAGAGCAAAGATTTTTGAATGATGAATGTCTGTTTTAACCTGAATCAGGCGGGTTAAAGCGAAATAGTAATTTGCAATCCCATAAATGAAAACATCAAGTTCAGCCGGCCAGGTTACAGACACACTTTTCATGGTGCGGCCGGCACATTTCGGCTTTAATACTGAAACGGCCTCCACCAATATATTTCAGCATGCGTCAGCAGCAAATGGTGATACCATTCATGAAAAAGCACTCAAAGAATTTGATGATTTTGTTCAGCTCCTTAGAAGCAACAAAATTTATGTGATCGTATTACAGGACCCCGGCAATCCTGTTACGCCGGATTCCATTTTCCCCAATAACTGGATTTCATTTCAGGACGGCAATATGGTATTGTATCCGATGCTTGCGCCAAACAGAAGGTTGGAGCGACGAAGCAATTGGATCAGCTTATTAAAAGATGTATTTCATTTGAACCAGTCGATTGATTTTTCCGGATACGAAAAACAAAATCAGTTTTTGGAAGGCACCGGAAGCTTAGTGCTCGATCGCATAAATCGTAAGGCGTATGCAAATCTTTCCTCACGTACCCATAAAAAACCGCTACAGGATTTTATAGGGAAACTTGAGTTTGACCCGGTATACTTTATTGCAACTGATAAAAGCGGAAATGAAATTTATCATACCAATGTATTGATGGCCATCGGCGAAAAAACGGCTGTTGTGTGCGACGAGATTATTAAGGACGAAGCAGAAAGAAAAAATCTCCTCCGGCAATTGTCAGCCCATCATGAAATTGTTACCATCACCTATGAACAGTTGCTGCAATTCGCCGGAAACATGCTGCTCGTGAAGAACCGTGACCGTGAAAAATTCTGGGTGATGAGTGACCAGGCCTTTCAATCATTGAAGGATTCACAAGCAGACATTCTTAAAAAAGACGGAAGATTACTTCATGCGCCACTTGGCACGATTGAAAGTATCGGTGGAGGAAGTGCACGTTGTATGTTAGCCGAAATATTTTGAACTACCATCGGTTCCTTTGATTTAAAGGATCCTATTAATAATTATCCGGAGTTACCATGCCTGCGACATCTGTTTTAAATTTTTAGTATGCGCAACGAAGAATGGCGCGTGGTTTAAATATTAACACAATCATTCAGTAAACAGTCCATAAGCTGAGCATGTTTTTTTAACTAAACTGACTTCTTTTTAAAATTTGTTTCCCTGGCCAGAGGCTGCAATCATCTTCGAAAAAAGAGAAATATCAAATTCCGCTATTCCCGTCTATCTCGCTTTTACATTTCAACAGATCATTATACGAAAGCACCCCCCAAAAATGGCTAATTATATATGAGCAAAAAACCTATAGCAATCATTCCAATATCTTTGATATCTTAGCCAACATTTTCTGCTAAAAATCCAAACCCGGTTTTCTAGCTGACATTTAATAAGCCTCAGCAATACTTCAAAACTAATGAACCCACATTTTACACTTCGCCCTCTTGGCTATTTGGCCATGCCCTTATTGATGCTCCTGTTGCAGGAAATGCCGGTAATGGGACAAACGTACACTACTAAATTATCGAACCGCAGATCCATCCAGTCAGACTGGGCCGGTATCGGAAGTCAGAACAGCACCCGTGATGGCATGTACATCAGCCATCCTAAAATGCTTACAAACGCGCCGGCGATGAATTCAAAGGTGATTCGTTTTCCTTCCGGCGGAAATGCCAACTGGTGGGATTGGAAAACCGGATGGTTTGTAAACGATCCTAATTCACCGAACCATAAGCCCAATGAAGCTCCTGAATACAATACACTGGAAAATTTCAAGAAATTATTAGATGCCACGGGTGCTGTTCCCCTATTTGTGGTTAATATGATCAGTTCAACACTGGATTATCAGTTGGAAATGCTGCACTATGCAGATTCCCTCGGAATGGCCATAAAATACATTGAATTAGGTAATGAGTTTTACCTTGATGAAGATGAAGATTCCGCTTATATCTATTCGATTTTCCCGAATGCTCAGGTCTATGGAACAGTCGCTTCAAAGTGGATTGATTCCATTCATGCTCATTTCCCGAATGCAAAAGTGGCAGCGCAAGGAGCTTTTAACCGTAACAATCAGGAACGAAGAGTTACGTGGGATGAAGATCTGGTGAAAACGCTGGAAGGTGAAGATGCTATTACCTATCATGAATATTATTCCTCATCCGGAAATGAAGGTAGTACGGGTACTGGGGATGGAAAATACACAGTGAAGGATATTCCTGAATTTCTTTACCGTCCATTTAAGGCATGGAATATTTTGTCTGCTGAAGACCTGCCAACAGTTCGGCCGGGAAAAGAAGTGTGGATCACAGAATTTAATATGCAGGATTTTAATGTTCCTGTACATGGTTCATGGGGACATGCATTATTTGTTGCCACGCAAACGCTGCACTTTCTGGAAAGTGAAAAAATTACCAATGTAAATTTTCATACCGTTTGCGGCAGCGCAGGTTACGGCGGTTATTTCACAGATAATGCAGGATTTAAGTTTAAGTCAGGAGGAAGTTTTCAACAACCGCCCAAACCACCTATCACTACGGCGTGGGATCTTACTGCTTCGGGTAATGCTATTCAATTGATCAATGAAACAGTAAATGGAATGAAGTATGCTTCGCAACTAAGTTTTGAGGGGGTACCTATGGTTTCAGCAGTGGATAAAGATGATACGGTAAGTTATCCGGCACTTTATGGCTGGCAGTTTTCCAATAATAATTCTTCAGCCGCTGTGCTGGTAAATCTCACCGCCACCGACATTAAGATTAGTACAGCGGATGTTTTTAAAGGTGGTGGAAGTTATACCTCTATTTCTGCCGATCCGCTTGATTACATTGCGAATGATGGTGACGTATTGCACAAAAGCGCCACGCTTCCAGCAAATTTTACTGTTAAAGCATATGGAATTATAAAGATCACTTCCAGTTACGTGCCTGATGCTCCGCCTTCAGCCTTCGTAACAGCTGCAGGTTCTACTACTTTTTGCCAGGGTGATAGTGTAAATCTGATGTCAGAAAATGATCATTATGCTTATCTCTGGTCAACCGGAGAAACCACGAAAAAGATATGGGCAAAAAACAGCGGTAACTATTGGTTGCGTGTGTGGGATAAAAAAGAAGGTTACTGGGCGTCCGATACCATCGCTTTAACTGTGAATCCAAAACCTGCAACTCCTATAATCAAGAATACCGGCAAAGATGCATTCTGTATTGGTTCGAGCACAGAACTTACCTTGAAAGACATTGATCCTAATGTTACCTACTTGTGGTCTACCGGTGTTACGAGTACTTTGCTGACGGTTACAAATCCCGGAACATATTACGTAACTGAATCTGATCAGAATGGCTGTTCATCGGTTTCTGATGGCATTACGATTACCGTTAATCCTTTACCGCAGCCGGTAATTTCCGCCGATGGTCCTCTCACTTTTTGCGACGGCCAATCTGTGCAACTTGATGCCGGCTCAGTTTATCCAACGTGCATATGGTCTACCGGTAAAAATGGCCACCTGCTTACAGTTACTAATCCAGGATCTTACAATGCGACTGTTACTGATATCAATGGTTGTAGTAAGGCTTCACCATATGTTAATGTAGTTGTTAATCCCCTTCCCTCAGTCAATGTCACTACTAACGGACCTACTGTTTTTTGTGAGGGTAACTCCGCTACATTTCTAGGGGCTAATTCAGGATATCCGCATTATCAATGGGTAAAAGGATCAAAAGATATCGAAAATGCAACCAGCAAAAACTATTACCCTCTGTCAACGGGTAATTACAAGGTTACCATAACTGATATCAACAATTGCGTTAACCAATCTCCCGAAAAAGACATTACCGTTAATACCAAGCCGAAAGCAAAAGTAACTTTAACAGGCTCCAAAAACATTTGCAATGGTGCAACCCGTACGCTGTCAGCCTATGTTGGAAACGGCTATTTATACCAATGGATTAAAAATGACATAAATATTCCGGGCGCAACACAAAGTATTTATATAGTCAGCACTGCGGGAGATTATAAGTGCAGGGTTACCAACCTGAATGGTTGCACCGAAGATTCAAAAGTGACCACTTTTACAAGCGATTGTAAAGAATCAGATCTTGCAAGTTATGAATCTGAGAGGGAGAGCACAATCACGATCTATCCCAATCCGGCGTACAACATCATTCACATTAACGCAGTTTTTTCTTCGGAAGCACCGCTTGCTCATCTTACAATCAGTAACCTGCTTGGGGTTGAATTGTATTCCGATCAGCAACCTCTTAACGGAGTGCAATACAATAATGATTTAAAACTTCCGGACACTTTTACCAATGGAACTTATTTACTGTCTGTCAACAATGGCAGTCAGGTGATTTTTTCGAAGTTTATTGTCGCCGGCAAGCGATAAGTAAGCCAGTAAAATATTTTGCTATTATAAGGTTGCTGTTCCTTTAAGCACCCTCAATGCTTGATAACATCTTTTGATTATCCCGCCGCTTGCAGTTTTTGGCGGGATAATTAAAGGTTGTTGCAGCAATTTTCTTTCTATAAAAACATTCGCCATCAAACGGTCGTTTTATTTCCGGTTTCTTCTGAAACCGTTTGAATTTCACAGTTTTTCAAGAATATGAAATTGTTTTTCTGAATCTGCATTTTCCATTCGAAACCAAAATGGGTAAAAAAAACATTTTCAACATAATTTTATGTGTTTCAGATGAATCATTTTAATGAATGCAGCCGTGTCCAACCAAATTATTCATTTCTTTATCTGATCAGAAAGCTCCATGCCTAAAAATTCATCGGCCACAAACTATAAATTCCGCGACCTGAAAGTTTTCGGCCCTGCTGATCCTTTGGCAGAAGGTAAGCGCAAATACCAGCAGGTACTCGAAGAAACGGCCACTACCTATGTTTATGCAGAGCTTTCTTTATTCAATAAAAAATTTGATGAAGAAGAATGGAACATAAAAGTGAACCTGAAGGCATTTCATTCAAACGGAAAAGAGATCTGTGACTTAAAGGTAGACCGCATAGTAAAAACCGATGAAAATATTGTTTACATCCGCGAAGGCTGGGGAAACCCTGCTCCCGGCTCTTTCTGGAAAAAAGAACAATACTATTGGGAAGCATGGGTAGATGGCATGTTGGTTGGTTCAAAAACTTTTTATGTTGCCAATAGCGGACGAGTGACCAATGATTCTAATCCTTATTTGAATATTCAATCGGTGAAGTTATATGAGGGACCTAATAATGGTCTGGCTGTTACGGAACGTAAATACTTTTCAAAATTTAACAAAGATGAAACCCGTTTTGTATGGGCTGAAGTAGTGATCCAAAACCTGCTGCCGGATGTTAACTGGCCATGTGAAATACACTTTGATTTTTACAACGATGCCCGTCAGCTAAAAGGACAGTGCATTGAATTCTTTTTCATGAATCCCGACAGCAACCGTCAATATACACTTACAACCGGTTGGGGTTCTGATGTTAAAGGCACGTGGTATCCGGGCAATTTTACTCTCGAAATTATTTTTATGGACCACCTGATTGGCGTGGTACCATTTACGGTGGGGGAGGCAGCAGAAGAAGGAGAAGTGTCCATCCTGAATACGCCTCAGTATCAAATCACAGCACCCAACCAATCAACAGAATCAATTGAGACACTTGATCAGGTAATAAAAATTCTGGATGATCTCATTGGGCTTTCTACCATCAAAACAAAAATTCATGAATACCTCCGGTATCTGGAGTTTACAAAACTTCGCGCGGAAAAGGGACTTGCAACAGATGATAAGCTCAATCTGCATTCCGTTTTTACGGGAAATCCGGGCACCGGTAAAACCACTGTTGCCCGCCTTTTAAGCCGCATTTATGCGAAGATGGGACTCCTTAGCAAAGGTCACCTTGTTGAAGTAGACCGCGCTGACCTTGTGGCTGAATATATCGGTCAAACGGCCCCGCGAACCAAGGAAGTGATCAACCGTGCGCGTGGCGGTGTCCTGTTTATTGATGAGGCTTACGCACTGGCACGAAAGTCAGATGACAGCAAAGATTTTGGAAAAGAAGTGATTGAAATTTTGCTGAAAGAAATAAGCGACGGAAAAGGAGACATCGCCATTATTGTTGCCGGCTATCCGGAGGAGATGCACACCTTCCTTGATTCTAATCCGGGATTGAAGTCGCGTTTCAGCCAGGTATTTGAATTTCCCGACTACCTGCCGCAGGAGCTCGATGCCATTGCTGAGTTTGCACTCAAAGAACGTAACCTTATTTTTTCGCAGGACGCCAAAAAATACCTCTATGAAAAACTAGTGGAAGCATACCGCAACCGCGACCGTTCTTTCGGCAATGCCCGGCTGGTAAATGGTTGGATTGACGAAGCAAAACTAAATATGGGATTGCGTGTGATGCGTCATAAAGATCCCAAATCATTAAACAAAGAGAGCTTCACAACGCTGGAAATGGAAGACTTCCGAAAGATTTTTGCCTCCCGGGATCGTGAGCTTCCGGATATTCCGATAGATGAATTTTTGCTGAAAGATGCCTTGCAAGAATTGAATGCGCTCGTGGGGATGAACGATATTAAGAATGAGATCAATGAGATGGTAAAGCTGGTAAGGTTCTACCGGGAAGAAGGAAAAGATGTATTGAGCCGCTTTTCCCTGCACAGCATTTTTATGGGAAATCCGGGTACCGGTAAAACAACGGTGGCCAGGATTGTTGCCCGCATTTACAAAGCACTTGGTCTATTGGAAAGAGGACATTTGGTGGAAGTAGATAAGCAGGGACTTGTAGCAGGTTATGTTGGACAAACTGCTATAAAAACCTCTCATGTGGTAGACAGCGCAAAAGGTGGAGTGCTGTTTATCGATGAAGCGTATGCCCTTAGTTCTGGTTCAGCAAATGATTTTGGCAGTGAGGCAATTGAAACGCTGCTGAAGAGAATGGAAGATTTACGCGGTCAACTGGTGGTAATTGCGGCCGGTTATACCGACAATATGATTCATTTTTTAGAATCAAATCCCGGCCTTAAATCAAGATTTGATAAAACCTTCCTGTTCGAAGATTACTCACCTGATGAATTATTTGCCATTGCTATGAGCATGTTAAAAGCAGAAAACCTGGTAGCGGATGACGATGCATCCGATCACCTGAAAAAATTCCTGGCCTTCCTTTATGATAAACGCGATAAATATTTCGGCAATGCCCGCAATGTGCGCAAGATCATTGAAGAGTCGGTCAAAAACCGTGACCTGCGGCTGGCTGCGATACCAAAAGAATTACGAACACCAGATCTGCTCGGTAAAATCATTCTGGAAGACGTAGCGGAATTTAAACTCGCTGAACAAACTTCTGATACACGCAAACGAATAGGTTTCAATTTGCCGGGAAAGAATTAATTATAGTGCTCAATACTGATGCTGCTTATTTTCCTGGCCATCAGTCCTTCGCTCCCGATGAAAAATCGGGACATGAACGGAGAGGTGAAGAACAATTTTTAGAATTGTCTTAAATCAAATCAGAAAATCTCCGCTTTGCATCTTATTTTCGCACCACACTTAAAAATAATTGCATTCCATGCTACTTGAAATCTGGTTTCCACAAATTGTAATGGTAGTTGGCGGCGTTGGCGCACTTTTTTGTTTTGTAATGGTACTTGCTCCCGAAATAAAAAACGAAGAGCATCATCACGAAGACCATCATGGACATTAAGGCTTCTTTGAACCCGAATTTTTCATTGTAAAAATCCCACTTTGCTGCGAATCATCACTGCCAGGGGTTGCTCATGATCCTTATAGCGCATTGCTTCGCAAACTCCAGATGTTACGTGGAGCTTAGTTCAATTCTGTGTTGAATTAATACAGCGGATGTAGCCGAACAAGTCAGACCTGTTATTTTGGAAATAGCATAATTGGCATGAAGGCAGTGAAATACACGAAAATGTTTTCTGCGTTTTTCTGTGGCTTCCGGAGGAATATTTATAGACCACCTCACGATAGAATAAAAAAAATCCGGATAGTTTTTTCTATCCGGATTTGTTAATCAGTTAATTGATTATTTAATTTCAGACTTGATTTCCGTACCCTGAAAATTGTATTGTATGGGTTGTGCATTGGGTTTTCTCCATACACAAGTTCCATCAATCTTTTCACCGGTCACTTTGCCCTGCCAGCCCATCGCACCTTCTTTCTCGCTGTTAACTGTTGACATCCAGGTAAAATAATCAGCAGTAGGTTTAGCATACGCTTTGGATTCTTTAAATCCGAATGAGGTAAAGCCCGGAGTTTGAAACATGCCATTCTCAAATAAAATAGTTTGAACAATGGCGGCGTCTTTAGATCCTTCTTTCGTTAATTCAATCTTATATTTTTTGCCATCCAATTGAATGGAAGTGCTCTGCGCCTTTACGGCCTGGACACCAGTTAACGCCACTGCAACAATCAATGCGAGAAGTTTCATTTTCATTTTTTTTGACAGATGATTAATCTAACGAAATTAGACAATTATTATAAATAACCATTCTTTCTTTCACCGAAAATTCCTGACTTTTGCCGTCCGGGTTTTATTACAGATTTTAAACCATGTCTTCGTAGCTCAGTTGGTAGAGCAGCTGACTCTTAATCAGCGGGTCCAGAGTTCGAGTCTCTGCGAGGACACTTAATATATTTGTAATAGACTGTAAATCATAGTATTAGAAGTAATATTTTAGACAAGGGTAAACTTAGGGTAAACATTCAAAGCTTTTTTCCATTTGCCTAAATTTTCCATTTCTCAATGCATTACCTTATATCTGTTCCCTCATTTACGTTGGAATTCCCCCATGATTTTGTATCGTAATAGAGTAAGGTGTTAGCTTTTAATAGCTCTATAACTGTGTATTAATTCAAAAACAACATTTCCTGTAATGAAAAAAGAAGCTATCACTTTTGAAGAAGAAGAAGTATTTGAAAACTATTCGTATTCAATTAATACTGCAACCATATTTTGGAACGAATATCAATTTAAAAGAGAACCAGAATCCTTTGAATGGAAAACTTGTCCATTCGGAATTGGAAAAGATCTTGAAAATATCATTCAGAGCCTATTAGTGAATCATGCTGAACCAAGAGTTGATTATTCTCCTAAACGGCGCAAGTTTTTGATAGAAAAGTATAATACATTCAGTAATGATTTTTTCGCTCGAGAGCCATTCCTTTTAGATTTTTTCGTGCCAGCCTATAATAAGCCCAAGAACAAGAATGGAAACAATCACTTGACATTTGGCGGAGACCGCTACTACTACCTTTACAGTTACGCACAAGCGGTTATAGTCAGCAGGAAAACAGTAATGGATTACCAGTTTGAGCTCCTCTTCGCCTTCGCCCTTCGCCAGTGTGATTTGATGCATATTGATTCATTCCTCAATTTTCATTTTGAAAGTAATTTCGCAGGAACGGCAAAAAAATATTGCCAATATCTTAAACAGATAACTCGGAAATTCGCATCAAAACTGTTGACAACTGAATTATCAGATTCCATCAAAGAATGGATTGTAGAAAATGAAAACTCTGAAAAAGAATCTGGAGTAGAGAAGATCAAAACTTACTTGACTGTAAAACAACTTGCTTTTATATTCAGGGCCTTAAAGGAGATTAAATTGATTGAGGGTAAAACCGAAAAATCTATAGCTAAGGTTATCAGCAAAGCTTTTGATTCAAAAGCACAAGAAGATTTAAGCCCCGAAAGTGTATACAACCATTACTATGCACTTGATTATGGTGCCATTGAATTTTGGTTGATTCAGTTTCCCAAACTGGAAAAATTTACAAAAAAGCTGAAAGAAAAAAAGTAATATAATCGATTGAATATCAGATACTATATCAGGGTTGTACAACCCCCTACTACTATTATTTCACCTTTGCATACTCACATATTTGTATCCAGTTCATTTAATAAAACTGGATACAAATATGGACGTAATCACCATCGAATCTAAAGCATTCCAGCAACTGCTGGAGCAACTCAATCAAATTAAAGCTGGTATTGATACCCGCCTGAAAACAACGGCGCCTGACGACCCGTGGCTGGACAATAACGAAGTCTGCAAATGGCTCAAGGTGAGCAAGCGCACACTGCAGAACTACCGCGACAACGGGGAACTCTCTTTTAGCCAGGTAGGTGCAAAGATTTTATACAAGACCAGTGACGTGGAAGATTTTCTTAAACGCCATTATAAAAAAGCCTTCAGCATCAAATGATGAAAATATATCTGGGCAAAGGTTTCAGGAAAAATTTCACTGTGTAAAATCAACAATATGGCTAAAGAAAAAGTGATCAATCTCTACATTGATGCAGAATGGTATTTAAACCAGCGAATCTTTCTAATTGGGTATTCATACGACAACAAATACTTTGGGCAGCTCTACGGGAAGAAGCTGACACCGAAAAACTTCAAAAAACTATTCAGCAAAGTAAACGGCAGTGTTTTTTGTTACGGCCCGGACACCGGCATGCTGGAAAAATTCTTTAAATGGAAATTCAGGGATAAATTCCGGTGCGTGAACCTGATGAAGGTATTTAAGGACTTTATTAAAAAAGGAAGTTTTAAACTTAAAGACCTGGAGCACCGATTTGGTATCCGACGCAAAGTGATGAAATACAAAACCAGCATCTTCCAAATCTGGAGGGATTGGCGCAATCCAACGAAAAAGAAAGCAGTGCTGCTTTACAATAAAGAAGATGTTGTGAATCTCGTTAAACTTGCTTTGAAAATATTTCAAAAATTTAAAGTAAAAATCAGATATCTTGAAAAAATAAGACTGAAATAAAGCTATCGTTGAACTACAATTTTCTCACTCCAAAGCTTTACTTCATTACACGTTATGACAGCAAAATACACCCCATCAGTCAAATTACGAACATTGAGTAACCTATTTTTGAAATAATAGAACAAGCTAACATATCCAATTTTCCTTCCATTGATGTCGTATAAGGTAAGCAGGCAATCTTCTTTCGTATTGTAAATTATGTTGAGCCATTCACTTACAGGATTAGGGGCGATGCGAAAAGAAGCTTCAATTTTTGAAGTGAGTGGTGTTGAAATCAACAATGTATCACATGGAGATCCAGACAATGGCCCAAGATCATAGTTAGGATGATTGGGGACTGAAAAATTACTGTTACTGTCCGGCAATTCCAATCCGCGCTGTATTACCTTACATGCAATTCCAAAACTATCTGGTTGATCAATTATATGTAGTGAATAGCAGCTATTGAATGTGGAAATATAAATTTTATTATCCGGGGCAAGTTGACCTAGAAAAAACCATGTATTAAATGGCTCACTAATGCCATCCCATTCAGAAACTAGAACCATGGAATTTTCTGGATCTGTTGCCCATGTATCATATTGCCATATTTTTTTGTAGGTGTCTGCATATAAAAATCTGCTATTTGCTGAGAATGCTCCTCCATGAGAATAATATGGATACGTAGAATCTGGAATTGTTAAAATATATGGACTACTAAGTTCCCCAGAGCATCTATCAAAATCATATAATTCAGCAAAATTATCGTGTCGAATAACAGCATACCTAGTCCCGTCAGGTGAAAAGGTTGCCATGCCACTAAAATCATTTGAAGTATGATACGGACCAACCTCTTGTTGATAAGGTCCATAAATGCCATTGGGTGTAACAAGTAATTTGTAAAATATATTTGAATAAAACTTGTGAGAAATTATCCACCAGTCTCTGCCATTAGCATGCTTACATGCAGTAAGTCTACCCTGACTCACTGTATCATCTATACAATAAACATTTTTTTTCTCAGCTACAATTCCTCCGAAACCATTATCCAATGAGAGGTCAATTAGGCTACAACTAAGATGTAAAGGTTGTACCTGAGTTGAGCCATGAGCAAAAAATTGTTCGCCTGTAACATAGAACAACCAATACAAAGAATCTGAAGAAGGATAAGGAATAAACAAGCACCCTTGTGAAAACCCATGACCAGAATACTGATAATAATTAGTAGCCCACCCAGGATTGAAATCAACTGAATTGCTCAATACTTCATGATTACGATTGGCGACATAAATCCCATTGGTATAAAAAAGTATCTGTCCCGCAGTATCACAAATACTGGCATTAGTGACAAATAATGGCATAGGGCTGTAAATGTCATATACCTTCGCAGTGTCATTGCTAAAGTCAATGCCAACTCTGTTCAATGGATATGAATCATTTCCAATTAACCAATTTAAAGTTCTATTTTGTCCATAGGAGTAAATAGCGTTAAAAAGGAAAATACAAGAAACAAACAATTTCATCTTAAGAGCACCAATTTTTGATTGAATAAATCCACATCATTTCTCTCAATTTTTACTAAATATAAACCTGCTGATAAATTTTCAATGCTGATCTGTTTTACATTCAATTCGGCAGTTAACTGTTCCCGCTTTAATCTTCTGCCAGAAAGATCCTCAATGATTATAAAAGTATTAACCTGAAATGTTTCGGGACACATGATATTAATAAATGTTGCTGCTGGATTGGGATAAAGGCTAAAGTGTAAATCAGTCTCATTTGAATATTTAGGACTACTGGAAGTATCGCACAATTCTGCATCATCAAAAGTGGTAGCATCTCCGGATAAAAATAGAAGTTCCCTGGCTTCATAGACAGCTGGACCACCCGTAAAGGGACATTGTGAAGCTATTTCTAAAAGATCATCAATCTCGGTACTACCTAACGTAAAGTCTTCAATAGCGATAGTGGATAGAAGTATACTATTTATCAATTTGCTGTTAATTGAAATAATATGGAAAATCCGCGGATGTTGACCACCCAAATTCGCGGCAAACTGACCACCCTAAGTTAAGTTGCTTGAGTTGCACTAAAAAGGTTGTTTCAGTTTGTTAAAAATAACTTTTTATTCGTTGTCGTCTTCTGATTTTTTACGTTGGTTTTTTCTGAGCGATTCTCCTTTGAGTTCTATTCGTTGTGCATGATGCAGGATTCTGTCAAGTATAGCATCAGCCACAGTTTTTTCTCCAATCACTTCATACCATTGTTTGACCGGAAGCTGTGAAGTGATGATGATAGAACGTTTGCCATGCCGGTCTTCTAAAATCTCAAGCAAAGAAGTTCTGCTTGCCTGATCAAAGGGCTGTATTCCAAAATCATCCAGTATGAACAAATCCTGTTTTTCTATTTTGGCGAACTCCCTGATGGCCGAGCCATCGGCTTTCGCCATTTTAAGTTGCGCAAATAGCCGGGTTGCATTAGCATACAATACCTTAAATCCCTGACCACAGGCCTGCTGTCCAAGTGCTGATGCTAAAAAGCTTTTACCCGTTCCTGTAGGTCCAGTGATCAGGATATTTTCATTCTGTGTGATGTACTTACCATCTGCAAGGCGTTGGATATGATTTTTATCCAGCCCTCTTTGACTGCGGTAATCCAATTGCTCGACAGTAGCTTTATACCGGAAGCGTGCATTCTTAGTAGTTCGTTCAATGGACCGGTTGTGACGATCATCCCATTCACTGTCTACAAGCATTGCTGTCATCTCATCGGCGGTTAACGGTTCATTTCTTTCTGCCTGCAGGCTGGTGCTAAAGGCACGGTGCATTCCATGTAAATGCATTTGTTTCATTTTGTCAAGTGTGTCTGTGTTCATGTGATTTGGTTTTTATGATTGAGTAAAAAAATAAATGCTATTGGTAGTAATCGCTGCCCCTTATGTTTTGATGTTGTGGCATCGATACTGCATCATGCTGCTCTTCAGCGCTTAATTCGTCCAACCTCCTTTCCAGTATTTGCACGATGATTGGATAATTATATATCCCATAATCATTCGCTCTGCGACAAGCCCTGGTTAGCCGTTCACTACCTACTTTGCGAGCAAGGTTGAGAATACCTAAGCAGGATCTATAAGCTTGTTCAGGATGTTGTTTGTTTTCTATTACCCGCAGAATATACCCGGCCACTTCTTCATCAATAGCCTTTGCCTGCTCTACAAATTTTTCCGGTGTCCATTCACTTAAGTACCGGTGCGCCGATGCCAGGTGCTCTGTGATAGTAGTGTATTGATATCTGCGACCCTGCCGCAGATGAGTGGCGATCTGTTCAAATTTATAATAGACGTCAATACGTACAGGCGTGAAAAGCATTTTTACTTTCTTGCCGATAAAGCGATAAGGCACACTGTAATAATGTTTATCGGCAGCAAGACAGACATGGCCATTCTTCATGACCGTTGCAATGTGTTGTTGCTTAAACTGGTATCGATAAACCGGTAATGGTTGCAGGGTTTCTTTCTCAACTTCCTCAAAGTGCATGCGCCTGCTGTAATCACGTCCCTGCAACAGTGCATTGTTTAACAACTCCAAAGCTTCGCCGATAGCAATGTTGAGCGATTCAATCGTGAAATAGGTGTGTGTGCTGATGAGCGCATAGATGCGCGAGTAAATAATTTTAACCATCCCTTCCACCAATGATTTATCCTTTGGCCGGTAAACTCTTGCAGGAAGTATCGAAGTACCATAGTGTTCAGCAAAGTCAGCAAACAGTTCATTGATCGTCGGCTCATATTTACTGCTTTTGGTAACGGCTGATTTAAGATTGTCCGGAACAATAGCTGCTGGTACACCACCAAAATACCGGAGTGCATTTTCACAGGCTCCGATAAAATCTTCCCTGCGTTGAGTGGTTACTGCTTCTACATAGGTCAGCTGGCTACAACCCAGTATGGCAACAAATACTTCTACGTCCTGAACCTCGCCAGTTTCCTGATCGGTGATGCTTAGTTTTTCTCCGGCAAAATCTATGTACATCTTATCACCGGCTTTATGCTCCATATGCATCACCGGCTTAGCACGTCCGGTATAATCCGTAAAGTATTTATGGAAACATGTATGCTGATATCCTCCCGGGTGCGCCTGCAGGTACTGTCGCCATAGCATCCTGATCGTTACGCCCTTTTTCTTAAATCGCTTCTCCAGGTCGGGAAGCATTTGTTGTAGTACTTCATACCGCTGATCCTTACCTACTGTTTCTACGGAACCAAACAGCACTTCTAATTCTGTATCAGACATACTGCTGAGCAGATCATAAGTGATCTTCTCGCTGATAAACCTGCGGATATATTTTTTAACCGTATTACGCGATGCTCCCGTCTGTTCACTGATTTGTACTTTACTCTTGCCTTGAGTAAATAAACGCAGGATCTGTCTTATCTTGGACATTAGAATTGTTTTATTAGCCATCTGTCAGAGGGGTTTGGTACCCAACCTCCAACATTTGAAACCATTAAAACAACCTTTCTTATGTGCAGCTTAAGGGGTGGTCAATTTGCCGCGGATTCAGGTGGTCAGTTTGCCGCGGATTTGCCTGGTCAGCTTGTCGCGGATTCACGTGGTCAGTATCAGCGGATTTTCCAGCTTCATCGGCAAATGCAAAAAAATCAGTGGGTTTCCGACCGTATATCTTTTCCTTAAGTTGTCGTGTAGTAAGAGACTTGGAAACAGTTTCATGTTCAAATACCTGGTCCTGCAATTCGGTAAATTTATTCGATATGTAAGAATTAAGTCGGTTGCTATTTGGAAAACCGGACTTCACTTTTTTGTTTTTCTCATCCCAGAATTTACTTGGAACCAATACACCGGTGGAGATATAATTGATCTTTCGATCCTTTATAATGCGCAGATGTATTGGAGCTGCCTGATCTGCATTGAGTTTATCTTTTCTAAATATTACAGAGACACTTGACATAAAATGATGGTTTTGTTCACTGTAAGATAAGGCAAAAAACAAGAAATGGGGTAAACATTTTCAACATTTTACTAACATTGCATACAACGTTTTTCAATTTATAAATACATAAAACACTGATTTACAGGTAAAACAAAGTAAAGGAAAGAAAATTAAAGAAATAGAAGTAGTCTCTGCGAGGACACCTTTTCCGGTTTTGTTTTACAACATTGACAAACTCGTGTATGTAGGGTTATGTTTCCTAAAAATGGGGCTGCACCATTTGCTTTCACATAATTGAAAGGCTTCCTTAAATAACATCTTCTTTATCAGTCCAAAATTTCCCTCGCTGCATTTTTGCGCCGCCAGGTCAGAACCGCTGCTATTGATATCAATTCATACTAACCTTACTATTCAAACTTTTTATGCAACGGTTACCCGATTTAAAGTAACTTTATTCAGACATCCCTTTATTGTCCATAAATATAAAAGACGGGTGCGTATTTAAGAGAAGATGGCTTCGTTTTTTCTTTGTCACAATAAATACAACGTGAATTGTAAAAGGTGAATTTTGGCAACAAGAAATAGCGAGAGAGCATGGACATTTGATAATACAACTGATGACATGAGAATATACATCAAAAATATGGTCAGTCTCCGGTGTAAAATGATTGTGGAGGCAGAATTAAAAAGGCTAAAAATTAAGCATGCAGTTGTTGAATTGGGCGAGGTAGATATCATGCAACCGCTTTCAGACAGCAAGCGATATCTTTTGAAAACAGTTTTACAATTGTCAGGTCTTGAATTAATGGACGATAAAAAAGCAATCTTAGTAGAGCGGATAAAAAGTATCATCATAGAGATGGTGCATTATTCAGATGAGTTGCCCAGGGAAATGTTTTCTTCGTTTTTAACTGCGAAACTCCATTATAATTATAGTTTTCTGTCAAATCTTTTTTCGGAAGTGAAAGGAACTACTATAGAGCAGTTTATCATTTTACATAGGATTGAAAGAGTGAAGGAATTTATTCTTTATAATGAACTGAACCTGACGCAGATTGCGGATAAAATGCATTATAGCAGCGTCGCCCATTTATCCAATCAGTTTAAGAAAGTGACCGGCCTTACCCCTTCCTTTTTTAAATCGCTTAAGAATAAAAGACGGACGGTGCTGGAAAGCCTGTAGTCGTTTTGCATTGATGAGTGAGGTGCTGAAACTCCGTTATGCCCCATTGGATAATTTCTCCAACACCAATAGACTATACTATTTGGTTACACCTTATAATAAATATTCATATAGTAATCATGTAACTTAAATATTAAATTGTGTAACGAGTATATGTTTATATTTATTCAACTTTGTTAAGTGAAAAATTAATCTAATCATTAAACCCACTTAACATGAAAATTAATTTACCGTATTATTTATCCGGCCTTCTAATGTTGGCAATGCTGAATACCAGCTCAGGACAAGCGCCTCCTCTTGGTTTAACTTCCAGTTTCGCACTGTTCACAGCGGTAGGAGCTTTTTCAAATGATGGAACATCTGCTGTAACAGGAGATATAGGAACAAATGTGGGTGCTTTCAGCGGATTTCCTCCAGGCATTGTAATTGGACAAATACATGTAGCGGATGATATTTCAGCGCAGGCTGCAGCCGATGTGGATGTTGCATACAGTTTTATGGGAGGAATTACCTGTGGTGAAGTGATTGGTACCACTATGGGAGGTGGACAGGTTCTTGGCCCAAATGTATACTGTCTTGGTGCCGCTTCCACCATCAATGGTGATTTGTTGTTAGATGGACAGTGTAATCCTGATGCGCTTTTCATTTTTAAAATTGATGGCGCTTTGTCTACCACTGTATTTTCCAGGGTTATCCTCATCAATTCCGCTTCGTTGTGCAATGTTTGGTGGCAGGTAAACGGAGCAGTTTCTCTTGGAGAAAATTCAGTTTTCAGGGGTAACATTCTAGCAAACGGCGCTATCAGCTTGCTGGAAGCCTCTTCACTTTTTGGGAGAGGACTTTCACGTGCAGGAGCAATTGCATTGCATAACAACGTTGTGAATATGGATATGCAGCCGAGTGCTTCCCTCATTTTTGCAAATGGTCCTACCACTTTATGCAATGGTGAAACCGTGATGCTTTCAGGAAATTGTGGTGGCACCTGGAGCAATGGTGAAACCACTGCAACTATCACTGTAAGTGCAGGTGGCGATTACTTTGTAACCAACAGCAATGGCTGCGGCAGCGCTACTTCCAATGTGATCAATGTTACCACCTGCACAATATGCAGCCTTACAGTAAATGCAGGGGCAGATGTTTTCAAGTGCCATGGTAAATCCATTCAGCTCAGTGCAACAAGTGATGATCCAACTGCTATATACAGTTGGTCGCCTACAGAAGGGTTGGACGACCCCAATATTGCCAATCCAACTACCAGCGTAACGCACACAACAACATATACCGTTACAGCTACCGCTGCAAATGGATGTACAGCGACTGATGAGGTTACGGTCACTGTGTATGATCTGGTAAAGGCCAAAATTAAAATCAAAAGCAACACTGCAAGTTGTGCTGCGCCTTGTGTGAAACTAGCAACTCATTCCAATGATAATTACGTTTATACCTGGCGGTATAATAATGCTGACGCTACAGTTGGTAACATCCATTCTCATACCTATTGTGCCTGTGAGTCAGGAACGTATTCAGTGTATGTAACGGATACATCGTCCGGCTGTATGCACCATTCGAAAAAGATTGAAATTATTATTGCACCAAAGATGCAGGATGCTGATCAGATTACAACGGATCACGAAATACAAATCAATGCCTGGCCCAACCCTGCCAACAACAACCTGAATGTTTCAATACAGAACGCAAGGGAAGGTGTGGTAACTGTGCAGTTACTTGATATGCTCGGAAGAGTGCTACAGGTTGTCCATCTGAATGGCGATGATATTAGTACCAATGAAACGATCAGCTTCAACCTGGAGCAGTTGCTTGCAGGAATGTACTTTGTAAGAATAACCAACGGAGACTTTAACGCAGAGCAAAAAGTGATTAAGAATTAGGAATTGAGATTTGATTATAATCAGTATGATTATTGACCATTGACAAACTACTAATGACTTATGACTAAATGACCAATGACCAAAGAAAGAGAGTTGCTTTTCGAAGCAACTCTCTTTTTTGTTATAAGTAATGCTTTACAGACACTATTTGAAGTTATACGACCAACTCAGTTTAAAGGCAAGGTTATCAAACACATTGCTGAATGCATAAGGACCGTATCTGTAGAACACTCCACCACCTGCATTAAACCGAACGATGTTAAAAAATTTCTTTCCAAAGATATTGTTGATCATCAGGCCCGATTCAAAATACCCTTTATTCATGCTGATTGCTGCAGTATTCAGATGAACTTCAGGATGTGATAAAGTGCCCCAGCCGATATTGGTAACGAAAACAAAGTTGGGTTGAAATTTTCCCCACCGGATCACATTGCTTTGAAAATCCTGACGGAAATAAAAAGAAGCAAAGCCATCATCAATGAATTCATTCGAGCGCATGGTTTGAAAACTGTTAGCAGAAAATAATCCAAGAAATGCAAAATTCGACCTGCCGCTGAACAGATCCGTTGCAGGAATGGAATGATTCACCCAGCCACCTTCGAGGGCGATGGAAGTAATACCAATGGATTTGGTAGGAAATGAATAACTGAATTTCCCTTCGTATTTGGTATAGGTGAATTCACCATTCAGAAATCCATTAATACCCTGTGTTATCTGTAGCCATACGGTTGGATAACCCATGTTGATCCAGTAATACCGGTCGAGCGATTGTATAATGCGCTCTTTATAAGAAAAGCGCGCCGAGGCTTTAAATCCGGCAAAGTCAAATTGATTCTGTAAAACCGGATCGCCTGAATCAGTATTTACAAACTGGTAAAAGTCAGTGGGCTTTTTATTTACATCAAAAGCTGTAAGCTCAAGATTTACATATTTGCGTATTCGTGAAGTAAAAGCAATTTCCCTCCGGTCAACAAAATCAAAATTAGAGATCGTATAGCTTCTTAAATTTTCATTGTTCCCAAAATAACTTCCCTGGAAATAATGTGTCCCGCCCCGTTCTTCATAGGTACGGTCATAATTCAACCTTAGCTTTATATTTTTCGGGTAATACAATTTCCATTCAAAAAAGCCACCGTATTTCCAAATCTCATCACGAAGACCATATCCGGCAAAAGCTCCTATCTTAAACTTTCTCATCAGGTCGCTGTTTGTTTCAAGTCCCATTCCCAAACGAACTCCTTCCTGCCTGTTGAATTTTAACACGTTGTACAACTGAATACTTACATAAGGCAATTTTAAATTTCCATCCTGCAATGAACTTAAGACGCTCAGCTTATTATCGAAATTGTTCTTTTTCCCTACGCTGTCGAGCATGTTATAAGTAACTTTCTCTTTTGCGGAAAGCGTATCAGTCCGTTGCGCTACCCAATAGTCATTGGGTTTAGTCGCGGCATCTTTAAGTATATCAATGCCCACACCATCAAAATCCTTTTTAGTGAGCGGAGGATTGATGTCCGCCTCCTTGATGTTCGTTGTTCCTGACATGCTTACTTTCAATCCTTCAATTGCAAATTTTTTAAACCCGATGTCTGTGTTGATTTGTGAAATAAACCAATGCACAGAATCGGCCTTTGCATATCGTTGTTCGATTTTGACAAACATACTTGCAAGCGAGGTATCCGATGGTTCTGCTACCACACGCTGTATCGCGTATCCATCCGTATTGATTTCCAGCATTCCTTTCAGCGAAGTGAAATGCTTTCCTCTCGCCGGATTGTAAGTCATAACAAATACCGTATCGCTCCCTGAATAAATGGTATCAGTGATATTGAAGAAATATTTTTCCCAGCTATTCGGGCTGATCGGATTTACGAAATCTGTAGCAGCAATATTGATGAATGGCTTGTAAAAATTAGTGGTTTGAAACTCTGAGGTGAGTACTGTAAAATTCGGATTCTGCAATCCTGACACTTTCTGTGCAATCACCAATTCCTTGGTGAGATCAGGTGCAAGATGGGTGCGTTTTACTACAGATTCCATAATCAAAAGGTGATTGCTATCGAGATACTTAAACAATTTTGTGTGCAGCGAATCTTTCACGGCACCGGAATCCGGAATACCTGATACTACAAATTTTTCATAGGCCGTATACGCGTAGGAATTCAAATTAGCATAGTTATTTAGCTCACGGTTTTTTACGGCTGCTCTTATTATTCTGTTGGCTGGATTTTCTCCAGCCAGCACCGTCACGTTTTCCAGCTCCTGCTCTTGTGCAATCATAAAAACATTCAACCATTCATTCCTGTCTGTTGCATTGAATAAAATTCGTTGGGGCTTATAACCAACGAAACTAAACGTCAATGATGTAATTGGTTTTAGCGATTTAATTGCAAAATGACCCGTGGAATCCGCGCTTATGCCGGTTGTATTGTTGTCGTTAATTATTATGGTGGCGTAGGGAATTGGAAGATTGCTTGCAGAGTCCGCCACAAAACCCTGAAGTGTGGTAATCTGAGCCCTTAGCAAAGCAGGGAGCAGCACGAGAAGTATGAAGAGTATTTTTTTCAAAAAGTTACGCCGTTATAATTTTCCGGCATTTGAAAAGCTCGGGGTGCAGGCAAAGATACTACTACGATGTAACATGGAATAAATTCCAACTCTTATGAAGTCTGTTGAATTAATTGCCATGGAGGTACGAAAGAACACAGAAAAAATTTCCGTGCATTACGTGCTTCCGTGGCAATTTGAATGATTTCTATCTGAATTTTCTTTCACCTTCCGTGATTTGTAAATCATTGATGCTGGCAAACCGCTTTTGCATATAACCGTTTTCATCAAACTCCCACATCTCATTTCCATAACTGCGAAACCATTGGCCTGCTGTATCATGCCATTCATATTCAAAACGTACGGCCATCCTGTTGTCTTTAAAACCCCACAGTTCTTTTTTGAGCTTATAGTCCAACTCCTTATCCCATTTGCGTTTCAGGAATGCTTTCACTTCTTCCCTGCCACGAATAAATTCTGTCCGGTTTCTCCATTCAGTGTCGGGCGTATATGCCATCGCTACTTTTTCAGGATCTTTTGTATTCCATGCATCTTCAGCAGCCTGCACTTTCTGCAGGGCGGTTTCCATCGTAAAGGGCGGAACAGGGAAGCGTTTGTTTTCCATACTCATTTGCTTTGAATGCAAATATAATTGTGACAGAAGTACCGCCGCTCTTTTTTTCAGTTAGTGTAATCGAATAAATACGAGCAGGACGTGGCTGGTTTGCGTCTGCTGCAAAAAAAACAAACGGATACTGTTCCATTTCAGGGTTCGTTAATTGCTACTTTCACCATCATTTTTCCTGCTTTGGATGCTACAACAATTGATTGATGGGATTAAAAATGTGCTCCGTTGGATGTCCCATAAAAAATGGATCCGCGTCTCATTGTATGTTATCCTCGGTATACAACTGGTATTTCTATTATTGAATAGTCTCTTTCCATTGCGTATCAATATCAAATATTCACAAATCGTTACCGCATCCGATGGAACTGTATTGCATGCATTCTTAAGCAGTGATGAAAAGTGGCGGATGAAAACAGAGTTGAATGAAATCACACCTACACTCAAAAAAGCCATCATCTATAAGGAAGATAAATACTTCTATTATCATCCGGGCGTAAACCCTGTTGCCATCCTTCGGGCAGTTGTTAACAACATGCTGCAATCAAAAAAAACCTCCGGCGCTTCTACGATCACCATGCAGGTAGCCAGGATGCTTGAACCGAAGAATCGCACATACGCGAATAAAGTGGTGGAGATATTCAGGGCATTACAACTGGAATGGAAGTATAGCAAAGCAGAAATTTTACAACTCTATCTCAATCTTGTTCCTTACGGGAGCAATATTGAAGGCGTAAAAAGTGCATCATTGATTTATTTTCAGCAAGCGCCCGGTTACATGAGTCTTGCACAAACCGTAGCACTTACCATTATTCCCAACCGGCCGTCATCATTGGTGATTGGAAAGGATAATATGCTGATTGTTCAGGAAAGAAACAAGTGGCTGCGGCGTTTTGCAAAAGACAAAATTTTTCCGCAGGATGAGATCAAGGATGCTTTGCTGGAACCATTGGATGATACACGCCACAATGTTCCGCGACTTGCGCCGCACTTATCACTTCGCATGACAAAAGTCCACCGGCACGATGCCATCATACATTCCTGTATCGATAAAATGAAGCAGGAAAAAGTAGAGAACATCGCATACAATTATGTGCAACGGATTCACTACATGGGCATCACCAATTGTGCGGTATTGGTGGTCAATAATGAAAGCAACCGTGTGGAGGCCTATTTAGGCGCGGCTGATTTTTACAATGCCGAAGATCACGGACAGGTTGATGGTGTGCAGGCCATCCGCTCGCCAGGAAGCACGTTAAAGCCGTTTTTGTATGCGCTGGGATTTGACAAAGGAATGATTACCCCCAAATCAGTGATTGCTGATGTGCCTGTGAATTTTCATGGTTACATGCCGTTGAATTATGATAAAAAATTTCGTGGAAACGTAACTGTGGAAACTGCGCTGGCAAATTCACTGAATGTACCAGCTGTAAAAATGCTGGATCAATTGGGTATGCAATCATTTGTTGCAGCCATGAAATTGGCAGGCTTTGCACAAGTGGGTGCAGACAAGGATAAGCTCGGATTGTCAACCGTACTTGGTGGTTGCGGTGTGAAACTGGAAGAACTCACCAACCTGTATGCCTGCCTGGCTGATACCGGCTCTTACAGAAAACTTTTATGGACAAAAGAAGAGCATCAGGAAGGAGCATTTCAACTTATCTCTTCCGGTGCTGCGTTTATGACTACTGAAATTCTCACCCAACATTTAAGACCTGACCTTCCAAACAATTATGAGAGCAGCATGCATTTGCCAAAGGTTGCCTGGAAAACCGGAACCTCTTACGGGAGACGTGATGCATGGAGTATCGGATACAATAAAGAATATACAATAGGAGTATGGGTTGGAAATTTTTCAGGGAATGGTATTCCTGAACTCACCGGAGCTGATATTGCTACACCTTTGCTTTTTGATTTGTTTAATACGCTGGCTTACAATTCTTCAAATGAATGGTTTCAGATGCCGAAGTCACTGGATTTTCGCTATGTCTGTGCGGCATCTGGCAGTGTGCCAAATGATTTTTGCACGGAACAGGTGATGGATTATTTTATTCCGGGTGTCTCCGGCACTCAAAAATGCAATCACCTGAAAGAAGTTTTTGTGGCTGCTGATGAAAGCATTTCCTATTGCAGGAATTGTCTACCGGAGAATGGCTATAAAAAAATCCTGTATCCGAATTTAAAACCTGAGTTAGTTTCTTTTTATGAATTTCAAAATATTCCATATGAAAAAGTGCCACAGCACAATCCCCATTGCAGTCGTATTTATACGGAGAATGCTCCGTCGATCATCACGCCAACAGATGGATTGGAATACTTGTTAGAGAAAGACGAACAGCAGCAACTCCTGCTTAGTTGCAACGCGGATAATGAAGTGAAAACAATTTATTGGTACATCAACAACCGCTTTTTTGCAACGGCTGGTGTGCATGACAAGGTGTTTTTTACACCGGAAGAAGGAACAGTTAAAATTTCCTGCACCGATGATAAAGGGAGAAACAGTGATGTTACTATTGAGGTGAAGTATTTGGAGTGAGTGTACCTGGATAAATTGTTATATGGCTAAATTGTTAAATGGTTACATGGTTGCGGCGGGAGCAGCAATCCCCACGGATTTGGTTTCCCCTCCAGGGGGAAAGATCTGATTTACTGTTGCCAGTGTATTGCTAAAGTTGATTAACTATTAACCAACTTGGGAAAAAACAGATGCTTCGTTCCTCAGCATGACAGATCGTGTTGCATTACGGATCGCGCAGCACAGCAAAGAATTAATGATCATAACTCGCCACCCTTGTGATTTTCCATACACCCTCCTTCTTTTGCCAGATCATTAAAAATTTAAAAGTGCCGCAATCCATCTCCCCGTTTTCAACATGGCAAAATTCATGCGCGCCAATTTCCATCGCACCATAATCTTTAACCGGATAAACTTCGAGTGTTCCCTTCACCAGCCTTCTTTGTACGTTATATCCCTTCGCGAAATTCTCTTGCAGGCTTTTAATGTTCTGATCATAGGAGGTCAGTCCACCTTTATCATGATAAAATTCAAGGTCCTCATCAAATATGGTTTTTACTTTTTCGATGTTTTGTGTGTTATAAGCTTCAAATAAAACGCTGTCCATGAATGCAATTTCATTGTACAGATTCCGCTGTTCGATGGAATCTTTCACATGTTGGTCCATTGTTTTAGCGGGTCCGTCATTCCATTGAGCAACCTTTAAAACAGTAACTTGATTTTCGGCAGTCAACACACGGTTGTCCGTTTCTTCCCAGCTTGAATTATCATGCATAAACTTATATTCAAGCAGTAAATCTTTTGTAATGATTTCGAACGTAACAGTAGCTTCGTAAACATGGTCGTGGTTTTTATCGGACATCGCATAGGTTTTTTCCCAGGAAAGCGGAAGCACACTGCCACGAATTCCAATAGTTGAAATGTCTTTTACATTTTTCATTTCATTCGAAAGATCAAGCAGAAAAGTGACCGTTACTTTCCTTTTCGAAACTGTCTTTCCTGAATTAGTTGGCTTCCCGGGTTGTGAAAAAGACAAATCAACAAGCAACACAGAGAAAAGCATGATTGTGAAAACAATTTTTAACATCCTCATATCAGTTGGTGGAATTAACTTGTTTGGTTTGAGAAAGTACGAGATAGCTCCACGGAGCCAATGCGAAAGTATCATCTCCTTTCAATGCAAAGGTTTGTCCGGAGAATAATTCAAGATAGTTTCCGGCAAAGAACTTTGATTGCAGCTTAACAGTAATTGGTTGAGCGCTGAAGTTGATGATGGGTAAAACTTTATCACCATTCTTTTCACGATAGAATGAAATTACTTGTTGCATCTGATCATTGTAAACTCTTGTCATTACACCGCCGGCTGCACCATTCCACAATGCTTCGTTAGCATGTTTTAATCCAAAGAGCTTTTTGTAAATCGTTGTATTCCTGTGCTCTTTCCATTCGATCAGGTCTTTGTCAAAAAACTTAAGGGAACGGTCGAGGCCTGCTTCCTGACCACTATAGATCAAAGGCATCCCATTCGCGACCGAGCAAAACACCATCGCCGCTTCCAGTCCGGCGCCGAAGTTGGAATATTGATTTCCTTCCCATGAATTTTTATCGTGGTTATCAGTAAAGTTCATCCGGTACGCATCAGGTGGAAAAGTATTTACATCATGCGCCAGGTACTCTACCAGGCCATTGATATTTTTAACATCGGTTGTTACATCATGAAGCTTGTCCCACAGGCTCCACGAATACGTCATGTCAAATGCTTTTTTGTGAAGATCTCTTGATTCCCATTCCGCCAGCATGAAAACAGGTTTGATCTGATCAAGTTCAGTGCGCAGATTATCCCAGAAATCAACCGGGATAAACCCTGCTACATCGCAGCGGAAACCATCGATGTCTGTTTCCTTCACCCAATACTTCATTACTTCTGTCATATATTTTCGAAGGCCTGGCTGATCGTAATCGAAATCAATGATGTCTTCCCAGTCATACCACGGAGTTGGTTGAAAATTTCCTTCCATTGTTTTTGTGTACCATTCCGGATGTTCAGTTACCAGTGGATTATCCCACGCAGAATGATTGGCCACCCAATCGATAATTACATACATACCCATCGCATGAATTTTATTTACAAGCGCTTTGAATTCATCCAGCGTACCGAACTCAGGATTGACGGCATAATAATCCTTCACTGAATAATAACTTCCCATGGTTCCCTTCCTGTTTTTTTCTCCGATGGGATTAATTGGCATGAGCCATATAATATCAACTCCAAGTTCTTTCAGCCGGGGCAGATGTTCTTCAAATGCTTTAAAATTTCCTTCCGCTGTAAATTGCCTGATGTTGGCTTCATAAATAGTTGCATTCTTTGTCCACTCAGCATGTTTTAATTCAACATAAGGTTGCGGTTCATAACGTGAGTCGTCAAAATCCGGCGCTACTTCTTGTGTAGTGTTTGGAGTGCTATTGCATCCGATGAGGAAACAGGCAACTGTGAGACAGGTGAGTTTTTTAATGGTGGTCATGGGACGATGATGTCATTAAGGTTACTAGTCATTGAGGTCATCCGTGATTGAGGTTATGGGATCCTTCGTTGTCATGCTGACGTCGGAAGCATCTGTTAATAGTCATTAGCAGGTCATTGGTTCCTGAATGGCCCGTAACTTAAGAGCATTAAAGATTGGATTAATTCGGTTACGCGATAGCTCTTTCAAAAAGTTTTCCGTTGATTAAAATCACTGTCAACAGGTACCAAAGCAATACAGGTAATCAACAATGATTTCAACTGAGGACAAGTTATTCGCAACAGCAAGGATTCAATTTTATACAGCAGTTGAATACGGTGAGCGTGTTAACCATTGTCATCGGTTTCAACCGGCAGCAGGATGTTCCTGCCTCCATTCATCAAACGATTTCTTCAATACATCCGCAAACACTTTGCTGTCCTGCGCACCGGAGACCGCATATTTTCTATCGAATACAAAAAACGGAACAGCATTCACCCGCAACCGATTTGCTTCTTCCATATCTGCCTGAACGTCTGCAGTAAAAGATTGATTTTCCAATGCGGTTTTCAAAGCGGCAGCATCCAGGCCCAATTCATTTCCCAATACAATAAGCGTATCATAATCATCAATATTTTTTCCTTCTGTAAAATAAGCGGCGAAAAGTTTTTCTTCCGCTTCCTGCTGCTTGCCATACTGCTTTGCGAAATGCGAAAAGCGGTGCGCGTTAAAAGAATTCGCTACAACAGAAATATCAAAGTTATAAACCAGTCCTGCCTGTTTCGCCATTTCTGTTACATTCGCATTCATCTTTTTTGCCTGCTCGATACTTATCCCCTTGTGACTTGCCAGAAACTGATTGATGTTAGTTTCAGAATCCGTTTTCATATCGGGCGAAAGCTGAAAACTTTTCCATTCAATTTCAACTTTTGCAGCTTGGTCAAAGCCGTTAAAAGCGGTTTCAAATTTTCTTTTACCGATGTAACAGAACGGGCACATCACATCACTCCAGATTTCCACTTTCATCGTATTGTGTTTGATAGCTATCATAATAAAGATTTAGTTTTTTCAACAGGCATCACAAACACGATGCAAGTTAATTGGTTCGCTGTTTTCAAGATAAATTCCTGCAACCAAATTGATTTGCACCATTGATCAAAACTTCGCTTTCACACCCAAA
The DNA here is from genome assembly GCA_016717285.1 of Chitinophagaceae bacterium. Classification (NCBI taxonomy): domain Bacteria; kingdom Pseudomonadati; phylum Bacteroidota; class Chitinophagia; order Chitinophagales; family Chitinophagaceae; species Chitinophagaceae bacterium. Next base: position 78,935 of record JADKFU010000003.1, read on the forward strand.
CATGACTATTATCAATAGTCAACATGACAATTGTCAAGCTATTTCCTTCCAAATACTTTCAATTTTCAGCCTTGTTTCAATTTCTTTCAAGGAATAAAAAACCAAATCATCGTGCCCGTTACTGATATCACGAAACCCATCGACCTCACAGGTCATCCGCAGGGAACCGGTCCACTGAGAACACGTCGTCCTGTTTATGTGGACTTCATGCCACCCTGCAATAGTGCATGCCCCGCCGGCGAGAACATACAGGCCTGGCTTTCCCATGCGCAGGCAGGCAACTATTTTGATGCCTTTCAGGCGCTGGTGGCGGACAATCCTTTTCCCGCAATCATGGGCCGCATTTGTGTGAAGCCCTGTGAAACCGGTTGTAATAGAACACATATTGATAACACTGTAAATATTCATGCAGTGGAGCGATTCATTGGTGATGAAGCCATACGATTGCAATGGCCGATTAACACGCTTGTAATACCTGCCGGGAAAAGAGTTTTGGTAGTTGGTTCCGGCCCGGCCGGATTGTCTGCTGCGTATCACCTGGCGCGTTTGGGTTACGAGGTAGAAGTGTTTGAACGGGATGCTTCACCGGGCGGATTACTGCGCACAGGCATTCCTGAATACCGTTTGCCAAAAAATATTCTTGATGCCGAAATTGAGCGGATCGTGAAAATGGGTGTGAAATTCACATTGAATCACGAAGTAAAAGATTTACTGAAAGAAAAAGAAGCCGGGAAGTTTGATGCCATATATCTCTCAACAGGTGCACAACAGATCAATGCGGAACGCATTCCTTCCGACCAATCCATTCCTGTAACAGATGCCTTTTCATTTTTTAAAGATGCTGCGATAGACAGTGCTACCTATCAAAATAAAAAAATCGTGGTGTATGGCGGCGGAAAACTCGCGCTTTATCTCTCACGTATTCTAAAACGTTTTGCCTCGGAGGCGATCGTTTTTTTTCCGGGCGATAAAAAGCTGATGCCTGCTTATGACTATGAAACAGATGACGCATTGGCGGAAGGTGTAACAGTTCAATTATTAACCGGTATTTCAAAAATTGAAAAAAATCACCTGGTCCTTGAAAAGATGAAAGTGGAAAAAGGGAAAGCTGTTACAACAGGTGAATCTGAAATATTTGAAGCTGACATGGTAATTATAGCCATGGGACAGGAAGCAGAAACAAATTTCCTGAGACAGGTAAATGGAATACAACTAAAGGAAGACGGCACCATTGTAATCAATACAGAAAGGATGTCGGGTTTTGATGGAATATTCGCTGGCGGTGATATGCTGCCGGGTGAAACACGCAGCGCTACCATCGCGATCGGTCATGGAAAAAAAGCTTCAAAATATATTGATGCTTTCCTTCGGAAGGAAACATTTCTAAAAGGTGAAAAGCATGCAACCGCAGGATACCGCAAGTTACAGATGTGGTACAAAACGGAAGCGCCACTGATGGAACAGGACAAGCTTATTCCTTCGATTGCTATAAAAAACTTTGATGAAGTTATTAGCGGACTCACCGAAAAGAAGCACGCTATGAAGCACAGCGTTGTTTAAGTTGCGGCAATTGCTTTGAATGTGATGGCTGTTTCGGCGCCTGCCCTGAAGATGCGATCATCAAGCTCGGTGCTGGAAAACGATACAAGTTCAACTTTAACCTGTGCACCGGATGTGCTATGTGCTATGAACAATGTCCCTGTCATGCTATTGAAATGATTCCTGAACCCGACAAACACTGAAACGATGTTAACAAAAAATAAATTGATAGCCACCATTGACGGTAATGAAGCCGCTGCGTATGTAGCCTATCGTGTAAATGAAGTCTGCGCTATTTATCCCATCACCCCTTCTTCCACTATGGCAGAGCTGGCCGATGAATGGAGTGCAAAAGGTATTAAGAATGTGTGGGGTCATGTGCCCGACATCATCGAGATGCAAAGTGAAGGCGGTGCGGCAGGAACGGTACATGGTGCCTTACAAACAGGTTCACTTACTACCACCTTTACAGCATCACAGGGATTAATGCTGATGTTGCCCAACATGTATAAAATTGCCGGTGAACTCACCGCCACTGTTTTTCATGTAGCAGCGCGTTCACTCGCAGCGCAGGGCTTGTCCATCTTCGGCGATCACCAGGATGTGATGGCAGCAAGAACAACAGGATTTGCAATGCTTGCTTCCGCCAGTGTACAGGAAGCACATGACTTTGCTTTAATTGCACAGGCAGCTACTTTAAAATCAAGAATTCCCTTTATCCATTTTTTCGATGGTTTCCGAACCTCACATGAAGTGAATAAACTCGAAATGCTGAGCGACGGGGAAATCAAATCAATGATCCCGGATGAATTTGTATTCGCCCATCGCAAACGCGCATTGAATCCTGATCATCCGTTTATCCGCGGCACCGCGCAAAATCCGGATGTCTATTTTCAAAGCAGGGAAACAGTAAATACATTTTATGACAACACGCCGGTTATTGTTGAAAATGTTATGCGTGAATTTGAAAATCTCACCGGCAGAAAATATGATCTCTTTCAATATACGGGTGCTGCTGATGCAAAGCGAGTAATCATCATCATGGGCTCGGGTGGTGAAACCGTTGCTGAAACAGTACATGCACTCAATGCAACAGGAGAAAAAACTGGTGTTATCCAGGTTCGCTTGTATCGTCCCTTCTCTACCGGACATATATTAAAAGCCCTGCCGGGAACAGTGGAATCCATTGCAGTACTTGATCGCACGAAGGAATCCGGTGCTACCGGCGAGCCGATGTACCAGGATGTGCTGGCTTCATTGGTGGAAGGATTTCAGCAGGGAAAAATTGCAAAACTGCCGCATGTAATTGGTGGCCGCTATGGACTTTCTTCCAAGGAGTTTACACCTGCCATGGTGAAAGGAGTGTTTGATGAATTGAAAAAAGATATTCATCCTGGTAAGAAGGAACAACCCAAAAATCATTTTACCGTCGGTATCAATGATGATGTTACGAATACAAGCTTAACGTATGATGCCGCCTATTCATTGGATGAATCGGAATGGCGTCAGGCACTCTTCTTTGGCCTCGGTGCTGATGGAACCGTTGGTGCAAATAAAAACAGCATCAAGATCATCGGAGAAAACACCGAACTGTTTGCGCAGGGATATTTTGTGTATGACTCAAAAAAATCAGGTGCAAGAACTGTTTCGCATCTGCGCTTCGGACCGCATCCGATACGTGCACCTTACCTGATCACCAAAGCGGATTTCATTGCCTGTCATCAATTCAATTTTACAGGAAAAGTAGAGATGCTTGATTTTATCAGGCAAGGCGGTACTTTTTTATTGAACAGTCCTTATGATACCACTGAAGTGTGGAGTCACCTGCCGGGAAATGTGCAGCGGGAAATCATCAGCAGACAATTGAAGTTCTATATTATTGATGCTACTGCCGTTGCAAGAGATACGGGCATGAGTGGCAGAATCAATACGATCATGCAGACATGTTTCTTTGCATTGAGCGGTGTGTTACCAAGAGCGGAAGCTATCGAACAAATCAAGCATGCCATTGAGAAATCGTATGCGAAAAAAGGACAATCGGTAGTGGAACAAAACTTCGCCGCAGTGGATGCGACGCTTGCGCACCTTTATGAAGTAACTGTTCCTGATCAGTCAACTTCCACCTCTCAGTTACTTGCTGTAGTTCCATCTGAAGCGCCTGATTTTGTGAAAGAAGTTACGGCGATGATGATGTCAGGACATGGTGATGAATTGCCGGTGAGTAAGATGTCGCAGGACGGCACGTATCCCAGTGGCACTACGAAGTGGGAAAAAAGAAATATTTCGGATCTCGTTCCGGTTTGGGAACCTGACACCTGCATTCAATGTGGCAATTGTGCGTATGTATGCCCTCACAGTGTGATCCGCGCAAAATTTTATCACGCAGATTTCCTGAAGGATGCGCCCATAGCATTTCAATCTGCACCTATAAATTCCCGTGGCTTTCCTGAAACAAAATATACGTTGCAGGTTTATGCTGAAGATTGCACCGGCTGTAACTTATGCGTGGAAGTTTGTCCTGCCACTTCATTAACTGACCGTTCGGTGAAAGCGATTAACATGGCGGAGAAAGAACCTATCATCAAAGAAGTAAAAGAGAACATTACATTTTTTGAAAAGCTGCCCTGGAACAACCGTTCAGAAATTAATTTTTCAACTGTTCATGGCGCGCAGTTTTTAGAACCCTTGTTTGAATTCTCCGGTGCCTGCGCAGGTTGCGGCGAAACACCTTACCTGAAACTGTTGTCGCAATTGTTCGGCGAGCGATTGCTGGTGGCAAATGCAACAGGTTGTTCTTCCATTTACGGTGGAAATTTGCCCACCACTCCATGGACTACCAACAAAGCAGGACAAGGCCCTGCATGGTCCAACTCTTTATTTGAAGACAATGCAGAATTCGGCCTGGGAATGCGAATCACGGCTGATCAGCAATTGCTGATGGCGGGTAAGCTATTGAAACAACTGGCTCCTCAGTTAGGTAATGAATTGGTGGATGCGATTATCAATGCGCCGCAGATTCAGGAATCAGAAATTGCAGCACAACGAAAGAGAGTACATGAACTCAGGGAAATGTTGGTCAACATTACGGATGATACCGCAAAGCATTTGCTTTCGGTTGCCGACCAATTGGTGCGCCGCAGTGTCTGGCTGGTAGGTGGTGATGGTTGGGCATACGATATCGGTTCTGGTGGATTGGATCATGCGCTGGCAGCAGGTAGAAACATCAATATTCTTGTGCTCGATACAGAAGTGTACAGTAATACAGGAGGACAAAGTTCCAAGGCCACGCCAACGGCAGCCACTGCAAAATTCGCTGCCGCGGGAAAACGCGGTGGCAAAAAAGACCTTGCCCTCCAGGCAATTTCTTATGGCAATGTGTACGTCGCACGGATTGCTTTTGGCGCCAATCCTCAACAGGCATTGCTGGCGATGCGCGAAGCGGAAGCATACAATGGTCCATCACTCATATTGGCATACAGTCATTGCATAGCGCATGGTTATGATTTGAAAGATGGTTTATCGCAGCAGCAAAAAGCGGTGTCGAGTGGTTACTGGCCCTTGCTCCGTTACAATCCTGTGCTGCGGACAAAAAATCAAAACCCATTCATACTTGATTCCACCAGACCGGTTATTCCATTGAAAGAATTCGCATATAATGAACTCCGATACAAAGTGCTCACGCTTACGAATCCTGAAGAAGCTGCTTCCCTGATGACGCTGGCACAGGAGCTGGTGAATTTACGCTGGAAAAATTATGAAGAGCTGGCCACAAAAAGCGCCAGTGATTTTGTACCTGTTGCATAAACCTAAAAGAGCTGACAGTCATGAATCTAAAAACAAATTACATGGGCTTACCACTCACTTCGCCGGTAGTGGTTTCCGCCTGTACCCTTTCGGAAGAAGTAAGCAACATCGTAAGAATGGAAGATGCGGGCGCAGGTGCGGTGGTCTTGTTTTCTTTGTTTGAAGAACAGATTAAAAAGAAACCGCGCATTACAATGCTATCAAGGGTTCCACTACCCATCTTTCTGCCGAGGCGTCCGGATTTTTTCCTGATCTCGATGAATATCATTTGGGAACAGATCAATACCTCGAACATATCCGCAAGGCAAAAGAACGCGTGAAGATTCCCATCATCGGTAGTCTGAATGGCATCACACCGGAAGGATGGATAACTTATGCACGAGACATGGAACAAGTTGGTGCTGATGGTTTGGAAATCAATATCTTTTTTATTCCCGGCGATGTACACATGGCCTCTTCTGCGGTAGAGCATCGCTACCTGCACATCATTGAATTAGTGAAAAGTGCAGTGAAGATTCCCATTGCCGTGAAGTTGAATCCTTACTTCAGTTCCACAGGTCACATGGCCCTGAAGATGCAACAGTCGGGTGCTGATGCATTGGTGTTGTTCAATCGTTTTTACCAACCTGATTTCGATATCAATGAATTGAAAATTTTACACAACCTCCAATACAGTGAGTCAAGTGAGATCCGTTTACCACTCCTTTGGATTGCGTTGTTGCATGGCCGTGTTCCGGTTTCTTTAGCAGCAACCACAGGTGTGCAAAGTGCTATCGAAGTAATCAAATACATTCTGGCCGGCGCCGATGTAGCCATGACTGCTTCTGCATTGTATAAGGGTGGTATCGATATCATCACTACTATTAATAAAGAGTTGGAAGCATGGATGCTTGTCAGCGGTTTCTCCGCCATTGCATCCTTTAAAGGCGTGATGAGTCAGCAATATATTTCAGATCCGACGGCTTATGAGCGAGCGAATTATATCAGGATTCTGGAGGGGCAGAAGTGAGTTTGAGGCAATGTTGTTTAGTGAAGGATAGTTTAAATAGAATAACGAACATCGATTAACGATTTTAGATGGATGCATTAAATAGTATTCAACGTCTTTATTTTTTTACTTTATCTGCTTTCTCAGAAAGCATTTTTTTTCACTCTCATAAATTGTTGAATATGCCAGAGGTGAATCTGCTTCTCCTGTTACAATCATTTAACATTCGTAAAGAATGTGCCCGAAATCGAAGCATATACAATTCTACATAAAAGCAGCACTTGTATTTAGCGCTAAAACCTCCATAGTTCCAAAATAATGTTAGCGTTTGGTATAATTAAAAGCCGATTTTGATACTTCCATTTTATCTAAGGTTGGATCTATCTATAGAATCTGGTTTTGTACTTATAATTTTGATAAATCAGAACCATCTACGCACCTGCTTAACATAGATGTCATAATCATCAGCAAAGTCTTTTCGTAAACGGGGTTCTTCAAAGTAGATGATGAAAATATTAAAGGCTATAAAAATCAGCAGGGAATACGCTCCTAATACATTTGATTGAAAAAAAAAGCTCTCTCCAATTAACATCATCATTACTCCAATATACATGGGATTACGTGAAAACCTGTAAAGGCCTGCTATCACCAATTTTTTGGTAGGGTCAGCGGGTGACAATGTGCCCTTCCCCTGAATAGCAAAACTTATAATGCAGATTAACATGAGAACAAATCCGATAGCAAATGTCAGCATCCCTAAAAAATGATACACAACAAAGGGTGCTGCAAATGTTGTCTTAGCATTTTTTCCTGTAAGCCAATAAGGAATTACTCCGGCAACCATGCCAGGTTGCAAAGTGGTGTAAAGAAGATTACGAAAAAACAGCGACATCATTCTTCGTTTGTTGCTTAGCTTAATGTTTAAGAAGTATTGTCCAACATGTCTGAAAACAGTTTGGGTCTTTTGCTTTCGGGCCGTAAATAGAAGCACAAAAACAGAATTTACCATTAATGTTCAAACGAAGAACTAAACTTGAATGTAGCACTTCAGTCCTTCTGAAGCAAAAACCTGGTTACCGATTTGGCCTTATTTTTCGGTTGGAAATTTTGACAGGTCCATATAGAAAATCTCCCAGGTATGTCCATCAAAATCTTCTATGGTTCGTTGTTGCATAAAGCCGTAATCTCTCATTTCGCTGGGTTCTGTTCCCCCGGCTTTTATTCCATTTGTTGTAATGCTATTTACTTCCTCAATACTTTCAACCGACAATGAAAACAGTCCTGCTACACCTGATTTTGTGTCTGCAATAGGTTTGGTTGCAAATGATGCAAACTTATCGTGTGTCAAAAGCATTACAAAAATGTTTTCACTCCAAACCATACACTTTCCCGCGTCGTCCGAAAATTGAGGATTGTTTGAAAAACCTAATGCAGTATAAAAGTCCATCGATTTTTGAAGGTCTTTTACTGCCAAATTGATAAAAATCTGTTTTGCCATTTTTCTAATTTTTAATGTTTGTTTTTACTTTGTTAAGCATCCGGAATGTTCGGTTCTACCAAACGTTTTAATTTGTCTAACGATTCCTGCCAGCCTAAATAACACATTTCAACCGGAATTGCATCAGGTATTCCTTCCTGTGTTGCAAAAAATTCTGTACCACATATTACTTTGCGCAACTCTATTTTGGTAATCATTTGTCCTGGTAAATTCGGATCGTCAAACTGGTCCGTATATTTTATTAGCTCATTGGGTATGATTTCTAAATATTCGCCACCAAAAGACTGACTACTACCCGTACCAAAATTAGTAAACGACATTTTGTATTTACCTCCAATTTGAAAATCCATACTATGAACTTTGCAAACAAAACCGTAAGGTGGTAGCCAGCACGCCATGGCGTCAGCGTCTGTGAAAGCTTTATAAACTTTTTCAGGAGAAGCTGTAAAAACTCTGTGAAGTGAAACTTTGTTTGTTGCCATATCGATTTTTTTAAGTTGTTAAATTAAATAAATTCTCTCTAAATTTTTTGGTTGCAGGTTAGTGTCGCTGTAACATCGCAGCTACAAGAAGTTGACAATTTCAAAGCACTTAACAGTGTGCCACCACAAAACTTAACACGAAGTATGAAGCATCATTTAACCACCGCCAGTTTCTTTTATGCTGTTATAAACTGAGTTTCTTTCTTCGTAATTGTTATGGCTTCGTGCTATTTCATTTTTCACATATTTCTTTCAATCTCTCGAGGGCATTAGGATAGGTCTGGTTCATATAATCTAAAAAATCTTTCGTGATGTCTAAGTCAACAGTAACTGTAGTAGTTCCGTTGTTTTCTTCGAAAGTATAATTTTCAAATCCATTTGCCCATTGTTCTACTTCTGGTCCTTCCGTGATTTCTTTATTTGCTTTTAAAAGTCCGAAATGCCGGATTGAAACAAAACGGTCTGGAATGATTTCAGCGATTTCTGATACCATACCACCTTTTTCACCTTTATCATCTATCCCAATGAACAGCATCTTACTCCCCTTAATCCAACTCCCTTCATAAGTTGAAGTAGGATTGAACAGAGCAGTCCATTGCTCGTATGTTTGTTTATTGCTTATGCCGAGCATAAAGTCGTAAACTTTACTTGCTGATGCATTAATGCTTACTTCGTATTGAGCTTTTTTCATGTTATCGCTTTTTTGTTTCTTTTTTTAAGTCCGTGTAATCACAAAGTTCCAGGTTTGCTCATCAACCCGCCTGCCTCAAAACCCCTGTTGGTGACTGGCCGCATTTTCAATGAGATGCCAGTCTTCCTGTTACGATTCGATTACAATTAATTTTTAAAATATCCCTCCGATTCAGATAATATTTCATTATATAAATTTGCTCTGTCCTTTTCATTAAAAGGTCCAGGTATACAATGAACCATACCTTTCATCTCTTTATAAATGGTTTGCACTTTTGCCTTTTTAAGCTTTTCAGCAAAGTCTTTTCCAGTATCTTTTAATGGATCAAACTCACAGGTAATTATATAAGCTGGTGGTAGATTTGCTAAACTATCTGAATAAAATGGAAATGCCAACGGGTTAGTTCGGTCAGCCTCATTTGGCAAATAACTTTCTAAGGCATATTGCATTTCAGGCTCTTGCAAATAATATCCTATTCTATATTTCTGATAGGCAGTTGTTTTAAAAGGAGCATAAGTAGCCGGACATTCCAAAATTTGATATTTGATATTAGTCAAATTCTGTTGTTTAGCTTTTATTGCCACAAGTGATGCAAAAGTTGCACCTGCACTCTCACCCGCAACAATTATATTGTCTGGGTTACCACCCCATTTTTCGATGGTTGAGATTGTCCAAAGAAAAGTTGCAAAACAATCATTATTTGGAATTGGGAAAGAGTGTTCAGGAGCAACTCTATAATCAACCGCCACTACAATAGCATGATATAATTTGGACAACCGTGTTGCATACGATACAGAAAGATTTGTCCAGGGTAATACGAATGCTCCTCCGTGATAATAAATTATCACAGGGCTATTTTTGTCAAAGTTCTCAGGCTTAAAAATATAGGTTGTCAGACTATCGCTTGTTATTTTCAATGTATCTACACTTACCTCCGCCAAATTTATGGGCATTTGATCTATAAAATGACTTCGTTCCAGTACAGTCATCCGTTTTATCCTGTCCGCCATTTCGGATACATTATCACCGGCAGTGAATTTTAAAAATACTGCCTGTCCCCAATTTAATCGTCCTTGCGGAGTAAAGGTCAGAAAGTAAACATACCCCACAATACCCATGATGGCAAATAGAACGATAAGCAAAATGAATTTAATTGTTTTCATTTAATTTTTAATGTGTATTCAGGAGCAATCCAGTCTATAGGTTTATCAGCGGTTGCCTGCCACCACAAAACCTGATAGGCATTTTAAACCCGCCATTCGGTGCTGTTATATGCCGCTTTTCCTGTCATTCTCGGAGTTGGTCTTAATGTGTGTCAATACTCTGTCGTGAATTTTGTGAATAATTTGGTCGCTCCAAAGTTGCCAATAAAATGCTGGTTTTATATTGTGATAATACCAGGTTGTTCCTTCTAAAAGTGTCTTGCCGTTTGGTAACACTGTCAATTTGAATTGTCCTTGTTTAGAAACAAAATAGTCGTGTAAATGTGGTGCGTCAATGTCCCAAAAACTGAGTTCTTGCATTGGTGCTGGTTGTTCTAAAACGTCAAACTTTAGCAGTCGTGGTTCGTCCCAAACTATTATTGGCTCTACAAAACTGCCTGTCGTAAAGTTGCAATGTCTAATAGCACCAACTCCTGTTCCTTCGATTATTGCGTTTATTGGATATGCAATTCCAGTCTTAAAAATAAATTCGGTCGGCTCGTCAAGTTGCGGAAACTCAACAACGTTCTTCCAAACTGTTTGTGGGTCTGCGTTGATTTCTATTGAAGTTACAACCGAAGTCAAAGCAGGTTCGTTGTCCTTTTCTATAAATGCCATTGTCGGAATAATACCAATTAAAATCAGCATCGCTGTCGGCGCATTATTTGGTGTCTTGTTGATTATTGCATAGCCAATTAAACTACCAACCCAGGTCAATAAAAGTCCAAAAGGTGCAGCCATGGCAATACAGATTACACCTTCAATTGCAAAAACTAAAAGTCCTGCCGTAAAAATTCCAAGTGTCAAAAGTCCGGTTAGCCACGCTTCACGTTTTGTTATTTCTTTTTTTAGTCCATATAAAATTGTTGAGCCGGCACCAATGAACAGAGGTGTCAAAATGAATAAGGCAATTCCATATTGTCCAATTCCGTAAATGCCCCAAAGTGTCAGAAGTCCCGAAATAATAGCAGTCAATCCGACCGCGATCCATTTGCGTTTCTTGTCGTCAGTTGTCAATATATTTTTTTTCAGTTGTTTCATTGTCTTTGTGTCGTCCTAAAGTGTAATATAACATGCACGGCTTTGTGCAGGTGGAGAATCGATGTTGTGTCCGCCCGTAACAGTGTCTGAATAAAAATAAAAATGTTGAAGTTAATTACAAAAGCTCAACAAGGAACATCCAGCCGGAACTGAAGTTTGGCTTTGCAATTAGTTGAAGTTTGATGGTCCGCCCTGTCGATAAAGGACTTTGCCACTTGCTTGTCAAATGAAGCTGCATTCGAACTCGCTCCAACTGATTGCACCTTGACATCAGAATTACATCCTGTTAATTAAGTGAAAAAAAGCGCTGATGTTATAACAAAAAGCTTTTTAAACATAAAAGTTGTTTTAGATAATTAAAATTCCAGATGATTGTTTAAAGTAACGCACAACCTTTCAGTTAGCGCTACCATAGCGCCTATTTCCGGTATTAGATTTTGATTAAAATTTGTTAATTTGCTATTACTCAAACCGAATATTTATTCGGGACAGCATAATACGCATCGCGCCCATTTCCAGAATGCTCACCGGATCACTTCCATCCTAAAAAGTAGATATAATCATCGCCTACTTCGGCGGCTCCATCACATGCCCGCATTTTTTGCAGGTACGCAGCTCTTCAGAAGCGTAGAAATTATTCATCACGACAGGAAGATCTTTTACAATGTCTTTTACATGCAGCTTTTCTTCGTGCAGTTTATTGCCGCATTGTTCGCAGTACCATTGAAAACCATCTTTTGCATCCGGACGATATACTTCCATCACCAGTCCAATCGTGTTGGGACCGCGCCGCGGTGAATGCGGTGTTTGCTTTGGTAAAAGGAATATTTCTCCTTCCTTAATCGGAATGTCGACAAACTGACCTTCATCCACAATCTTTACCACTACATCGCCCTCTAACTGATAATAAAATTCTTCCGTTTCATTGTAATGATAATCTTTGCGGGAGTTGGGTCCGCCGACTACCATCACTATAAAGTTGTCGTTGCCAACATACACCTGCCGGTTGCCTACAGGAGGTTTGAGGAGATGGCGGTTTTCATCAATCCAGGTTTTAAAGTTGAAGGCGTGTTGAATCATGGAATTAAGAATTAAGAATTAAGAATTGAAAATGACTTTAATGACTATTGACTAACGACTGATAAAAAGTTGAAGTAAATTTAGAAAATTATTCAGCACTGCTTCATGCTAATTACAAAACACAATAACAGATGAATACAAATCTCGCCGGAAAGAACGCATTGGTATGCGGCAGCAGCAAAGGCATTGGAAAAGCGGTGGCCATTGCGCTTGCAGAACTCGGTGCCAATATCACCCTTACTGCCCGTAATGAAGAAGCACTGCTCAAAGCCATCAGCGAACTGGATACCTCTTCAGGACAACAACATGATTTCATTCTTGCGGATTTTTCAAAACCGGATGAACTGAAAGAACTGATCCATCATCAATTGAAAGACACCACTTACCAGATACTGGTAAATAATACCGGTGGACCTATGGCAGGTAATATTGTAGATGCCACCACGCAGCAATTTGAATCAGCCTTCAGCAATCATCTCATCTGCAATCATGTGCTCGCAACAGCGTTGTTGCCCGGTATGAAAAAAAGTAATTACGGCCGCATCATCAATATTATTTCTACTTCTGTAAAGATTCCATTGCGCGGTTTGGGTGTTTCCAATACCATTCGTGGTGCAGTGGCCAACTGGTCGAAAACGCTGGCTACAGAACTCGCACCATTTGGAATCACCGTCAACAATGTACTTCCCGGAGCTACGAATACAGAACGGTTGCAGTCAATCGTGAGCGGCAAATCTGAAAAAACAGGGCGCAGTATAGAAGACGTTGAGGAAGAGATGCTGGATGAAATTCCGATGCATCGTTTTGCTGATCCTTCGGAGATTGCGGCAGCGGCAGCGTTTCTGGCTTCGCCTGCTGCGGGTTATATCACAGGAATTAATGTGCCGGTGGATGGAGGGAGAACGGGGGCTTTGTGAGCGTGAATGAGGTTCGGATGTTTTGATGTGCCAATGATTCGATGTGCCGATGTAGTAATGTTGTGAATATATGAATTCAAAAAGAACTGCGACAAAGACATGAAGTGTCCGGTATTATTCAGAGATCTTAGATGCCGCAATCTCTAAACTTCAAACTTCAACCCTGGTTCGAAAATATTCGGTGTCAGTCAAATGTAAAGATTACTCTTGGTTCCTGTATTCAATTTATAGGAATATTTTGTACACATTCTTACATCATGGTAACCCGCAAAGCCCTGCAATCAAAACTGGGACGGCAGATACCGGCAGACAAGGGACGGCATGGCAGCGCAATAAAACTGTGACAGATTTCACCAACTGCACAGATGAAGAACTGATAGCGCAATTATCGATTAAGCGGGAAAATGAATGCGGTCGTTTTTACAAACACCAGTTGACTATTCAGGTTTCTCAAAAAGAATCACCTTTTCGATTCTTGATTCTCCATTCTTAATTCCTAATTCTCAAGGCTCCAATCTTCCATACATCCTTGGAAAAGGAATCGTCTCTCTCACATGCGGCAGTTTACAAACCCAGGCGATCAATCTTTCTAATCCCAAACCGAAACCAGCATGTGGTACAGAGCCGAAGCGACGCAAATCGAGATACCATTCAAAAGCCTGCATCGGCAATTTATGCTCGATGATCTTTCCGATCAGCAAATCAATATCTGTTTCCCGCTCACCACCACCTACAATTTCTCCATAACCTTCCGGCGCCAGCACATCCACTCCTTTTGCCCATCGTGGATCTTTGTCGCGTTTCAGGTAAAATGCTTTCACTTCATGTGGCCAGTTATACACTAAAATAGGCACATCGAATAAACGCGTGATCACAGTTTCATCACTGCCTCCCAAATCATTTCCGTACTCAAATGTTTTTGCGGAATTGATCCATTGCGGAATGTTGCGTTCATCTTCCTCTAAATCTTTCAACTCATTTTTCAGGTTGTCGATCCTGGTTTGATTAAAGGTGATTTCCCCTTTCTTCATCCCCGGCACTTTCATTTTCTCTTCACGGTCCGCAATTTCAGTTTTCGCTGCTGCTATTTTTTTCTGTACACTAATCAGCTCATCTTCCAGTGAAGTAATCGCATTTTTTCCATTCACATCCTGCTCACCTTTAATGATGCGGACGGTTTCATCATAGGTGAGCCGTGGAAATTTCTTGTCGGAAAGGTTTTCAAGAATGGTAGTATCCCGACCAATCATCTGAAATTCACTCTTACATTCAGCGAGCAATGTTTTGATTACAAATTTCAACATGGCTTCAATCAGATCCATATTCATGTCGAGATCATAGAACGCCATCTCAGGTTCAATCATCCAGAACTCCGACAAGTGCCTGCGTGTTTTTGATTTTTCTGCACGGAATGTAGGACCGAACGTGTAAATTTTGCCCATTGCCATTGCCATTGCTTCGCCATACAACTGACCTGATTGCGAGAGATATGCAGGCTTTCCATAAAAATCTGTTTCAAACAAAGTACTCGTTCCTTCCACTGCATTGCCTGTAAAAAGGGGCGCATCGGCCTGTACAAATCCCTTCCTGTTGAAAAAACGGTGGATCGAAAAAATCATCGCATTGCGAATGCGCATGATGGCCCACTGACGCTGTGAACGCAACCACAGGTGACGGTTGTCCATTAAAAAATCAACACCATGCTCCTTTTTGGAAATAGGATATTCCTGTGCTATGCTGATCACTGAAACCTGCGATGCACGTAATTCATATCCTCCGATTTGCCTTTCATCCTTTACTACCAAACCCTGTATGGTACAGGAACTTTCCATCGTAAGGCTGCCGGCATTTTCAAAGTCTGCTGCCGGTACTGATTTTTCATCCACCACACATTGGCAGAACCCTGTTCCATCGCGAAGGATGATGAAAAAAATTCCCTTGCCTGAACGTTTGTTAGCCGTCCAGCCCTGCAAGGTCACTTCCTGTCCTTCATGCTTTGACAGGTCTGCTATATAAACTGTTTTCATTTTTATTAAGGAATTTCAAAAAAGTATGAACGTCGCGCTACTATACAAGAGGGCGAAAATAACCATTAATTTCACTTCACTATAAGCATAAAAACTTGAAGAGTACGTTGATTACTCTTTATCTTTACCGCAATTTAATTTTATAAAATTCGCATGCTCAAGCAAGGACAATTTCAGAAAATGTTGCAGAAGCTGTCGCCACAGCAGATACAGTTGATCAAACTGCTGCAGGTGCCTACGGATTCTTTGGAAGAACGCATTAAAGAAGAACTGGAAGCCAACCCTGCTTTGGAAGAAGGGCTTGATGATGAAACGTCGGAAGAAGAACGCGACGACAAGCAAAGCGAAGAGGAAGAAGGAGAACGTGATGAAGAAGAGCCGGCAGATGAGCCTGCAGAAGAAGTGGAAAAAGAAGTTACCGTTGAAGAAGATGTTCCTACCAATGAAACCGAAGCGGAAAAGGAAGAAGAAATGGTAGTGGATGATGAACCTGATCTGAGCGATTATACAGATGATGATGAAACGCCTGATTATAAACTTCGCGACGAAAATTATCCGGAGCAGGATGACAAGCGTGTAATTCCCATTCCTGTTTTCAGAAGTTTTCATGAATACCTTGAAGAGCAACTGAGCATGGAAGAGCTCGATGAACACAAACACGGATTGGGTGAATACATCATTGGCAGCATTGATGATGACGGATACCTGCGGCGGCCACTTGATGCCATGGTAGATGATTTGGCTTTTTCCCAAAATGTAACCTGCACGGAAAAAGAACTCGAGGAAGTACTGAAACTTATTCAGCAGTTTGATCCGCCCGGAGCTGGCGCCCGGGATCTGCAGGAATGCCTGTTGCTGCAACTTGGAAGAAAGATAAGCAACCAGCAGATACGCGAACTGGCGCAGAAGGTGATTAAAGATTACTTCGATGAATTTGTAAAAAACACTATGAAAAACTGCAAAAGCAGTTGGATATCGATGATGAATTGTTTAAACAGGTTATCAATACCATCATTCACCTCAATCCGAAACCCGGCAGTGCCTACACAGGTGCAGGTGACCTTCAAAAAATAATTATTCCTGATTTTTTATCATTAATACGGAAGGTGTGCTGGAGCTTTCACTCAATCAAATGAATGTTCCTGAGTTGCGCATCAGTCAGCAGTTTCGCGATATGCTGCGCGATTATCAGAAAGGCACGAAGAAGGACAGGCAGCAACGCGATGCAGTGATGTTTATCAAACAAAAAATTGATTCGGCCAAATGGTTTATTGACGCGATACGTCAAAGACAACAAACATTATTGCTCACAATGAATGCCATTATGGAATACCAGTATGAATACCTTGTGAGCGGGGACGAAACCAAGTTGCGGCCAATGATTTTAAAAGACATTGCCGAAGGTACCGGTCTTGATATTTCTACTGTGTCGCGTGTTGCCAACAGCAAATATGTACAAACTGAATGGGGAACATTGCGATTAAAATCATTTTTTTCCGAATCACTTTCCACGGACAGTGGTGAAGAGGTTTCCACACGTGAGGTGAAAAAAATATTGCTCGACATGATTTCCGTAGAAAATAAAAAGAAACCGTTGTCTGATGAAAAACTCACCGACCTGCTGAAAGAAAAAGGATATAACATTGCACGAAGAACCGTTGCAAAATACCGTGAACAATTAGAAATACCGGTAGCAAGGTTAAGGAAAGAACTTTAATCAACATTTAAATTGAACAAGCAGCTAACGACTCTCTGTGCAGCTTTCCGCTAAAATCATTTCTTATATTTTTCACCCGCTTATCCTGCCAACCTATGCATTTCTGTTAATCTATTGCACCAATCCGCTGTTGTTCTCGAGCTATGATTCCGGAGAACTGGTTAAAATATTTCTAACCGTTTTCATCAACACCTTTCTTTTCCCGGTGATCGCCATTCTGCTCATCTGGAAACTGGGATTTGTAGCATCGCTCGAAATGGAATCGCAACAGGAAAGGCTCGTGCCGTACATCACGAGTGGAGCGATGTACATCTGGACGTATGTGGTGTTTCGAAAATCAGGCTTGCCTGAAATACTCAGCATTGTGGTGCTTGGCGCAACCATCACACTCTTTGCCTGTTTCATGATTACCATTTTTAAGAAAGTGAGTATTCACGCAGCTTCCATGTCCTGCCTTTTCATCCTCACTTTTGCTATGTGCCTGCTATCACAAACCGATTATTCATTTCTGTTGATGGCAATGGCTTTGACAGCAGGCATCGTTGGCAGCAGCAGGCTATTGACCGGCGCACATGACCTCAATGAAATTTCACTAGGTTATTTTATTGGTTTAATGAGCCAGTTGGTGGCATTGAAATTTTACTGATCACTTTATTTAGCTGCCGTCTGAAAACTGTAGCTTGCCCAGATGCTTTCATAATCCGCTGCAGCATTTTCTTTCAGCTTAAGCATATAGATGGTATGCAAATAATACACGGTGTTGAATGCAACTTCAAATGCCGCCATTCCTTTCCTATCTGTTAATGCAGAAATCTCTTTCACGCTTCCATCAGTATTCTTCACGGCGGAAGTGATCCATTGCGAAGCCAGCGGCTTTCCTTCCCACAAAACTTTTACAACCAATTTTTGATTGGGCTCCATCTGGTATGGATTACTCATCAGTAATATTTCGAGTCGCTGTCCCACTACTTTACTATATAGGTTTTCATTGCCCGGTTTTCCGGAAGTGATCAGTGATTTGATGCAGCGTGAATAATTTTCTTTAACAACATCCTTTTTCCATTTGGTGCTGTCAAAACTGATGGTGGTGATTTTTTCTTCTTCAAGATATTTTGTGAATGCGCCCCGTTTTTGCTCTATCGTTGAAGCAGTTCGTTGCATTTCTATCAGGGCAAGACCCTCAAAATTTACAATCGTTCTCAAAATGGGTTTTATGCTGTCAGCTGTTAATGGTAATAAGTTGGCAGAATCCATTTTTGAATACAGCATAAAATGTGGTGTCATCTGGTGTTGCAGTTCGCGTTCGAATTCAAAATCAAATGGTTCGCCCACCATTAAGTGCACAGTGAGTGAATCGCCTTTTTGATAGATGAACTTATCAGGAACTAAAATATAATGGTGGGAAAACAAGGCGGCTGAAAGCAAAAGTATTATGGCAAGAATAGCAACGGAACGAAAATTCATAACGTAAGGATTGAGATCGATGAAATAATTGTGAAAAGTACAAAGCCTTCATCAATGGTGCATGCCGGTTTCCTTATTTGACCTATTTTCGCCTTAATTCACCAATCACTCTCTTTCAAACCAGTTAACTACAAACCCAAACAAATGAAAAGAATCAGCCACATTTTTTTGTTTTTACTCTTCTGCAGTTACACCCTTTCAGCTCAGCAAAACATGTCATTCAAGGGAAAACTAACCTACAGCAACGACCTTGGGAGTCTGTGGGGATATGCTGATGGCAATGGTCATGAATATGCACTTGTCGGAGCTTACAATGGATTGTCTATTGTAGATGTAACGGTTCCAACTAATCCTGTGCAAGTGCAGTTTGTATCCACCAGCAATTCGTTCTGGCATGAAATAAAAACATGGAGTCATTATGCGTATGTAGTGAATGAAACCGGAGGCGGTTTGCTGATTGTTGATCTTGCCAACCTGCCCAATGCGGTTACCTCTGTTAACTGGACAGGAGGATCACTCGGCTTGTCGACAGGTCACACATTATTTATTGATGGGAATGGCATTGCTTACATCAATGGTTCCAATGTTGGAGTGGGCGGCGTTTTGTTTCTGAACCTCAATATCAATCCGATGAATCCCACTTATCTTGGCGCTTACACCAATGGATATGTACATGATTGTTATGTAAGAAATGACACCATGTGGACGGCACAGATTTACAGCGGATTGTTTAAAGTGGTGAATGTTGCCAACAAAGTTGCACCTGTTATTCTTGGCTCGCATTCAACTCCCGGAAACTTTACGCACAACACAGCTTTATCAAACAATGGAAAATATCTTTATACGACCGATGAAGTAACCAATTCTTATGTAACGGCTTACAATGTTTCCAACTTAGCTAACATCAGTGAGACAGATCGTTTTCAGGCCAACCCGGGCACTAACAGCATCGCGCACAATGTGCATGTAAAAGGAAATTTTCTGGTTACGGGATACTATCGTGATGGCGTTATTATTACTGATGCAAGTGATCCTTCTAACCTCATTAAGGTTGGTAACTACGATACCTCTCCATTATCCGGCAATGGCTATAATGGATGCTGGGAAGCATATCCTTATCTTCCTTCAGGCAACATACTCGCTGCCGATATTGAAGAAGGTTTGTTTGTGTTGGGTGCTAATTATGTGTCTGCCTGTTTCCTAACGGGAAAGGTGACTGATTATACAGGAGGAGCTATATTGAACGGCGTGAGTGTATCTATAACCGGTGCGGCCAATACAACTACTACCACAGATCTTTCCGGAAATTATAAAACAGGTTATGCAACTGCGGGTTCATATAGTGTTGTATTATCCAAATCAGGTTATTATACAAAAACCATTACAGGCGTTTCTCTCGCAAACGGCATAACAACGGTGCTGAATACCACCTTGAAAAAAACAACCTTGCCACAATGCGTTGTACCTACCGGACTTTTTGCAGACAACCTGGCGGCTGGCACCGCCACTTTACACTGGAGTGATGAATATTCATCTAAATACACCATCACACTTAAGAATAACAACACCGGAGTAGCGCAAACACTTACTTCTGCCACTAATTCCTTTGTAGCAACAGGGCTTGCAAGCTGCACCAGTTACAAATTTAAAGTGAAGGCAAAATGCCCGACTGGTGGCACAACTGTTTTTTCACCTTTCTATTCATTCACCAGCGGAGGAAATGGTTGCAAAGTGATTACAGAAAGTTTGGCTGGAGATGAAACAGAAAAAGAACTGGCTGTTTATCCCAACCCATTTACCGATCAATTTGATATTTCATTTTCTCTGGAAGAATCTGCGCCTGTGCTGTTGTCTGTTTATGATGTATCAGGAAGAAAAGTAAAAACCGTTGCTGACGAAACGATGGAAGCCGGTAATCAATTATTGCATGTGGATGCTTCCGAATTGCAATCAGGATTATATGTCTGCGTATTGCAATCGGGCGATCGGGTGATGACGAAGAAGATTGTGAAGGATTAGTAGTGAGTAGTGAGTAGTGAGTAGCGAGAAAGTCGTTAGTCCTGAGTCGTTAGTCGTTAGTGGGTTGGATACGGGAATTGTTATTGGTTATTGGTTACTGGTCATTTGACATTGGTCATTAGTCTTTGCGTTGAACGTTTGATAGATTGAAGGGTGGGTAGTCGACAGTTAATCTTTTTTGTCATTACCTATTTTTTAAGGACGTTGATTCATTTACGTTGGATTTATTTCTTTAAAAATATCGCTTCACTATTTGATTGATCGGTAATGCTATTTGATTTCTTAAAACAGCGGCAGAGCAAGCCCTGTAAGGGCGACAGTATGGTAGCACGAATGGTCTAACCAGAAACAGAGCCCTGTAAGGGCGGCATTATTTTGCGTGCGAATAATTTTTTTGAGTCAACCATGATTTTCAATGGTGAAAAGCAAATCGTAATTAATCCGTCTCTTAGAATCCCCCATGTTTTAACAATTTTTTTTTTTTAATTTTTTTTGGGGTGGGCCTTCGGGCGGGGCCCCCCCGCGGCCGGGGGGGGGGGGGGGGGTAAAAAAAAAATTGATTTTTAAAAAAAAAAAAAAACTTAGAAAAAGGATCCCCGAAGATCGAAAATTTGCTTTCGATATTCGGGGATCTGTTTTTAATGGCCTCGTTTACAACTCGCACCGTTTTTCTTACGATTTTATTATGCTATGCGTTACACTGCCTCCAGCTTCAACGCATTCTTAATAATCATCAGCTCCTCTTCCATCTTTTCCACTAACCCCAGCAACTCATCTTTGTGGCGCACGGGTTCGGGGATTTCGCTGCTGATGTAGTTGCAGAATTTCCAGACTTCCTTCACATCTGTTACATCCAGCTCATAAGGTTTGTATAATGTATTCAATGAATGCAGCTCCAGCTTTTTCTTTTTCTTCAATTGGTTGAATACATTTTTAAAAACGATGCCGTCTTCCTGCGTGAGCAGAATATAAGCATGTCCGCTTTTGATGTCGTGCCAGTTTTCTACGTATTCACCAATCACCCAACTTTGATCGGGAATCGGCAGCATGGAATCGCCGTCAATCTGGAACATGCGATACTTCCGGTCGTTGAACAGAATCGGCAACTGAAACGTCGGCAATTTCCTGATGAAATCCGGATCTGCATATCCATTCCGGTAACCGGCTTTGGCTTTTACATTCACGGCCTCAATGTTTTCATGATTGCCGCTGTCAACGGTTGTTGCCAGCACGCGCAGTTTGCTGCCGGTGATGTACACATCATGTCCGCGTTCGAGCTCCGAGAGTTGAAAGCCGGAGAGTTTTCCGAGGTCCATTTTCACCAGCGTATCAATTGATACTTTATAATATTTCGAGAAGCCCATCAACGCTTCGAGTGTTGGATTTTTTACGCTGCCGTTTTCGTAGCTGTTGAGGGTGGAACGGCTCATGCCGAGTTCGCGCGCTACGATGTCCTGGGTTTTGCTTCTTCTTGTGCGAAGCAGTTTAACGTTGTTGCTGAAGATCATGGTTAATGGTTTTTTTGTGGAACACGGATATCACGGATTTTGCGGATTTACGCGGATTTTAATTTCGGTTTCAATCAATTTATTTGAATCAATTTTTAATCAGTTTTTATCAGTTAAATCTGCGTTATCTGTGTTCCATTATTTTTCCTGTTATTCGTAAAAATTTTTCTTTTAAACTGTGGTTTCCTCCCGAAATTTAAAAGTAATCCCACCTCCATCTCTGTGGCTTTCAAATAATTAATCAATTGCAACTCGTGTGCTTCCACTAATATTTCTGCGGCTTTCAGTTCAATGATTACACTGTCATTTGCAATTAAGTCAGCAAAATATTCGCCGACAACTTGTCCGCGATAGTAAACTTTTACCTGCTTCTGTTTTTCACAATGCAATCCCAGTTCAACTAACTCCAACAGCAAAGCGTTTTGATATACTTTCTCAAGAAAGCCAAAACCAAGTTCATTATTAACCTTATAAAAGGCCTTAATGATTTTATCTGTAGTATCAGTATGCAATAGTTCCATAATATCAGTTTTTATCAGTTAAATCCGCGTCATCAGTGTTCCATTTTTTCTATGCATGAACGGCCACACCTCTTCTCACTCCTTCAAAATTAAACTCCCGCACCACCTCATACTTTCCAAATTTCAATGCTGTTTCCTTTTTCAGCAGCAGCATGCTTCCGGCTACGAAAGAAGCGGTGTAGGGCCGCTCACAAAATATGGCGGAAGCACGGCTGAATTTTTCTTTGTCCAATCCACGTGCAATAGTAAGACGCGGTTTCAACATGAATGTGCCTTCCTTCGGTGCAAAGTGCAACTCCTTTTTCAAATCCGTTACTACATTCACAAGACCATATGGATTCAACACATCGATGTAAATGGTATGCGATGAAATGCTGTCGAAATTTTTCAACGACAGGTTAAAAGCGGCATGCCTTCCGGCCACGGCAGCAATTTGTTTAACCACTTCCGCTTCTTTTGCCCCGCTCATTAAAAAAGTACAGAGCGTAATATGTGGCTTAGAAACAACAGCCTGGTAATGATCGAAGTGCCGGTGAAAACTTTTCTTCAGCAATTCCACTTCATTCCTGATATGCGGCGGCGGATTGATCACCAGTAAATATTGATACTGTTTGGAAGCAGGCACTAACACAGGTGTAATAACAGGATCAGGTCTCGATCTCGCTTTTGTTTCCGCATCTTCTTCATACATCAGGTAGTCAAGCTTCTGCATCTCTGTAACATTGATAGAATAGAATCCGAATTCTTCCGCCACTTTTCCTTTGATGAGATAACATCCTTTGCCACGAAACGGAAAATTTTTAGTGGCGGCCGGAAAATGATTGGTATCGAAAAAGAATCCATTGCGATCGAGAAAGCAGCCGAACATCATCGGTTCGCCTTTTTTGGTGGAGGTAGGTTTACGGGTAACATAATAGCCTGTGATCTCAATCATCTTATTTTTGAGTGCTTTAAAATCGGCGGCAAGCAAATTTGATGGCAGTGGTTGTTTGATCAATTCAAAAGGAGAACACAATGGGAATCCCAGTATTTCAATGGCATCCTTTGCCTCTTCGAATGCATCACTGAATAATTCAGGCAATACATATTTTTTATTTTCTCCTTCAAATAATTCACTTCGTGCCACAGATTTTTTCTGGCGGCCCAGAATGGCATATATATCCCACAGCAGTTGTGTCTTGGTGCGGCCGGTAAACCGAAAAGCACCCATACGAATCAGGAGGCGCAATTGTTCGACGGGGATAGAAACCCGCCTGATAAAATTTTCGAGGGAAGAAAATTCACCATGGCGGTTGCGTTCTGCTACCATTTCCTGTTGTAACAAAAATTCAAATTCAGCAATCAGGTTTAAACCGAGATAAATATTTTTTCCATGAATTGTTGTCAGCACATGGCTTTTGTTCACTTCCGGTGCATGAATGGTTGCGCCACACATGCGGGCTTCATGAATGTAATATTCCTTGCCAAAAAAACCTCCTTCATTATTGATCACCGCTACCATATACTCCAGCGGATAATGCGTTTTTAAAAACATACACTGATAACTTTCAACGGCATACGATGCGGAGTGTCCTTTTGCAAAGGCATATCCTCCGAAAGTTTCCATCTGGAACCAAATCTTGCTGATCAGATCTTCTGCCTTTCCTTTTTCACGGCAGTTGGAAAAGAATTTTTCTTTCACCTCCAGAAACTCCTGTCTCCCGCGGTATTTTCCGCCCATACCTCTCCGCAGTTTGTCTGCTTCTTCATACGAAAAGCCACCAAAATTATAAGCTACTTTGATCACATCTTCCTGGTACACCATCACCCCGAATGTTTCTTCCATAATCGCCCACAATTCAGGAATCGCGCGCGATTTACCATGATCCGGCTCATGAAACCGTTTAATGTATTCCTGCATCATGCCGCTCTGCGCCACGCCGGGCCGGATGATGGAACTCGCTGCAACAAGGTCGAGATATTGTTCTGCTTTCAGCTTGGTGAGTAACATGCGCATAGCAGGAGATTCCACATAAAAGCAACCCATCAGTTTCGCCTGCTTCAGATTTTCACGTACGGCTTCATCCTTCATGAACTTTTTTACATCATGAATGTCAATATGCTTGTCCTGATTTTCCTGTATGATGTTAACGGCATCTCTCATTTTACCCAATCCACGCTGACTGAGAATATCAAATTTCGCAAAGCCGGCATCTTCCGCTTCCTGCATGCTGAATTGCGTAAGCGGAAATCCTTTGGGCGGGTTGCTCATCGCAGTGTAGTACGCCATTGGTTTTTCAGCAATCAAAATTCCTCCGGCATGAATACTTAAATGAGCGGGAAATGTTTTGAGTACATTTTTGTATTGATAAATAAGTTGGGTGATGTGATCAGGTGCTTGCTGCAGGTTCCGGTAATCCTGCAGTGCATCAATTTCCGCTTTGGGTAAACCGAAAACTTTTCCAAGCTCGCGCAGCAGGGAATCATCTTTCATCTCACTGTAGGTAGCAAGCAAGGCGGTGCGTGACTTTCCATGTTTCCGGAAAATGTGTTCAATTATCTCGTTACGTTCGTCAGAAGAAAAATCAATGTCGAAGTCGGGAGGATTTTTACGGGAAGGATTAATGAATCGCTCGAAGTACAAATCCAGTTCTATGGGATCAACATCGGTAATCCGCAAGAGATACGCCACCATGGAATTAGCGCCACTGCCTCTGCCGACGTAAAAGAAATTTTTACGCCGCGCAAACTCAATGATATCATGATTGATGAGAAAGTAGGAGCTGAATTGTTTCTGCGAAATCACCTCAATTTCTCTTTTGTAGCGGTCCCTGATTTTCTGATCCGCATTCGTATATCGCTTTGTCATTCCCTCTTCACACAACTGCACGAGCTTCTCACGGTCTTCTGCTACACTACCGAGGAAATGTTTTTTGTTTTTGTTTTCGCCGAATTCGAAATCGATTATTGCGCATTCATCCAGCAATTTTTCGGTGTTGTAAATAATTTGCGGAAAATCCCGGTACAGCGACAACAATGCTTCTTCAGGCATCATGATTTCATCGGGTGAAGCCTGTTCTTCTATAGAAAGTTTGCTCAGCACAATGTTGTTATCCATTGCACGCAGCAGGCGATGCGCATTGAAATCGATTTTATTTCTAAAAGTAACCGGCGCCAGCACAACCAGTTTATCAGGATAATTTTTCCAGGAAGAAAATTTTAGCCGGTTGAGGTCAGAAGGTTTGATGCCGATATATTCGTTTGCACTCAGTGGTTTTTCCTTTATGAAATCTACAGGCAGCGAAGCGAACGGATACACAACAAATACTTCTTCGAACTCCGGTGCGCGGTCAGGGATTTTTATTGCTCTTGCCGTCAGTCCTTTTTCTACTTCCTGCAGACAAAAGGTGAGAAAATTATTCAGCTCAAAAAAACCATCGTGATTTTTGGCGATGCCGATAAATTTTTGCTGTACACCGTTTCTGAAATCAATGCCGCAAACCGGTTGTACCGGATATTTTCCGGATACTCTTTGGCAAAGCGGTGACAATCGAGAATAGCGGAAGTATTGTTGATGTCGCTCACCACCATTTTCCGCACGTTATTCACTGTTGCTTCACGAAGCAATTCTTCCGGTTTCATCGAGCCGAATTTAAAGCTGAAGCAGGTGTGGCAGTTGAGGTACATGGTTGCAGTTACATTTTCAACATTCGTGTTTAGCAATACTATTTCTATGTAGCATGCGACGATAATTTCGCCCCTACAGGGCTCTGTTGCTTGTGATTTTTTTCTACCATAATTTCGCCCCTACGGGGCTTTGTTGATCTTCTGATTTTTTCTGCCATAATGCTGACCTTACATTGCCTGATGAATTATCAATCTGTTTTCCTCTGCCCTAATTTCGCTCCTACGGAGCTCAGGCAATTAGCAACCTGCTTTTCTCTATCCTGAAATCCAACTTTTTTCATTTTGTTTGCCCCTCAAGCATTGTGTTGCAGTAAGCCCCAGCGGGGCGACATTATGGTAGAAAGCAATCGTCCTGTGAGCAGAGCCCTGTAGGGGCGACATTATTTTCATTACGGTTCTTAATGACGAGATTAGCATGTTAGTCCTCCGGTTCATTCTACATTTTTTATTATCCTCTATCATAACCTTCTCGTTAGATTTATTTTCACTAATCATAAAACTCAAAGAGGTATTGTGATTCGAATTTAATTCCTGCCTTCCGCAACATCTCCAGGTATTCTTCACGAAACGATTTTTTACGGTGGTGCTGCTCTTGATTCATAATGTATTTAATCACACTGTCCCGTTGTGATTTTGAATAAGAGAATGCTGCATATCCATCCTGCCAGTTAAATTTTCCTTTTATAAACCCTCTTTCATTGATCCATTTGGAGGAACCGGCCTTTATGTCGCGAACCAAATCAGATATACACATGGAGGGTTCTAATCCAAAGAAAACATGGAGATGATCTGTCGATCCATTCACTGCCAATGATTTTTGTTTATTGTCATTGACAATACCAGCAATGTATTTATGTAATTCGTCGCGAAATTTTTGAATGATGATGTTTTCCCGTCCTTTAACGGCGAAAACCACCTGAATGGAAATTTGTGAATACGTGTTGGCCATTGATATAATTATTTTGTTGTGATTTAAATGTTGTTGATGCTACCATAATGTCCTGGCTGGTTGTCGTTGTTGCGGTTGTTCTTCTGATTTTTTTCTACATAATGTCCGGGTGTTCTTCTGATTTGTTTCTACCATATGCTGGGGCTTGGTTGTTCTTCTGATTTGTTTGCTACCATAATGTCGCCCCGCTGGGGCTTGGTTGTTCTTCTGATTTGTTTTCTACCATAATGTCGCCCCGCTGGGGCTTGGTTGTTCTTCTGATTTGTTTTCTACCATAATGTCGCCCCGCTGGGGCTTGGTTGTTCTTCTGATTTGTTTTCTACCATAATGTCGCCCCGCTGGGGCTTGGTTGTTCTTCTGATTTGTTTTCTACCATAATGTCGCCCCGCCGGGGCTTGATTCATTTTCCATTTATGTTTTTTATTTAATCCTGCCCGGACGGATTTAGACCTTTGCGCAGACCGTCCCGACATGCCGGGAACGGTCGTGCTCAGGCCATCGCTACATTTTTCTTTTGTACACCTCCTGCCACCGTTTTCCGTATGCCATTAAACGGATTGAAATCCCGCAACTGAAATCCCATACCTGCTGCACGCACTACTGAATTGTCGCCATACTTTTTCCGCAGCCGGTCCATGGCCTGGTAGAGTTGTATTTGTTCCAGTGAATCTTCAAATAAATTGATCTGGTAACCGCCACCTACCAGATGACTGAACCGCACGCCTACCAGGCGGATCAGCATGCGGCGGTTGTACAGCTTGTCGAATAATTCCTTTACCCTTGGAATCAGGTGGTGATCACATGAAGTGTAAGGAATACGCGATTGCATGGTGTGCGTATCGAAATTGCTATAGCGGATTTTCACCGTCACGCAACTGGCCAGTTTGTTTTCATCGCGTAACTGGAAGAGCAATGCCTCCGTCATACGGATGAGGATGGATTTAATCTTTGTGATATCAATGGTGTCCTGGTCGAAGGTTTCTTCCGATGAAATAGATTTTCGTTCGCTGTATGGAATCACCGGTGTATCATCAATGCCATTTGCCTTCTGCCAGATGGTGACGCCATTTTCACCCAATACATCCTTCATCAACTCCACAGGCATTTGTTGCATCGTATGAATTTTTTCAATCCCCATCTGCCGCAAAATGTGATACGTTTTTTCTCCCACCATCGGAATTTTGCTCACGCTCATCGGTGCTAAATAGTCTTTCTCTGTTCCGCGGTCTACTTTCCGGTTACTGTCAGGTTTTACATCATCCGTAGCCACTTTCGAAACCGTTTTATTCACTGATAATCCAAACGAGCTGGGCAACCCTGTTTCCTTTCTCACCTTGTGCCACAGTTCAGTGGCCCATTTATAACAGCCGAAAAATTTATCCATGCCAGTGAGGTCCATATAAAATTCATCTACAGATGCTTTTTCATACAGCGGCACTTTCTCGCGGATGATCTCTGTTACTTCATCTGACTTTTTAGTATACATCTCGTAATCGCCATGCACAATCAATGCTTCGGGACACAATCGCTTGGCAAGCTTCATAGGCATGGCCGAATGGATACCATACTTGCGGGCTTCGTAACTACAGGCCGCCACTACGCCACGGTCGCTGCTGCCACCAACCAGCACGGGTTTGCCATTAAGGGCAGGATTCATCAACCTCGATACTGCTACAAAGAAGCAATCGAGATCAAGGTGGACTATGGTTTTATCCGGAGATAGGATCATGACTACATTACAATCAAAATGAAGGATTGTAATTTAATCAATAGTTTGAGAAACGGAAAAAAATCTTGTCGGGAATGATAAACCCTTCATTCCAAATATCATCCTTAACTTCTAGTAATCAAAACAGCAATATTCTGTTACGATAACAACACTTCAGCAGGAACGCCCAACTGACGATGAAATAGACGAGCCATTTCCAAGGTCATAGGTTTTTTACGATTGAGAATAGCAGACACATACCCTTTGTTACCTATCTTGCCTACAAGGTCCTTATTCTTCCATCCATTTTCTTTCATCTTCAATTTAACCGCTTCAATTGGATCAGGATAAGGAATAGGATAATGCTCATCTTCATATTTTTCTATCAGAAGAAGAGCAATCTCTAATTGCTCACCCGCAGGAGAATCGCGTCTGATTTTTTTATCGAACTGAACATCTACCCAATTGAGCAGGGCCTCATATTCCTTTTTTGTTTTGATAGTTTTAAGTTTCATCTTTTCTTGTATTGAATAGTAGTTACTTTAATCTTGTTGTATTCCGAATGTGTACCAAACCATTTTATCTGAATAATCCTGAATTCAAAAACAAATCGTACTACTAAACGAAATTTGTTACCCATAATATTAAACACTACACGGTCATCACCTACAATACTGGCATTCCCGTAGATTCTCTTTAACTCATTAAAATTCTTTAACTCTGACTTCAATAATTCATGGTACCATTCATACAACGCATTAGCTGCCTCAGGATACCGGTTACTAAAGTCCAGGAGTGTTTTTCTGGTAATGATATTGAACACGCCATAAAAATATAAAGTTTTCTATTGGAAAACTAATATTCTTCATCAAAAAGACGATCTGAATAACTTTTTGATCCGGATACCTGTAATGGGGAAAGCAGGAGCTTTACACTGATCATTCCTTCTTATTATACGGATGACGATGGTGGGCGTGGGCTGATGGTAGAACTTACCTCTACCGATCGCTCCACATTTTTATACAATGAATCGCTCCGGATACAAAATAACACGGAAGGAAATCCATTTGCAGAGCCGGCGCCTGTTTTCAATAACATTGAAATGGGATATGGTATTTTTGGTTCCAGGGTAATTGCCAGAGACAGCATTTATTAGCGCTTGTTTATTGTAGCTATTGAATTGTAAAATGTTGGTTGAAAATTTTTCCTTTCATTCCTTTCATAGAACTATTCTTTTCTATTTACTTTCGTGGCGAACACAATGTGAACGAGGGTTCACAGCTATAAATCAATCAACGACCATTCAACTCAACCAACCATGAGAAAATTTCTGATCAATGGAATCCAATTTATTACGGGCATCACTCCAATGATTATGCTTTTTATCCTAACGCCGCTGCTGAAGGCAAATGCTCAATCGTCATTTACACTCTCCGCAATCATAAGACCGAGATTTGAATTGCAATACGGTTACAGGGTGCCGCCTGATTCGCTGAGTGATCCACAGCTTCTTTTTTCGCAACGTACCCGCCTGAATGCAGCTTATAACAGTGACAGGTTTAATGCCTTCCTCAGCTTTCAGGATGCACGCATCTGGGGCGACCAGATACAGGGAACCGATGTTCCTTCGCTGGGAATACATGAAGCATGGGTACAATATAATTTTAACAAGAAGATCGGACTGCGGTTAGGACGCCAGGAATATAAATATGACAACAAGCGACTGCTTACGGATGGCGACTGGCCGCAACAAGGTCGTTCGCATGATGGAGGTATGCTTAAGCTGGCACTGGATCGCGGCTGGAAGATTGACCTGGCCGCTTCTTACAACCAAGAAAAACAAACTTACTTTAACAACTTTTACTCTTTATCCAATTACAAAACACTCGATTTTTTATGGGTGAACAAAACAAAAACGGACAGCAATTACAATTACAGTGCATCAGCACTTATCCTGGCTGATGGTAATCAGTCGCCTGACACCACCGGAATTATCATGCGATATACCTATGGCATCAACACTGCTTTTGACCATCATAAGTGGGGGCTTAACCTGGAGGCTTACGGGCAAAGCGGCCGCACGCGCACCATTAATCAAAGCGGCAACATTGTGCCCGATTCTTTCCAAACCGTAAAGGCCTTTATGTTTTCAGTGAACCCCTGGGTAGAAGTATTCAGAGATTTCCAGATAGGTGTAGGTATTGATTACTTAACAGGAAGCGATGCGCTTGATACTTCAAGTACAGGTACTACTAACATGTTTAATCCGCAGTATGGCGCCGGTGATAAATTTTATGGCAAGATGGATGTGTATGTGAATTTGCCAACTGATACAAGAAATGGAGGACTGATTGATGGATACTTATCAGTTAGGTATTTATACAAGAAATGGAACCTGTCGGCAGTGTATCACTATTATTCACTCGAAAACCAGGTAGAAGACGTTGAAAATCCGGGGCAGGCTCTCGGAAAAGCACTGGGAACAGAGTTGAACCTTGCCGCTATAAAAGACATTACCAAAGATGTGAATATTAATACCGGTGTGGCATTCTTCTTCCCAACCCGCTCCATGGAATTTGTAAAATCATCCGCTTTCTCACAATTGGGCGGACCGTTGATCACCGGTGTGTATGTGTATGTGATGCTGACGTTTAAGCCGGTTTTCTTTAGTAAGAAGAGTGAGTAGCGAGCAGTGAGTCTTTAGTCGGAAGTCCTTAGTCCTTAGTTGGCTGACGCATCATTTCATTTGTCATACTTATCCCTCATGGAAATGAACCAGACTAATGATCAATGACCAATGACCAATGACTATTCACCATTGACTATTCACCAACGACCAATTGATTTTTGTTATTCATCCAAGATGCGTTAATTTGCGGGCATTAAAACCAGCTCATGAACAAATATGTTACCCTTGCCGAAAAGTTAAAAGGATATTCACTGCTTGCCGGTTCTATTGTTGCTTCTTCTTTTTGCCGCGCAGGGACAAATTATCTATACCGACATTAATCCTGATGTTGAACTTGGTGGCAGCGTTCCGTCTTCTTATCCTGAGCTTACTACCTATGGCATCGACATGAACAACGACGGTCATGTGGAATTCAAAGTAACCATGAACCTGAAGGCGCCATTAGGCAATGATTTTTCATTTAATGAAAAGATAGATGCAGGTTCTAATCCAAGCAACCTGATTCACTCTTATACAATTGAGTATGTTCCTTTTTGCTTTTAAAGATGATTTAGGTGACAGCATTCCTTTCGGTCCATCCTTCTACGGTTTCATCAACGTAAATTTTGCTTTTCAAACAGTGGGCGCAGTTTCTTATATCTGGAATAATCAAAGTGATAAATACCTTGGTGTCAGATTTCAGGATGGGGTCGATAATTATTACGGCTGGATAAGGTTGGATGTGAATACCAATGGTACCGTTCCCAATATCATCATTAAAGACTTTGCATACGAACAAACTCCTGGTGATAAAATTGCCGCAGGTGACACAGGAAGCGGTTTGCCTACCAACATTCATCAATTGTCAAATGCACAGGCCCTGTCGGTTTATCCTAACCCTTCAAAAGGTAACATGGTGCTAAAACTGCAGGAACCTTTGAAAGGAAATGCTGAAGTTTCGGTGAAGGATGCATTGGGCAGAGAAGTATTTACTTCGAGACTAAACATGACGTCACAACAAAAGAGTTGCCATTCGACTTTACCGGTTTTGCTCCGGGCACTTATTTCATTCAATTGACATCTGAGACGGCTTCGCATACAGCAAAATGGATCAAGCGATAGATCATTGCATTGATTTATCAAACTGACTCCGATAATCACTCCATCAATAATTTCATCTGAAAGTTTTCCTGCAAACATTTTTTCATCATCGCTCCTGTTCGAGATACGTAAAAGTACAGGCAGCTAAAAATTAAAATCCAACCACCTTGAGAAATCTTACTTTCCGAATGTTGACGCTTCTTGCGTTGCTGATTTTTTCTGTTTCCACTGCATGGGCACAATTTGAATACATCTCCCCGATGAACGGATCCATCAACAACTTCCGCGATGCGCATATGATTTTGCGCAATGGCGAATTGATGAATGAAGTATCTGTTACTGCTGATAAGATTGTTCTTACAGGATCACAAAGCGGAGTGGTTCCTGCCAACGTAGTGCTTTCTACGGATGGCAAAACCGTTTGCATCACGCCTGCTACGCCGTTCGCATATGGTGAAACAGTAACAGTAACTGTTAACAGCGGTTTAAAAACCTTATCAGGACAAGTGCTCACCGGAACAACATTCAGTTTTTCCGTTCGCAAGGAAATGACACCTGAGCAAAAGCAACAACTGGAAGAATACCTTGCAACACATGATGATGGAGGGTACTTGTTAAGTGAACCACGTGAGTCCATTTATGTGCCTCACGACAACACCACCAATCGCGACAACACTTTCAAGTTCATCAACCTTTACACCAATAACAGCGCGGCTCTTGCTCCCGGAGAATTGTTCTTTCACAGAAACAGCGGCGCTTCACCTACCGCTTCTTCAGGTATCGGTTACGGCATCATGACCTCTGATGCGGATTCTATTTTCTACCGGGCATCGGTGGTTGATGGTTCAAACTTTCATGTTAATCTGAATGGCGATCTCACAGCACTCCGCCTGGATCCCGGCGTTGATACCGGCGTATTAGTTTTGGATTCCAGTTATGCAATTATTGATGAAGTGCATTGCAAAAATGGTCTTGCACCCAGTCAGCATGAACATTTATTTTTTCCGGATGGAACAAAGTGGTTTTCTATTTATGATTGGCAAGGCGGATGGGACATTTCGCAATGCTCCGGAGGAAGCAGTTCCTGCACGGTGAATGTTTCCTGGATACAGGAATTGGATGCAAGTAATAATGTGATTTTTCAATGGAGAACTGATGAGCATTTCTCGCCCTGCGACGCAACTCCTGACATCGCCCTGGGTACTTCCACTGTTGATCCCTGGCATATCAATGCTTTTTTTAAAGATAACGATGGCAACCTTATAGTTTCATTGCGCAATATGGATCGTATTGTCAAAGTGAAAGTAAGTAACGGAAGTATGCTCTGGCAATGGAAAGGTCTTAAAGCGACGGACATTGATAATAATGTGATCATCACATCAAATGATCCGAATGGTAGCTTCAGCCATGCACACAATGTACAACGGCTTGATAACGGACACATCCTCATGTTCGACAATGGTAATTCCCAAGCATCACTCAACCAACTTTCCCAACCAAAAGAATATGTATTGGATGAAACCAACCTTACTGCCAATTGCGTGTGGTATTACACGCATCCGCAGGTAAACGGATTCAATATGTACACCCGCAACCAGGGAAGCGTGCACCGTTTTGCAAATGGCAATACACTCATCGGTTATGGCTTGCCGGACAAACAAGGATTACCAAATGGAACAGAAATAGATGCCAATAAGAATATAGTCTGGGAATTCCGTTTTAAAGATTCCACTGAATATACTTACCGCTTGTATAAAACAGAATGGGATCCTAATGTAGGTATCAGGGATATTGATGCAAGTGATAAAAATTTACAGGTTTACCCAAATCCGGGAAATGGATTAATCACCTTAACTGCAGATATTCCTGCAACTGATAATGCAACCATTTCTGTTTTAAATCTTTTGGGGCAAAAAGTATTTACCAAAAAGAGAAACTACATGCAGGGATCAATACACTTACTCTTGATCTTACTTCCTTGCAGAAAGGAATTTATTTTCTGGACATTGTTGCCGGGAAAACGAAATTGGAGCAGCGGTTGGTGATTCAGTAAGGGGGAATTGTTTAATTGTTTAATTGTTTAATTGTTTAATTGTTCGGCGAAGCCGGAGAATAAACTCACCGGCTTAGCCGCAACCATTTAACAATTTAGCCATGTAGCAATTACTCCCTCCGGCTTCGCCACAACAATTTAACAATTTAGCCATGTAGCAATTACTCCCTCCGACTTCGCCACACAATTTACAATTAGCCACTCTCCTCCGGCTTAGCCGCAACCATTTAACAATTTAGCCATGTAGCAATTACTCCCTCCGGCTTCGCCACAACAATTTAACAATTCAGCCATGTAGCAATTACTCCCTCCGGCTTCGCCACAACCATTTAACAATTCAGCAATTCAACAATTTTTATACTTCTCTATTCACCACCAAAGCAAGTCTCTCTCAACAACTGCATGTGTGCAAGCCCTTTTCTCCGCGCGTAACTGATGTTTCTATCAGGAATACCTTCAGCGTTTGGATGCTGATCAATCGCAATCGTGAGACTTGCTTCTCTTAAAATATGTAACATTGGATATAACGAACGATTGGTATAGTTAGCAGGATCTTCATCGGTTGTTCCTTCAAATAAATAATGAGGATGAAAGCTCGCCAACTGATAAATTCCTTCGTAACCGGACTTTATCAAATGCTTTTCTGATGTTGCAACTAATTCCAGGTAAGCATCGAAACTCTTGAATGAAAGGGGAAAAATCAATAACGTAGTCTCCATCGTATTATCATGGTCTAATTGCCGGAACGCAGTGTTCAGCAGCAATTTTACGGATGATGTTCCCTTACGTATCACTTCATAATGAACAGCGCCACGTTTCATTTCCTTCGCCGCAAACGGACAGAAATTACAACCGACTACCACCTTTGTAATCCAATTTTTTGTTTGAGCAATTACGATTTCATCAGATGGCATAGTCGATCTCTTAATGTTAAAGTAAGATAGTATAAGTTATGTGCACGACAAGTATCGTAACGGTCTTAAAATAAACCCGATGAACCGAAAGGTAGGCCACAGTTAAGCATGAGCAAATAAAATTGATTCGAATCAACCTAACCCTGGAACAGTTTAACTTCTCCACTGATAATTTGGTATACACCCTCCAGGTTTCAGCATAAGCGTGACAAGGAGGAAATAATTACCTTCGCACCTCTTTTTTAAACTGCTGATGAAGCAATTCTGCAACTCCTTTTTTAAGCAATCATATATTCCAGGTTACCTGAACGTCAGTGCGTTGCTGATTGCACTCTTATTTTTGACGCCTGCTGCTGCACAGGTGCTTGACCTTCCTTCCGCTGTTAATTTTGTAAAAGCAGGTGATGTTGATGTGTCCGGAAATCAGATTACTGTGGAAGCACTTATAAAATGGAATGGCAATCCGGGAGGTAATGATGTGGTGAGTAAACACACTAATCCATTCAATGCGAATTACCTTTTACGGCCCTTAACTTTTGGAGCTCACTACGTATATAAGCGGCAACAGCGGACCCACACAATTTATGCAAATGACCAATCCGTTTGTGCTGGTCATCAACCAATGGTACCATATTGCAGGTACCTATGATGGAAGTTCGGTGAAATATTATGTTGACGGTTGCCTGGTGATTGAACTTCCTTTCAGTGGAAACCTCTTTCAAAATAATCTACAAACTGCTATCGGCGCACAGAACGCCAGTCAATCGGAACAGTTTCTAGGAAAGCTGGATGAAGTCCGCATCTGGGAATGTATGCCGCAC
Organism: Chitinophagaceae bacterium; assembly: GCA_016717285.1. Lineage (NCBI taxonomy): Bacteria > Pseudomonadati > Bacteroidota > Chitinophagia > Chitinophagales > Chitinophagaceae > Chitinophagaceae bacterium. The sequence continues at coordinate 115,313 of JADKFU010000003.1, forward strand.
ACAAACTGAATTGAAAGACAATATGCTTGATTTACCTGCTCCGGGTTCACAAACAGGTTTGCTTGCCTATTATAAATTTGATAATGATCTGATCAACATTCAGGGCAATGCAAGTTTTGATGGAGTGGCCGTTGGAGCACCGCAATTTATTGCAGAAGCTGTTACAAATGATCCGGTCGCGATCGACAGTGTTAATGTGATTGATGCAACCTGCCATGCAATACAGGATGGCAGCATCGAAATTTTTGCCAGCAATGCTAATCTTCAGTATTCTATTGATGGTATCAATTATCAAAGCGGTTCACTTTTTCAAAATCTCGCAACAGGATTCTATACCGTGTTTGTTAAATCAACAGTTGGATGTATAGTTGACGGCACGATTGAAATCAGCATTCTTTATCCACCGGTTTTACAACTTGTTGCTGCAACCATTTGTGATGGCGACACTTATATCTTGCCTGGTGGATCTATCGCAACTGTTTCAGGAATATATACTGATACGCTTCATGCTATCAACGGATGCGACAGTATGATCACCACTACCACCCTCACTGTTCTTCCGGTAACTACACAAAATATTGCGGCTGCACTTTGTCCAGGCAATACTTATGTATTGCCAGATGGAACGCTCAATCGGACTTTCAGGCATCTACAACGACACCTTAATTTCGGCAAACGGTTGCGACAGTATCATCATCACCACCTTATCAGTTTTAGTTGTTGTTACAAAAAAATGTAACCGCATCAGTTTGCAACGGCGACACCTACTTTTTACCTTTCCGGAAATTTTGTTGATACCACCGGTATTTATATCGACACCCGGTTTCCTCCACAGGCTGCGACAGTATCATCAACACCGATCTTTCCGTGATACCTGTTATCGTTCAACAAGTTGTAGCCGCAATTTCAGTGAGGAGAAACTATGAGTTGCCTCAGGAAATATGGTCAGCGCTCCCGAATTTATACAGACACCATTTTCACCATTACGGCTTGTGACACTATTGTGATTACAGATCTTACAGTGCATCAGGCGTTAGTTGACAGTGTCAGCATTCAAGGCATCACTTGTAATGGCTCCTCAGAGGCAACAGCATTGTTCTTCATACCATTATCCGGCCTTTCACCTTAATATTTCCCGATTAAAGCGCTTCCCAGAGGATACTGCATTTGTACAAAACCTTGCGCCTGGAATTTATTCGGTCTATTGTATGGATGCAAACGGTTGCAGCGACAATGAAATTTATCATTACTGAACCTGATCTATTGAATCTGCTACTGTGGTAACGCTATTGTCGTATTGGCAATCCAATGATGCATCGGCTGCAGTGGTAGTTTCAGGCGGTAATGCTCCTTACAGTTATAACTGGAGTACGCAGCCACCGCAGTTTTCATCGATAGTTAGCGGCTTGTCTGTCGGAACTTATTATGTGACGGTGACAGATTCCAACGGTTGTATGTTGCTTGACAGTGTGGTAGTGGGAAGAGTCACCAAATATTATTGCCGCACCTAATGCATTTACGCCCAACGGCGATGGATTAAATGATTTTTTCTTTCCGCATTTATTGAATGTAAATAGTTTTGAAATGCGCATTTTCAACCGTTGGGGTAAGGTTATCTATTCCGTTTCCGATCAACTGTCCGGCTGGAATGAAGCCAATGGCATCGATGCGGAGATAGGAATTTATGCTATTATATGAAGGCCGATTTCTGATGGAAGCGTGCTTGAACAGCAGGGAAGTGTCATCTTATTAAGGTAAAGATTTATCCACGCTTACCAGGGTTTTTATCCGGATCAGTTTATTTTGATCACCTTGTGAAAAATTTCCATACCAACATGAAGCAAGTAAATGCCTGCCTGCAGATCGGAAACATTCAGTAAAATGTGCTGAATATCCTGATTCACGAAAATAGATTGCTCAAACACAGGTTGACCATTTGTAGTAAACAACCTGAATGCTAAATCTTCACCATCACTTAAATCCGTTGTGATGTTTGAGTTGTTTGTACCGGTTTGGATTAACTGCCAAAACATTCATCATTCCAAGTCCGAAGTCCGCAGCTTACAACTCCCGAATAACTTGCTACCATCATAATCTGTTGCTTAAGCCGGTACACTTAATCCTGTGAAAGGGTGCAGATCTTCTGCTTCATAACTCAAAGAGGAAGAAGTACCGTTTCCCAACGACAGTAAGCGTTTCAAAGTGAACGGCATCTAATGACTTTTCTACCGTGAAAATTTTATTGTTTAACTTGATGCTGTTGTCCAGCCTGTATCATTGAATGCGACTTCGAGCAGCACTAAAGCTTGTTAAACCAATTAAAGTAGGAGAGACCGGAAGTACCGATAAAAGTCATTAAACCTATTAAAATATTCGTGCTGGTTCTGATGTGAATCCATTCTCGTGCCACCTTTGTGCAATCCCACACCGTCTTCTCTTCCCATTCCACTGAAACTTGCTTTTGTATCCAGCTATTTAA
>JADKFU010000004.1:900000-1175411 GCA_016717285.1 Chitinophagaceae bacterium
GCTTTCTCGCAGCATCTGGCTTGAAGATCGTGGAATAAAAATCGCTCCGCGAAAAATCATTGCTGGCCCGCGCATTGGGGTGGAGTATGCAGGTGAAGATTCCATGCGGCCTTACCGCTTTTATATCACAGGAAATTCATGGGTATCAAAACAGCCGAATTCAAAACATAAAGTTTTGACTTCACGGTAGTCCTGAAGCAATTAACTGTGGCTTTTGGAATTGCAGCTAAAGATTTTTATCAGAAAGCAGGGCAGTAAATCCGCTTGTAGTGTCGAGGAGGTTGATTATTGCCGGTATACACGATTGCCAATTCAAATCCTCCTTTACCATTGGTAGCAGCACTCAAATCGCTTGAAGTGGTTACATCATAACTAATTCCGGCCTGCACTCCTTTCATCATAATGCCGATAGTAGGAATAAGATCAACACCGGCACGGGAGAATGCACCTACATAAAATATACTTGGTAATCCGCGCGGATTGCTGTTCATATTAATACCGAAATTGGAGCCGAGCACAAATTCGTTGTCATTGTTTTGGAGCTGGTACTGTATAAATGGAAAGATGTAAAATTTGTTATTGACCCCGAAAGTCGCATTGGCATGAACTACGTAGCGCATGTTGAGCACATTATCACTTGCTGCAAAAAATGATTCTGTAGGTGTGGTAAGGTGAAAGGCTGCGGCGCCAAATTGAATACGGCTGGAACGGCTGACCATACCATCAAAAGCAGCACCGGCAGCAAAATCTGCATAGCCAATCTGGTAATAATCAAAATGCTCTGAAGTAATGCCATTGAAGCCAAGTCCGTCGAATTCATCATAAAAATCCAACTTCTCAAAGTCAATTTTCTTTTGCACCATTCCACCTTGCAGACCAACGGCTATATGAAAGTTTCCCTCCCTGTCCAATGCCTGGTGATAGGACGCTGAAAGCATCGCTGTGAGATTAGATAATCCGCCGTCACCTGATTTGTCATTCAACAATAAAACACCAATTCCGAGATAGTTGTAAGAATAACCACCTGAAAATAATTTGAAATCGGCACTCACAGAAGGCGTTGAATAGACGTAAGGAGAAGAAACGCTTCCCCATTGATTTTTGTAGATGCCACTGATGCGATATTGACCATCCATAGATCCTGTTAATGCGGGATTAAACGTGAATGGTGAATAGTAAAACTGTGAAAAATGGATGTCCTGCGCTTTTGCGACGGAACTTATTATAAGAAGGAAAAACAAAGCAACGTGTACATTTTTTTTCATCTACCAATCGATTTAAGTATTCAGTAATTTCGGAACGGATTTAAATTCAGGATTTTAAAAGTACCATACTTTTTTGTAAAATACTGCAAGTAACTGCAATTTTAACTTTCAGGCACCTAGTGCTGCATCTTTGTTCCATAGGCTAAGTCTCCTGCATCGCCCAATCCGGGCACTATATACGATCGTGCATCCAGCGAATTATCGATGGCACAGGCCCAGATCGTAACATCGGGGATGTGTTTCAAAACGAGGTCGATGCCGGGCTGCGCGGCGATAACGCAAGCGAGATGAGTGTGCAACGGTTTGCCGGATGCAAACAATTGCTCCATTGTTTTCACCATCGATTGTCCGGTTGCCAGCATGGGATCAGCCAGGATGAGCGTCCGGTTTTCAAGACTCGGACAAGAAACATATTCAAGCAGAATTTCAAAAGAACCATCTGGCTGATGTTTCCGGTAGGCAGAGATGAAAGCATTGTCGGCATGATCGAAATAGTTAAGCATTCCCTGGTGCAAAATTACTCCGGCCCTGAGAATGGCGCCTATTACGGGTGGTGATTCCAATACAGGAACCTGGGCGATCCCTAAAGGAGTAGCGACTGCTTTTTCACGGTAGGGTAATACCTTGCTGATTTCATAGGCGAGTATTTCTCCGCATCGTTCCATGTTTTTCCGGAAACGCATTCTGTCCTGCTGAATGGCTGCATCACGTATCTCTGAAAGAAATTGATTCACCAATGAGTTGGTGGTGCTTAAATTGACTACTGGCATAAGGTGGAGAAAGGGTTCTGGTTCGAAAGGTAATAGTTTTCCGAAAGCAGAACGGGCAATCCTTAAGTTTCTATCGGTGCATTACAATAACTGATCAATGCTTCAAAATTTTGCTGCCATCCTTTCCATGGACCTTGATTGCTGATGAGGTCGTTGTGCGCAAGAAAAGTAAATGTGCCGTTCACTTTTTTAACTTCGTCAGCCAGTTGCTTCGATTGTGCCAATGCAGCATCGGGACTCATTTTCATATTGTAAAACATGGCTGCGTCCATTGCTGCAAAAGGATGTATATGCAGTTTGGTGGAGATTTCCTTTTGAAGGTCGTAAAAATAAAATGACGATGCAATGCCGGCACGAAAACCGGTTTGTGAGGAATAACCAATAGTATAATCTTCAGTAATTCCCGCAGCAAAAAGTTTTTGATACGTATCCGGAAACTGAAGTTTTAAGAAATGTTGCCGGTTTCGAAATACATTCCTGCCGCTCATTTTTTCGAGCCTTTGCTTTTCTATCTTTATTTTTTCCGGGAAACGATTTGAATCATAACTCGCATGCATACCGGTTTCGTTTTTATCCGCAATCTGTTTTACAACTTTTCTGAAAGCATCTTTTCGCCAATCAATGTTTTTATCATACATGCTATGATCGCCCAACAGAAAAAAATAAACGGGCCGCAGCGAATACTTCTCGTGCAGTAATTGCTGGTAATCAAATGTATCAAACGGATCTTGTTGGAGACGTGTCAACACTTTCATCCTAAATGCAATTTCTCTGAAGTTAAATGCTATAAACGATCTCAGGAAACCACCAACATTCCGCAAGACACCTTTTTCGCGGAAAGCAAAAACCATATCAATGTCGTAGGTAAGTTGAAACTGATACTTTTTCTCAGGGAAAATAAAGTCAGGATAATTTGAAATGATCAATTGTTTAAGTAACAGCGCATAATGATTTACAACAGGCACTTTATGAAAACCTTCTTTGTAGCTGAGACTCAGCTCCGCAGGAAACCGGCCATGTTTATCAGGCTTGAATGGAAGGTATTCTTCGTACCTGGAAACGAGGTAGAATGTGGCGGCAAACGGATCAAATGGAAGCGCTGCTGTATGAGGGTGATGAAAGATCGTTTTGATTTCATTGAATGTGCCGGCAGGAATGGAAAATAATTTGATGTCGGATTCAAATAATAATTCTTCTGCATATATAAAAATTGCTTCGCCGTTTGGTGTTTTTGCATAACTCAATTTTGCACCGCCGAAAGCGGAAAACCGGGACCTATCTGTCGTAAACTCATATGATAGTCCTAATAAATTTTTGAAAATCAACTGCAAAGTATATTGCAGTCGTGGGGAATTACGCGGGGAATAAATGAGCAAGCTCTGATTCGGCATCCTGTTATTTCAGATTTGTTTTTTGAACGTAAAAAGACGCTCCTGTAAGGAATTTATCCCTCAGCAATTCACAAATTTTGTATCGTGGGTCTCCGGTATCTTTTGCAATGGCTTCCAGTGTTTCGTATACGTCTTTGATGCCAATCCGGTCGCACCATTCAAAAGGACCCCACGGATAGTTGGTGCCCAGTTTCATGGCAGTATCTATGTCTTCTTTAGTTGCTGTTTTTTCCTGCAATGTGAAGCATGCTTCATTAATTACCATTGCAATCACTCTTGGTGTTACCATGCCCACTTTATCTTCTACTGCAAGGTATTCCCAATTAAGAAGTTTGGCGATCTGTTCAAAAAAGTTTGCGGAATCAGCACTGGAAAACGAAACCTCGGTCTTAGAACGGTTGATAAAAGTGGGAAGTGCGTTCATACCAATAAGGTGGCAGTTAATTTCGCCTTCGAAATGGCGGCATAACTGATGCAATGATTTTTTAACAGCGCAAACGATCACGGGTTTTTGGTACAAGGCCGCGTAACCGGAAAGTCCTGCTGCATCATCATCGGCATTCAGGTCAAAAAGCAAATCAAAAGATGCAAAGTTGCCGGCAAAATCGATGCTCGCAGGTGATGCCGTTTCATACTGAACAAAATGCACCGGATCAATTTTTTCTTTCAATTCTGAAAGACGACTCGCATGTCCGGTAGCAAATATTTTCAATGAAGATTAATTCTTTAAGCTGACAAAGGTAAACGTTGAATGATAACTTAAGATATATCATAGGAAGGAACCCAACCAAGGATAATCAGGCGCATTCCGGGGTAAAAGACAAATTCTGTACATCGTTGGCATCCCGAACCTTCACCTTGGACGTCTGCGAGACGCCGGACACTGACTGTCAATGAAAGCATCATTGGCGTTCTTGCACACTCGTGGTACCATTTTGAATTTGCGCGTGAATAATATTCCTATCTTTTCCTCTTAAAAGAAATTTTTTATGGCAAAACAAATTATAAAAACAGATAAGGGTCCGGCACCGATTGGTCCGTATAGCCAGGCCGTTGCTGCGGGTAATATGTTGTTCATTTCGGGACAAGTTGCAAAAGATGCAGTAACCGGTAACCTGATAACAGATGACATTGCGAAGGAAACAGGCAAGGTGATGGAAAACCTGCAGGCCATCCTGACTGCTGCAGGTTTTGAATTTTCAGACGTAGTGAAGACAACTATTTTTCTAACTGACATGAAATTGTTTGCTGCTGTAAATGAAGTATATGGTTCATTTTTCAATGGCGAATATCCTGCAAGGGAAACAGTGGCTGTTTCAGGATTACCGCTAGGTGTGAATGTGGAGATCTCGATGATTGCAAACAAGTAATTTTTTGCGTAACAACATCCTGATTACACAAGCATTTCAAAATGCAGGTTGTTATTTCCCCACGAGGTAAACGCCCGAAAGAATAAGTGCCATGCCTGCATAATCAATCAGGCCAATGGGTTCACCTGCGAGGAATCCCCAGAATAATGCAACAACCGGAACAAGATAAGTTACTGATGATGCAAACAATGCTGTGGTATTGTGAATGAGGCGGAAATAAACAATAGAGGCTATTCCTGAACCAACAATGCCGAGAATAGCAATGTAACCAAGAGCAACGAAGGCAGTGTTACCTGACTCAAATGTTTTCGGTACATCAGTGAAAAATAAAATGATCAGTGCCGGAAAAAGCATCACTGAAAATGCAACTGCATTTATCGTGATTGGCTGCACATCGTAAAGATATCTTTTTATGATGTTGGCGCTGATGCCATAAGAGAACGTTGCGAATACAATCAACCATCCGAATAATCCATTGGTAGTAATGCCATGGCCTTGCTGGAAAAGCAACAACAAAACTGAACCGCTGAATGCAACGAACATACCTGCAATTCTCCACCAGGTAAATCCTGTACCGAAAAATAATATTCCCAGCAACAACACAAATACCGGTGATAAAGAATTAAGAATTCCGGCAAGTGAACTGTCTATGTGTTGTTGGGCGATGGTAAAAAGAAAGGCAGGCAAAAAATTTCCGAACAATCCCTGCAACAAAATGTATTTCACTTTTCCTTTTCGGATTTCTTTCCAACGTATCAAAAGAAACGGGAGCATCACAAGTGCAGTGATAGCAATGCGAAGTGCTGCCACCTGTTCAGGACGAAAAACCTCCAGTCCTTTTTTCATCAGAATGAAAGAACTTCCCCAGATAAGGGCAAGCAGTAAAAGCAAAATCCAATCGGAAAAAGAAGGTTTATGGCTCATAAAAGCGTTGCAAATGTAATTTCAACAAGGCAACTTTTATGTAGCTTCAAAAGACAATGGAGTGTTATTCTGATGAAGACACTTTACGATTAGCGACTGTCGCTGAAAAATTAACCGGGCTATTGATACTTTACAATAATATGCAAATCATCGGAAGTAACCTGGAAGCTTTGCAAATCATTTTTCGCCGGACCCGTTAACACATGGCCTGTCAGATCAAATTCGGAACCATGACAAGGGCAAACAAATTTGCCCTGTGAAGCGGCAAGACTGCAACCTTTATGCGTGCAATTCATGAGCACTGCGGAATACGTGCCATCGGCATTGATGTTGAGAAAAATGGGATCTCTGAATTTGCTTGAACTCAGCTTCGTATAGGATTGCCCGGCGATGGAAGATTTGAGCAGGGTGATTTGTCCGGGCGTTTCAACAACTGCTTTTTCCGAACCAATTGCTTCGAGCGAAGTGGTGCAGCTTTCAATGATGGAAATGGTTCCAAGGCAGCAGGCACCTGCACCCAGCATTGAAGCTTGCTTGATAAAATTACGGCGGGAGTTTTCAGTCATAAATTTTTTGATTGTTCAGTTCAAAAATAGAAACACTTTCTTCACTTTGTGAACTTACTGCAAATTTATGTTTGGCAGCAGCCAATATATTCTTCACATTCCGCTACAATTGTTTAGTATTAAGTCATGAATAAACGCATGGCCATTCTTGATCTGGGCACCAATACATTTCATCTGTTGATTGCGGAGGTAACAGATGATCGCATCATTAAAGTGCTGCATAAGGCCGAAGAATTTGTGCAATTGGGTGAAGATGGATTAGAACGTATTGGTGAAATGCCATTCGAACGCGGTCTGCAGCAGATCATAAAATATAAAACGGTGATTGATCATTTTCAACCGCAACATATTATTGCTTTCGGAACGGCTGCTATCAGAAGTGCCGCAAACGGAGATGAATTTATTAAGCAGGTCAAATTGATATGTCCGATGGAAGTGCGGAAAATTTCAGGCGATCAGGAAGCGGAATTGATTTATCTGGGCGTGAAACAAGCTGTGAAATTGACATCAGCACCAGTGCTGATAATGGATATCGGAGGAGGCAGCACCGAATTTATTATTGCAGATGAAAATAAAATTTTCTGGAAACAAAGTTTCCCGGTTGGAGCCTCCGTCTTGATGAAACAGTTTCAGCACCATGAACCGATCAATGAAGCAGAGACAGCGCAATTGAAAAAATTTCTAATGGAACAATTGAATTCATTATTTCTGCAACAGCAAAAATTTGCAATCACTCAACTCATTGGTGCGTCAGGTTCATTTGATACGTTTGCAGCTATAATTGGTCTGCAGTTTTCTTACCAGGAAAAGGAAGGGGCAAAAACATCATTCAATTTCTCACCAGAACAGTTTCAAGCATTGTATCACCAACTTCTACAAAGTAATCTTGAAGAAAGATTGGCGATGAAAGGCATGAAAACCTTTCGCGCGAAGATGATTGTTGTAGCTGCAATTCTTACAGATGTTATTCTTCATCAATTCGCCATTCAGAAAATCTCGCAGTCCGCTTTTGCTTTGAAGGAAGGTGTATTGTGGAAGCTGATTCAGAATGAAAAGGTTTGATGCAAAAGTTTTGAAGGAATTTTATTGGTGGTGATGCCTAATGACAGAAATTTTCCTTTTTTCCATTCATAACCGGTAGCCACTTTATTTTCAGGATCAACGATCCAGTATTCTTTCACTCCAAACTTTTCGTAAAGATTTTTCTTCGTCACCGTATCATGTTGTTCATTCGACGGAGAAAGGATTTCAATGATCAGATCCGGTGCACCATGAAATCCATCTTTTTTAATCAGCTCGATATTTTCACGGGAGATAAAAAGGAGATCTGGTTCCACTACACTTTCATCGTCTAAATAAACGCCATAAGGAGCAAAGCGTACTATGCCAGGATCTTGCTGTTTTACGTAGTTTCCAATCTCAAGAAATAAATCACTAAGTGTTCCCTGGTGAAACTCATTTGGAGGAGGAGCCATATACAATTGGTTTTCGATAACTTCACATAAGGTGCCTTCCGGAAGCAATTTAAAAACTTCCATAGCTGTTCTCGGTGGACGATCAATAGTTGTTTCCATAACAAGAAATCGTCAGCAAGCTACTTTATTTGGCTTATACAACGTGCAGTCAGCACTTTTTTTAAATGATGTAACTGTACCTATTCGATGCGCTCAGGGCGCGCTGAGCTTGTCCAAGCCACCTTTATATTATCAAGGACCGAGCACAACAATCCATCACCAGTTCGAAGATTTCAAAACCACGGAAACACTTTCAACTTCCTTACAAAATCTCCGCGCTCCGGTTAAAACTTTCTTCCAGAGAAATTAATGTTTCCGTTCGTTCAATACCTTTGATTTTTTGCAATTCATCATGCAATACAAATTTCAAATGATCCATATCGCGGCAAACGATCTCCGCAAACATGCTGTAGTTTCCTGTTGTATAATTTAACCGCACGATCTCCGGAAGTTTTTTCAATTCTTTCGCAACAGAATCGTACATCGAACTTTTCTCGAGGTAAACACCAATGAAAGCGATTACATCATACCCTACTTTTTTCAGGTTGATGTGATAACGTGAACCGGTAATCACACCAAGTCGTTGCAGTTTTTTCATGCGAACATGAATGGTACCACCGGAGACGTACAGTTTTTTGCCAAGCTCTTTGTAGGAAACAGATGCATTGCGCATCATCTCGGAAATAATCTGCAGATCCAATTTGTCAAAATTCAATTTAGTGGCCATAGGGCATATTGAAATTAGAATTTTTCAAAAATAACCAATGAATATTAGACAGCATCGAAAAATTTGAAAATAATATTGAAATAAGTTCAAACGCCTTATAACAGAATATACTTTTACAGCGGTTCTTTGAATCACTAATTGTTTGGGGGTATTTGGCAAGTGGCGGGAAGTGTCTTCATGGTGAAAATAAGCCGGAGCACTTTTCTCAAATTGCTTCTTCCGGCGGAGAAGGATTGAATTATGGTGGCTAATACATTCAATTCTACACTTTCTGTCACTTGCCTTTACATTTTCCAGGCAATTATACTCTGTGGGGTGATGAAACCGGCAGACATGCCCCCTTGTCTCGGGGGTGGAGAAAAAGGAATAAACACAGTATAGTTCCGGCTTGCCCGGAAAGGGGTTGACCACCTTTATTGTACTGCTGCTAACCGCTCCGTGAAGGTTCGACTCCTTCCTCTACAGCACAAAAGAAAACCGCAGCACTTTAATATGCTGCGGTTTTTTCTTTTCAGATATTCAAAAGGTATTTTTTATATGAAAGATTCGGCTGTTATTTTTTGACTGTAGATAATTATTGTACAATCAGCTTTTCAATTTGAATAGTAGTGTTTGAAATCAATTGAACGAAATAATTTCCTTTTGAAAATTGTGATGTATTGATGGGCAATGAATGATCACCTGCTTCCAGTGAAGCATTCACTATATCCCAAATTTCTTTGCCATTCACATCAAAAATTTTAATTGCAATATCTGATGATTGTGTGAGATTGAAATGAATGGTGGTATTTCCAGAAGAAGGATTGGGATAAATTTCAAGAGACAACTGCAGTTGATCTTTTCCAGTGATCTTTAAAGCGTGCGTAGTGAACTGATCCTTTTCCGACCACGCAGAAAAGATCGATGGATTAACTGTGCATTTACTCTTTACCTGCCAGACATATTTGGTGTTCGCTAATAGACCGGTGAGTGTCTTACTATTTGAAGATGAAGTCAAATTGGTCCAGGTGTCGGTGTTCTTCACTTTATACCTTAGCTTATAGCTTAAAGCATTGCTGAATGGTAACCAGTTTAATTGAGCAGATGATGCGGTAATATTACTTTCTGGAAGAGTGGCCGGCGGCTCACAAAGTGTTTTTTCATCTATCAATCCATTGCAGTTATCGTCAACGCTGTTGACTACTTCCGCAGCACCAGGATTGATGGCGGCATTTGCATCATTGCAATCAGTATTATCTACTACATATCCATCAGGCAAGATGCAGTTTGTAATAAAAATGGAAGCGGCTGGATTGCCGTAAGTATCCTCATCAACATCTGCAAAAGCGGAAAATCCCATGCATTCTTCAGGGGCAAGCTTCACCACCCAATAGTCATAACCAGTAGCTCCTTCAGTCACATCATCTGATATTGGTGAGGCTGAAGTGCCTCCCAGCAAGAAACCGCCATCAGCACTTTGTGCAATGGAATACAAATACTCAGTACCGTCGCCACCAAATGTTTGCTGCCAGATGATATTTCCGGAACCATCTAATTTTAATATCCATTCATCTTCTTCGCCTTTCTTCGGTGCTGTTTTATCTCCGGAAACAGAGGAGATGGAATAGCCCCCTAAAAGATAGCCTCCACCAATAACCTCGATTCCAGAGAAAAGGAAATCATCATTCAGTCCACCTATTGTATTCTGCCATTCAATACCACCTGCGCTATTAAGTTTTACTACATAATAATCCCATCCACCCTGGCTCGCTTCTGTTTTATTTCCTGAAAGGCCCGAGAGCGTATAACCTCCTAACAGGTAACCACCATCATCACTTTGAAGTGCGAAACGGAGATAATCTTTATCACTTCCACCAATGGTTTTATCCCATTCTATATTTCCTGAAACGTCAGCCTTTACCACCCAATAATCATAGCTTCCTTTGCTTGCTTCTGTTTTATTTCCTGAAATGCCGGAGCTGGAATAACCTCCGAACAGAAAACCACCATCAGTGGTTTGAACAATGGATATAAGCTGATCGCCACTGTTGCCTCCGATCGTATATTGAGACACGATACTGCCTGAAGCGTTCAGTTGAACCACCCAAAAATCTCCAATACCTGCTGCTGTTTTATCACCGGAAATGCCGGATTCTGAATAACCACCCAGGAGATAACCGCCACCGGTAGTTTCGATTACGGCATTCAGATAGTCGACCGAATTGCCACCAATCGTGTTTTGCCATTCGATATTGCCGGAGGCACCCAACTTCACTACCCAATAGTCGCTATTGCCCTGGCTCACTTCAGATTTGTCTCCTGAAATATTGGAATTGGAATAACCGCCCAACAAGTATCCATCATCTGCCGTTTGGATCACAGTATATAACTGATCACCTGAACTTCCACCAATTGTATTTTGCCATTCGATATTGCCTGATATACCCAACTTCAATACCCAATAGTCAAAGCCACCTTGGTTCGCTTCGGTTTTATCTCCGGAAATTGTTGAACCGGAATATCCACCGATCAGGGAACCACCATCTGCAGTTTGAATAACGGAATACATGTAGTCATTGGATGATCCACCAATCATCTTTTGCCATTGGATGCCGGGCGTTGTTTGTGCCGAAGCCATAGAACATAAAAAACAGGAAACGGCGATTGAAAGTGTGAACATGTATTTCATAGGAGTTCTTTTTTTGGAGCCGAATCTTAATCCGAATCTACAAATGAATTTTGAAGATGGTTAAATCTAAATCATATAGGGTAAAATAAAATTCCGTGTACACGGAGAAAAATTAAGAAGCAGTGCTTACCAGATTCTCACCCTTAAACTATCCGGGCGGTACATTTTATCACCGGGCTGAATGTTGAAGGCAGTATAGAATTCATCAATGTTTACAGGAGGTCCGTTTACACGAAGGAAGTTTGGAGCATGTACATCTGTTTTTACACGCACTGCCATTGCTTCATCACGTACCTGTCCATACCATGAAAGTGCGAAGCCAATGAAGTAACGTTGAATGGGGGTAAAGCCGCCGATTTTTTCTCCTTTCTGATACTGTTCTGTTTTCTTGAAAGCATCAAGTCCCAGCAACATACCACCAAGATCAGCAATGTTTTCACCTTGTGTTGCATCGCCGTTTATATGAAGACTGTCGAGCACTACGTAGTCATTAAATTGTTTCACGATCGTTCCTGTCCTGTCCAAAAACTTTGCACGGTCGTCCTTCGTCCACCATTCTACCAGGTTTCCTTTTTCATCAAATTGACTGCCCTGATCATCGAAGCCATGGGTGATTTCATGACCAATAGTGGAACCTGCTGCATAGCCATACATGATGGCATCATCCACACAAGAATCCGCCATGCCCGGAACGATAAATGCCGCAGCAGGCAATACAATCTCATTGTTGGATGGATTGTAATAGGCATTCCATGTTTGCGGTGTCATGTCCCATTCGGTGCGGTCAACCGGTTTGCCGAGTTTGGAAATCTCGTAATCATTAAACCATTTGGTGGCGCGGATCACATTTTCAGCATAAGAACTTTTGTCAATCGTGAGCGTGGAATAATCTCTCCACTTATCAGGATAACCAACCTTTTTCATCACTGTGCCCAACTTCTGTTGCGCTTTTTGTTTCGTGGCTTCACTCATCCAATCGAGCTTATTGATGCGTTCGCGGTAGGCCTCCAGCACATTGTCCACCATTTCATCGTAACGTGCTTTTACTTTAGGTGAATAGAAACGTTCCACATACAATTGACCAAGCATAAATCCCATCAGGTTTTCTTCTTCATCCAATACGCGTTTCCAGCGCGGACGTTGTTCTTTCGTTCCGTTTAAAACTGTTCCATAAAAACTGAAATTCTGTTGATCGAAAGGTTTGCTTAGTTTATCTGCATAGGTATTAATCAGGTTCCAGCGGAGATACGTTTTCCAGTTGTCAATGCTTTCTTTCTTCACCAGTTCTTCCGCACGTTTAAAAAATTCGGGCTGTCCCACAATCACGGAATCAACAGATTTGATACCACCGGTTGCAAAGAGACTATTCCAATCAATTGATGGCGTCATTTTATTAAGGCCTGCTACATCTGTCTTATTGTAGTTCTCATACGGATCGCGCAGGGCAGCAAGCTTGCGGGACTTTTCTGCCAAAGAAGTTTCCATGCGCATGATGTTGGCGGCATTTTGTTTGGCAGTGGTTGTATCATCGCCCATCAGCACAAACATTTTTGCAATGTGCTTCACATATTCACTGCGGATATTTTTTGTTCTATTGTCACTATCGAAATAATAATCACGGTCAGGTAATCCTATTCCACCCTGCGATAAATGAAGAAACATCTTTTCGCTGTTTTTCTCATCCTGATAAATGTAGCTGTCGAAAAGCGCACTCACTCCAATTGATTGAAGATAACCGATTTCATTTACCACTGCGTTCACATCAGCAAGTGCATTTATGGTGGCGAGATGTGATGATAAAGGTTGAATGCCTTGTTGTTCAATAGCAGCAGTATCCATTCCTGTGTGCCAGAAGTCACCGATTTTTTGCCAGTTGGTACCTGCTTCCGCATTTTTCGAAGAAGCTTCTTCATTGATGTTTTTCATGCGGTCGTAATTCTCTTCATTCACTTTGCTCCAGATTCCCCATGAACGTTCGGAGGCGGGAACAGGATTGTTTTTCACCCATTTTCCCATGGAGAAATGAAAGAAGTCATCCTGCGGCCTTACGGTTGAATCGATGTAGGCATTCAGGAAAGTATCGAGGTTACAACCTGCTTCTGCAGTTGCTTTTGGTTGTTGATTGCAGGCAGTAAAAGTGATGAGGAATACACTGAAAAATGCAAGACAATGGAAGAGTTTGTTCATGGAAATTAGAATTGAGTTTGAAAGTTTAAAAGGGTGAAAGGTGCGAAAAACGGATAGCAAGATCGAAAGTTTTAGACAAATAGCAGTAATGTCCGTACTAACCAGCGAATGACGAACTATTAAAATACCTCTTAAGGCGATTATAACGATAGTAGATCAAAAAAAGAGTTGCTTGCAAAGTCGCAAAGCCCGCAATGAAATTACAGGTTATGGCTTTGCGAACTTTGCATTTTTCAAGAAAAAAATTATGCAACGAAAAAAGTTATTCGTCGGGACTGTCGGCGTTTTGTGCGAAAGAAGTACCATGTGCTTTTGAAGGAGAATCAGTTTCAGCTTGCAGTCGCATTTTTGGCTTCTTCTCTTTGTAGTGCAGCAATCACAAAACGTATTTCAGCATAGCTCACGTCATCTCCAAGCAATGGTTTAATAGTTGAAAGTCCCCCGCCATCAGCACTTTGAACAGCTGCTTTGATCAGTTCCATTTTTTCGTTTGAGATCAAACGAAACACATCCAATTCGCCGGTCTTTACAAAATGCGTGAGGTGCGCTTCAATAGTGCCCACTGTTAAATCGCGCAATGCAGCAATCTCAGCAGTGGTTTTTCCTGACTGGAAGAGTTGAAAGCTTTGGAGTTGACTGTTCACGCCATCCTTTTGTGAACGACTGCCTCCTGCATTTTTTATTTTGCCGGCCGACATCCGTTTTGCTCTTTTTTGATCTTCAGCCCGCAGGTGAATTCTTCCTTCCAATTGATGTTCCTCAGAAAAATTTTTCACGATTTGCAGAAAGGAGTCTCCATATTTATTCAGCGTAAAATCTCCCATGCCTTTAATCATTGCCATCTCATTTAACGATTGTGGAAGATAAGTTGTCATCTCCTTTATTGTTGCATCGTTACAAATACGATAAGGGTGTAGATTTTCTTCCTTTGAAAATTTTGATCTGAGTGCTTTCAACTGCTCCATCAACAAGGAAGAAATTTCTGAAGCTGAATTTTCATCGGAAGATCCATCATACGCATGCTGATAAAATGAAGTTTCTTTTTTCCTTTCTTTGAAACGATAGCGCAATGCGAAATTTTCAAAGAAGTCAATCACCTCTTTCATATCCTTCAAAACCTTCCTCACTTTTTGCATCTTTTGAATGGAAGAGTTGAGCTGCTCCAATGGCGCGATTATCTTCTCATCCATCTCTTTTCCGAAATAGTTTTTTCCCTTTTCTACTCTTTCCTTCAATTGTGTATTAACCTGTTCCGTTAAACCTTCAGCGGTCATACTTTTTACCTGTGCCTGAAATTTCTGAGCTACTTCCAGCATTTCAAGAATAGAAGCATGAATGGACTGAAAGCCGGAAATAATTTTTTCCTTGTCTTCCAGCTTCCGAAGTAACATGTATTCCGTAAACCATTGAATTTTTTCTGCCAGTGGCTGAAGATTAAAAAGCGCCATGGTGGTTTTTACTGCATAGATTTCTTTTTCTGTGGCCAGTGAAGTTTGCAATTTTTCCACATCAGGTTGCATCATCATGTATGCAACAATGGCTTCATCGGTTTTAATAACTTCTCTGCGAATAGGAGAGCGAAGCACCATTCCTTCAAGGGATACACAACGGCTCAGGGCAACATATACTTGTCCTGCAGCAAAAGCGGAACCGGCATCTATCACCGCTCTTTGAAAAGTAAGTCCCTGGCTTTTGTGAATGGTAACAGCCCACGCAAGACGAATGGGATATTGCGTGAAGGATCCAAGTTCTTCTTCCTCAATTTTATTTTCCGACTCTTTAAAACTATAGCGGATATTGCGCCATGTTTCTTTCTGAACTTTGATGGTTTCATTGGTTTCCGGAAAGCTCACTTTCAGGTATTCTTCTTCCCCATCGTGTTCTATTTTTTCAAGCACACCGATTTTTCCATTGAAGTATTTTTTTTCTTTCACATCATTTTTGATGAACATGATCTGAGCACCAGTCTTAAGCACGAGAGCATGTTCCACCGGAAAAACACGTTCGGGAAATTCGCCGGTTAGTATTGCTTTTGCAGTAAATTCTTTTCCGGGTAATCTTCTTAACTCACTGCTATTGATTTCATCGGCTTTATAGTTATGAGTGGTAAGGGTGATGAAATGATCTTTGGGATCAGGTTTGAAATTGGGTTGATACAATTGATGCAACCGCTGAAGATCTTCGTCACGCACTTCATTGTTTCGAACCCTGTTGAGCAGGTGAATGAATACTTCATCACTCTGCCGGTACACTTTTTTCAATTCAATGCACAATGGATTGGCCTGCTTCATCACCTGCGCCGAAAAGAAAAACGGTGTTGCATAATAGTCCTTCAGCAACAGCCAATCCTGTTCGTTGGCTACCGGAGGCAACTGGTACAAGTCGCCGATAAAAAGTAGCTGCACTCCACCGAATGGTTCAAATTGATTTTTGCGGACATGCCGCAACAGAATGTCCATTGCATCAAGCCAGTCGCAGCGCAACATGCTTACTTCGTCAATCACCAGTAATTCGAGATTGCGCATGAGCTCCATTTTCTCAACACTGTAGCGCAGGTTACGGAGCAGGTGATGTTTATCGGTTACCTGTTGTTGCGATTGAAATGATCCGCGGAAAGATCCGGGAAGGAAGCAACCCATCGGCAACTGGAAAAAGGAATGCATCGTAACACCTCCTGCATTGATGGCTGCTACGCCGGTTGGCGCAATCACCACCATTTTTTTACCGCTGGTTTCTTTGATGTGTTTTAAGAAAGTGGTTTTGCCGGTGCCTGCTTTTCCGGTAAGAAAAATGTGCTGGCCTGTGTGCTGAATGAAATCAGCCGTGATGGTAAATTGATTAGGGACTTCTGTTTCGTTTGTCATGGATATAGATTTATAGAATAAATAATGAAACACAAGATATAGAACAGGGAGAACTTTTCAATAAATTTTTCATGGAAACTTTGATGCGGCCATTCAAAAAAAGGAAACCGGATTTGAAATTCCGGTTATCTAAACACCTTTTTCAAAGTTAAAAACTTTGTAAAAGGTGAGTCCTGAAATTAACTTTCACGATAGTGCTAATTACTTCGAATGATACTTCTCCTTCCATAGCTGATTAAATGACTTCGGTGCTACCTGCATCATTTCGCGATGTGTGCCCCATGATTTTGCGAAAAGGAATTTGAGCATGAAATTTTTCATGCGTTCGCCACCGGTATTCATCAGCTTGCGGTTCATCATAGCACGTTTCCATACGAACCAACCAAACTTTTCCGACCGTTTAAAGTCACCTTGTTTCACGGCATCGCGGCGGTTAAATACCAGGAGGTTGTGGAGATTGATTTTCATCGGACACACTTCTGTGCAATTACCACAAAGTGAAGAAGCATAGCTCAGGTGCTTGAATTGTTCCATGCCTTTAAAGTGTGGCGTAATCACGGAACCAATCGGTCCGCTGTAAGTGGTTTCATAAGCGAATCCACCAATGTTTTTATAGACAGGACAAGCATTCAGACAAGCACCGCACCGAATGCAATACAATGCTTCGCGCTGTTCGGCTTCAGCAAGCAATGTGCTTCTGCCGTTGTCCATTAAGATCACAATCATTTCTTCCGGTCCATCCACTTCATTTTCCTGGCGAGGGCCTGTGATGATGGTGTTGTAAACAGTGAGTTGCTGTCCGGTTCCAAAGGTGGAAAGTAATGGAAGAAACAGGGGAAGATCGCTGTAGGAAGGAATTACTTTTTCAATACCAACCAATACAATGTGCACTTTCGGGAAAGTCATGGTGAGACGTGCATTGCCTTCGTTTTCTGTTACGAGCACAGCACCGAGATCCGGCAAAATAAAATTGGCACCTGTGATGCCAACATCAGCCGTGGTATATTTTTGACGAAGTGTTTTGCGGGCCACCATCGTCAGTTCCTCGGGTGTAGAATTGAGTGGCGTTCCGAGGTGTTTGTTAAATACTTTGGCCACATCCTCTTTCGATTTGTGCATCGCTGGTGTCACGATGTGAAAGGGTGGTTCGCCATCGAGTTGCTGAATGTATTCACCCAAATCTGTTTCCACCACTTCCACGTTCATCTTTTCAAGAAACTCATTGAGGTGTACTTCCTCGGTGGTCATAGATTTTGACTTCACCACCGATTTTGCATTCACGCGTTTCATTACCGATTCAATCTCTGCCAATGCTTCCTCTTTATTTTCTGCCCACACTACACGTGCACCGCGTTTGGTGATGTTCGATTCAAATTCAAGCAGGTATTTATCGAGGTTGGCAATAGCTTTCCATTTCAGGTTTTTGCTACGTTGCCTGGCAAGTTCGAGATCTGAAAATTGTGTCTTCCCGTTTATTACAGCCGCATCGTACTTACCGATATTATGATTGAGCTTACGGTGCAGTTCTTTATCAGCTGCTGTTTTATGTGCATGATCAAAAAAAGATGCAACAGTGTTTGACATATCAAATCGTTAAAGTGTAAACGGAAATTCTCCCAATGTTGACTGTATTATTGCCGTATTAACGCGTGCAAAAATAGTAACAAAAGAATTAGACAGGGATTAGTGTTATCAACGGTTTGAACTTAATAAGTACAGTGAAGAGAAGCATTATTCAGAAAATCAATTTAATGGATTTAATGATCAACCGGAGAAATATTCCCTGAATAATTTGACTGAGTTGGAGATTTAGCCACGTAAATTCATGCGCATAATTTCAGGCAATCACTATTTTACTTGTCTATATATTCAACCCGTTTGCCGAATTATCTTTTTTGCCCAATCAAATATTGCTTAATTTACTAAGCACATTGATTTGCTTCCTGTCAAAATAATTTTTCATGAAACCTGTAGTGACGCTATTGTCAGTTATTCTTTTTTGTACACCGTTTTTCTTCATAAAAGGAAACAAGGCCCGGATACACCATTCAAAAGAAATAAATACTTACCAGGAAGCGGAATCAGAAGCTTACGATGCGCTCAATTTTTTGTCAACCATGAATGCATTTCCCAATGACGATATTCCGAAAGATGGTTATGCAAAAGCCTGGGTTAAACACAATGAACTGCTTTCAATAACCACAGCAATGAATCAGCGAAGCGGTTGGGAAAGCATTGGACCTGACAACATCGGTGGCAGAACTATCAGCATTGCCATTGATCCGGCGGACACTGCAGTGATTTGGCTTGGATCAGCAGGAGGAGGATTGTGGAAATCTGAGACCGGTGGAATGGGTGCCGGTGCGTGGCAATATATTCCAACCGGATATCCTGTGCTTGGTGTGGGTGCTATTGCCATCAATCCCAAAAATCACAACGAGATTTTTATTGGCACCGGTGAAACGTATGCTCAAGGTGTTTCCACCAACGGACTGATTGACCGAACCCAACGCGGATCATTTGGTA
Organism: Chitinophagaceae bacterium; assembly: GCA_016717285.1. Classification (NCBI taxonomy): domain Bacteria; kingdom Pseudomonadati; phylum Bacteroidota; class Chitinophagia; order Chitinophagales; family Chitinophagaceae; species Chitinophagaceae bacterium. The sequence continues at coordinate 918,773 of JADKFU010000004.1, forward strand.
TTGGCATTTTGAAATCATTGGATGGCGGCGTTAGCTGGAGTATGTCGCTTGATTGGACGTATCAGCAAAACAGGGGAGTATGGGACGTTGTTTTCAATCCCAATCATCCTGATACAATTATCGCCGCCACCACCGAAGGTATTTTCAGAACGGAAGACGGTGGAATAAACTGGAGCGAGGTGCTTGGCAAAAAAATGGTGATGGATTTACAAATGAACATGACCGATCCCAACATCATTTTTGCCGGTGTTGGAAATGAAGACAGTGAAGATAAAGGCATTTATAAATCAGTTGATGGTGGCATTACCTGGTTGTTGCAAACCGGCAATGGACTGCCATTAACCTATGATCAGGATGGAAGAATTACACTCGCTGCATATCCCGGAGATTATAATACGGTGTTGGCTCTGATTGCAAACCGTTATTCTACAGCCGGCATCTACCGCACTTCAAACAGTGGCCTCACCTGGACCGCATTGGGCGTTGATGAAATCGTTAGTTATCAGGGCTGGTATGCAAAAGGGCTGATGATTAAATCGGATGACCCTACAAAGGTGCTTGCAGGAGGTGTGAATGTTTTTAAATCAACTGATTCCGGCAATGGTTTTTTTCAAACATCAAATATTTTTTATGATGATGATTATGTTCATTCAGATATACATGATATCATCTGCAACCCACTTGATCCTAAGAAAGTATATGTGATCACGGACGGAGGAATGTTCCGGTCCTATGATTTTGGATTTACGTATGCTGAATGCACAGAAGGTTATGTAACGAGTCAGCATTACATCGGTTCCATCTCTGCCACAGATCCTGCTGTTGGCTTGTCGGGATTGCAGGATAATTATACCATTAAGTATGATGGCACCAATTCCTGGATTCCGGTAATTGGCGGCGATGGTTGTTACAATGCTATTGATCCGACATCTGATTATGTGCAGTATGGCTGTTATCAATACCTGAATATTTACAAATCTGATGACCAGGGAAATTTCTTCAACAATATTTATTTTGCCAACTCCAATCCTTATGGTGGAAATCCTGCCGCTTTTCTTGCGCCGCTTGTCATGTCGCAATCAGATCCGTTTACATTGTATGCAGGAACTACAACCTTGCTGAAAACCAGCGACGGTAATTTGTTTGAAGAAGTGCAACCGAATCCAATCGACAACGGTAACTATGTTTTATCTGTTGGAGTTTCAGCTACCAGTGATGACACCGTCTATTTTGCCACTGCACCGTCGGATGATTTTTCCATGCACGTTTTCCGGAGTTTTGATGGCGGATTTTCGAAGTCAGATATCAGCACCGGGTTGCCCAACCGTTATCCGCGAAGAATTACTGTGAATCCTTCCAATAGCAAAGAAGTTTATGTGGTATTCAGCGGTTTTGGAACAGGTCATATTTTTAAATCAACGGATGCAGGAGACAACTGGACGGACATCAGCACGGCATTGCCCGATCTGCCGTTTCATTGTCTTGCTGTTGATCCTTTGCAGGGGAAAAATATTTATGCAGGCTGTGATTTTACAGTGTATGCTTCTTATGATGGTGGTGCAAACTGGTTTTCATTTGCAGAAGCATTGCCGGAAGCGGTGATGGTTTTTGATCTCGTTGTCTCTCCATCAGACCGCAAGCTGATAGCATTTACACATGGACATGGAGTTTACAGAACTGATTTAATGGATATCAATATTTCTGTTGCTGATGTGATGGCTGCCACACTTCAGTTAAATGTTTCTCCAAATCCTGCAAGTGAACTGGCCACCGTAAAATGGAACGGAAATTTAACCGCAGAAACAACGGTTAAAATGTTAGACCTTAAAGGAAATATTGTTTTGGAAAAAACAATAAAAGCAACTTCAACTCAACAAGTTCAACTGCCACTTTCGTCTTTAGCGAATGGAACTTATCTTTTAGTATTGGAAGGAAATGGTTTTCGTAAGGCGAAGAAACTGGTAGTGATGCATTGAAGGCTTCGTAATTACTGCAAGTCTTAATAGTCGGATTACTGCAATGTTAACCTTTTTCTACCGGCGGTTTTTTGGGTTCCTTGTGTACAATCGTAAACACGCGCGCTACATTAAAACCAAAATGTATATCGCCATTCAGCCAGTCGCCACTTGTTTCTGCAATAAATCCTTTTTCAATCATCGAAGTAGAATTTGTAAAGTGGAGCTGGAAAACGTGACCGCCGGTTTCAAGGTCAAATCCCAGTGAAAGTGAATTGTGTATGTTCGGATCTGTCTGATTAAGCTGGTAAAAATATTCTGCATTGATGGAAGTACGCTTTGAAAGTTTCTGGCGCGCTGCAATGCCAATGGCAAAAATATCATTGTTGTCTTCGGTAGTTGCTACCAGGTTCCGGTGTACCATGGTAGGCATCACCTGCATGGTAAATCCTTCAGAAAATTTTCTTCCTACAATCAATTGATTGCAATAATAGACATTGGATGAAAAATAATTCTCGCGTTCAGGGTCGGCAGGCTTTAAAGTTTTTATCGCGATAGTTGAAACAAAGGCAGCGGCAATCGGCATTTTACGTGCGCCGGTGCTTTGACGCAGAAATTTGTACTTCACAAATCCATCGTATGTTTTTTCAAAACTGCTCCTGCCAATTCCCACCATCAGCTGTTTGGTGATGCCGTAATCCAATCCGATTCTTATGCTGGCATTATCGAGACCGAATAATTCATAAGCTCCTGTATTGAGATAGCCAAAGCGATGCGAAATCTTTACATCCATAACACCGGCACCTACATTTTCAAATGAATGCGCGTTGATAACCCTGGTGGTTTTAAAACCTGCTGTTGCATAGCTGGTTACCGGTTCATCAAAACTATTCATGATGTCGGAATTTTCATCCTGTGCATTAACAGGATGATAATTACAGACACTCAGCAACAATATTGCAAAAATTATTTTTTTCATATCTGAAATATTACTTGGTGTAAGGCAGATAGTTTGCAGACACATTAATTGCTATGTCCTTGGCTATTTTATCCTTCACTACACTTGGAATTTCAATGTTGTAGTCTTCCGGCTTTACGGAAAAAGAAGAAACTCCCTGAATCGCACCACCGGAAACTTTAACGGTTCCCTTGGTTTGTATGTCTTTTGAAACACCATGCATGGTGAGTGTGCCGCTTACTTCAATGGGGTAAGTTCCATCAGCCTTAAAATTAACGGCTGCAATATTTTTGATCTGACCTTTGAAAGTAGCCTTGGGATATTTTTCCGATTCCATGTAATTCTCATTAAAGTGTTCCTGTAACAATGCCTGGTGGAATTCGAAAGCCGTATTGAGCACGGCAAAATCCATTGCGCCTGTTGAGATGTCAAGCACTGAAACTGCAGAACTGTTCTGTCCTTCTATTTTTTCAAGTGGTGTGTTGGAAAGAAAGGTCACATCACAATTTTTATCGAAGTACTTGTTTTGAGCACTGGAAGTTACAGATGCTCCGAGCAGCATCAGTAAAGCAAGTGAAATGAAGATTCGGTTGTTCATAATTGTTGTTGATTTTAGTTAAAGAAAAACTTTGTCTTGAACTGACATATGGCAGAATGACTCAAGACTTGGAATAAGTAAAAGTTTTGTCAGTTGAATGGTTTTCCGGGTTTGATAATTGTCTGAAAGCAATTTTTATATGTTGTTAATGCGCAGGAATCTTTCCATCCCATTGTACAGATTCCTGCGCTACTACAGTCAGCGTTAACTTTTTTGAAGACTGCAGTTCACCAGCACTATATCCATTAATTTTCCGGAGCATCTTCCTTTCACCACAATTCCATCTCCTTTATTTATTTTTTGTACTAGTTTTTCGCTGTCAGCATTCATTTTACAGCTCACGCCAAACATTTCGTCGCCATTGAGTGTAATACTCAAACGACCATTTTCCTCAACCGTTATATCCTGTACGGTACCGGAAACTTCTATCACCTTACCAAGGTATTGTTGGTTTGCTGCTTCTTCATTGTTGTTGAACTGTGCAAAAAATGCCGGGCTTGTAAGTGAATAATCAGGCGTTGTTGACTCAAGAGTTCCGGTTGGTCTGTTAACATAGTACCACCCAAAAATTCCAAGTAAGATCCAGATGATCAGGGTTGCGAGAATGATGAACTTTTTCATTTTTTTAAGAGGGTTTAGTAAGGTTTAATTATTTAATGCGCCGTGCTTGATCCAGGTATCGATTTTTAAAAGATTACAATCACTGAGTTTCGGAGCGTCTGACGGCATGGGCGCGTATCCGGATTGATAATTAACGGAGCCAACGAGTTTGCCATTATTCACAAGGGTTATTACATTGTCATAACCTTCCACCGTTATGGAACCCAGGTAGGCCGCATCACTATGGCAACTGTAACAGTTTTGCTGCAACATCGGTTGAATGGTAGCCGAATAGGTGACATTTGAAGTGTCGCAAGGATTGCTGCCAACGGGATACAACTCTTCCTCCACATCATAGTAACAGCCATTTAATGCCATCAGCAAAACCGGTAAGAGCAGGAAATAGGTCAGCCTGATTGGCTTGCGATCCTTGTAACCGTTGTGTCGTTGCGTGTTAATCATGGGGTTTAAAATCTGCTTTTCGTTTTTGTTCAATCAAATTTTTGAACAGTGCAAAGCAAGACTACATGAAGGGAACCATCAATTAATAGCGTTTCAATGGTATTTTCAGTCCGATGAGCAGTAGAAATCCGGCAGTAAGTGAGAAATCCGGTCAAATAGGAAGATTCCTTTTTCGTAAAAACTGGCCTGATGTTGAAGTACTGTTTTATTAAAAGTTGAATTTTAAAAAGAATACAACCGATTCAATGATGGAAAGCAACTGTGAATCAGCTAAAGCAAAATGAATCCTTGTGCTTGAATGATAAACGCCTAATTTTGAAGAACTTCTTAATTAAATGGTTGCTCATTTTGCATTTTTTTTAAGCGCGTTACACGATAAAAACAGACACATTCAATAAACCATTTCAACTCACAATCAATACATGTTTACTGCATCAGTGCCTGCGAATAGTATATCCAAGTATTTATCGCCGTGCATTTTGGTGGCAATGGTGTTATTGCTTTCTTTCATAATTGGCGACGACAAAATTTACAATTGCAACAATGGATTGGTGACTTTTGTATCTGATGCTCCGCTCGAGACTATTAAGGCATCTTCTGAAGAATTAAGAGGCGCTGTTGATGCCACTAACCGCACTTTTCTATTTACACTCGATGTCAATTCATTTCACGGGTTCAACAGCGGTCTTCAGCGGGAGCATTTTAATGAGAATTATCTTGAAACGAGCTTATATCCAAAAGTTACCTTTAAAGGGAAATTTGTGGAGGAAATTAATTTTTCTGAAAATGGCAATTATGAAATCAGGGCTAAGGGAATGTTGGATCTTCATGGTGTTAAGCAGGAACGGATTCTGAAGGGCACCATTTCAATACGGAATGATGTGGTTACTATTGACTCACGATTTACCGTTTTGCTCGAAGACCATGCGATCAGGATTCCGAGAGTGGTATACCAAAAAATTTCTCCGGAAATTGTAGTGAGCATCCATGCTGAAATGAAACCAACAACCGGAAAGTAAAAGACCGGAACGATCGTGTAACAAAGCGAGCGCAGAGCCGGAATGTATCTATAGTAATATTCAGTAATGAGATCATCCCGTTAAGAGGGCTTAAACGCCTGCCTGGAGTGAAATGTTTGAAAGTTGGGTTCAATATTTCAATTTTTACCCATCAATTATTTATTGAACGATTACCGGAATGTATTCTTTAAGCATAATTCAATAGTCATTTTAATTGTACGATATGAAAATTCTGATCATCGAAGATGAAATTGCCGCGGCACGAAGGCTTAGAAAGATGGTGAGTGAAGCCCTGAAAGACGCTGATATTGAGGATCCACTCGACAGTGTGAAATCAGCAGTAAAGTGGTTTAACGATCATGGTCAGCCGGACCTGGTATTTATGGACATTCATCTGGCAGATGGTAATTGCTTTGAAATTGTGGAACAGGTGGAAATAAATTGTCCCATCATTTTTACAACTGCCTACGACACTTATGCAGTAAGGGCTTTTGAGGTAAATGCGATTGCGTATTTGATGAAACCGGTAAAAGCCGGTGATCTTGGCGCAGCCCTGAAGAAATATGATAAGTTGAAATCTGCTTCTACTAATTTTAACTATCAACGATTGCTGGAAACCATTCATGGGGACGGAGGAGGTTATCAGAAGCGGTTACTGCTAAAGATCGGCCAAACGATTCGTGCGTTGGAAATCAATGATATCGCTTACTTCTATACCCATGATAAAATCGTAACGATTATTACAGGTGAAAACCGAAAGTATCCTGCTGATTATACACTTGATCAGTTAGAAAAAATGCTGGATCCAAAATTATTTTTCCGTATTAACAGACAATTCATCGTCAGCAGCAAGGCAATTCGTGAAATGTATGTGATCTCGAAATCGCGTGTAAAAATGGTGCTGCATCCTCCTATCGATGCTGAAACAGCAGTGAGTGCAGAACGTGTTGCCACTTTTAAAAAGTGGCTTACGGACGAATCGAATTAACATTGAGTGCATTCATTTTATAGATGAAAATGCAAATTGAAGTTGACTGTTAAGACACAGCCAATGTTAAAGCAGTGGATTTTTTTGTCAAACAATGGACTGTGATAACCCCCAAATCATTTTTATTTTCCGTTAAGCCTTATCGGTACTATTGCCAGTTTCAGAAACTAATTCCTGCTGCTCAGCAACTTTCTTTTGTTAGTGCACTTCAATGGACGGTCTTTTGTAAGCGTAATTTTCTGTCGGTGGTCTGAATCACTCCTGAAACTGAAACATCATTTGTCTGCTTGATTAATTTAAAATTGAAAATTGCGCATCATGAAAAACACGAATCATTTATCTGGCATTTTTCTTCTCCCTGTCTTTGCAGGATTACTCATACTTGCAAGTTGCAAACATGATATTCCGCTGGTGCCAACGGATCCCAATGATACTACCATCATTGATACAAGCGGCACTGATACCACTGTTATTGTCGGAGATTCAGATCTCTGTGATCCTGATTCTGTTTATTTTGAAAAGGATGTGTTACCCATTCTCACTTCAAATTGCGCCATGAGTGGTTGTCATGACGCAGAAACACAGGCAGAGGATGTTAACCTGACTTCTTATACTTCGGTGATGAATACCAGTGATGTAGAGCCATTTAATCCAGGTAACAGTAAACTCTATAAAGTTATTACCACATCTGATGTTGATGACAGAATGCCACCTTCGGGAGACCCGCTTACCGCAAGTCAGATTGCAATCATCGAAAAATGGATCAATCAGGGCGCGCTTAACATTACCTGCAATGCAAACGCAGGCGTATGCGATACCACCAATGTTACCTGGTCTGGCGTGGTATCTCCCATTCTGCAAACGTATTGCACCGGTTGCCACAATGCAGCGAATGCATCAGGCGGAATTATTCTGAGTGAATACGGCGGCGCGGCTGCTGTGGCATTAAATGGAAAACTGGTGGGAACGATAACGTTCGCCAACGGATTTTCTCAGATGCCGCCAAGTGGTACTATGATGCCTTCCTGCGAAATTACACAGATCACCAAATGGGTGAATGATGGCGCACCAAATAACTGACAGGGTTGTACGACAAAAAAGTAATGGGAAGCGAAATCGTTTAACGGTTTTCTAAAAGCGGAAATAACGTTTCAAAATTAGCTGAGTGCTAACAGAGCTGTGTTAAGGTTACTAAGTTTGTGTTACACCCTTTCATAACCTCGCTATTTTCAGCACTTTCGAGAGATAACAGGCGACGCTTACTTCATAATCTGCAGTATCTTGGAATATTCTTTTTGCTCATCACTTACCTTTAAATAATAAGAACCGTTAATCAGTTTGCTGATGTCGATCTCTTTGGAAAATGGTTGCGTTTTATCCATCAGTTTTTGTCCTCTGATGTCGAATACCTGCAACCTGATTTTTTTCAATGGGTATTTTGATTGCAGGTAAATTTTATCCCGGGCGGGATTTGGATTGATGGTGAAAATAGAATCGGCTTCCGGATCTTCCGCATGAATAATAGTGCCGTTGAACAACCATTGAAAACAATACGGAAATTCACGCGCCCAAAACCATTCTGCATGTTGTCCGTCCTCTTTAATTACGGTATCCATTTCAACATCAGTATAACCATCGGCATATAACGTGGCATACATCGACTTGATATCAGGCACCATTTCAGCACTTTCGTTTCTTCCTGCAGTAAAATAAAATTTCATCTCCTGTGTTTTCGGATGACTGCCGGCATAGGTAAAGATAGAATCGTCAAACCAAAGTGAAGGAGAGAACACTCCAATCTTGCTGAATACATCCGGATATTTCAAAGCCGCATAAAACGAAATCAGTCCGCCCATGGAGCTGCCGGCAATGGCAGTATAATCTCGTTGGGAAAGTGTACGGTAGTTGGCATCAACATAAGGTTTCAAAGTGTTCACAATAAAATCGCAGTATTCATCTCCTTGTCCTCCACCATAAGATGGATTCATATACGGCGAATATTCATCGAGCCGATAGGTGCCGCCATTTTCTATAGCGATCACAATGGCGCCGTAATTTCCATCCATCTGTAGTTGATGAAGTGTTTCATCCACTTCCCACTCACCTGAAAAGGAGGTAGAATCATCAAACACATTTTGTCCATCCTGCATATAAATCACCGGATAAAATTTGTTGAGTGAGGTGGTATAATCGTCCGGCAGGTACAACCAGATTTTTCTGCTCCGGTTAAGCTGTGGCATAAAGAAGGCAGCATTCATCACAGTAACATTGGGAAGTGCAGTAGAAGTACTTCCGCCACCATTTATCAAATCATCCCAACCTTCAACAGTCAGATTAATTGTTTCGCCATTACCATAGGTAAAAGTTCTGTTTGGCAGAAAAGAACCATCTGATTTACATTCTCCTTTGTCCCAGATGCCACGCGTGAATTTAAACTCAATGGTTCCTGTACCTGATGCAAGTGTGATGGTATAATTGGTAGCGCTGATTTTTGTGAGTTGAAAATTTGCAGCACCCGGATCCCATCCGTTAATGGTTCCTGCAATAAAAATATTATCTGTAACGGGCGTGTTGACAGGGACAGCCGTGATGTTGATGGTCACCTGAGCTTCAGTTCCAAAAAACAGAAAGAAGAGTATGCCGGAGAGCAGCCATTTCATATGAAAGTATTTGCTCAAAGTTAATGGACTTTGGCGGGTTATTTTTCTTTGGAAAACAAGTCCGGTGAACGGCAGGTACAAAATAATTTTCTGTAGCTATACATGCTTCAGCATTCTTTCAGAATGGAATAAATTAATTATAACCTTCCCGGACAGTGATCAAAAATAGAAGGTAAGATTCACCCCGCCATTTGAAAATGTTCCTATGTTCAAAACGCCGGCGTTAACGTCCTGGGTTTCAAAACCTGTAAAATTTGATCCGCTCTCGGGATTGTTGGATCCGGAATTAGCAATATTAATTTCGGAAATGATATTGCCTTTTTGAAAATAGTAAAGAGCGGTAAGGCTATACTCAGCTCCCAGCGCCAGATTGGTATAAAAAAAATACCTGCAACCGGCCACTCCGCCTATTCCAATGGCATTGTTGGCGACATTCTTTGTGTGAATTTTAGTTGAAGAAAAATAATCTTCTGCGGTGGTTTCATTTGAACTTACAGTACTTGGTTTGGGGCCCACATTAACAGGCAAAATGCCTCCTGCATAAAAGTCGAGGTTGTTGGCAATGCTGAAATGCCTGACCAGTAAAGGAGCGATCGAAAAAATAAAATTTGAAGTAGTGGTTTTCGCAATCTCTGATGCAGGAATGATTTCTGATCCTGTAAATACTTCTACGGTGTCGGTGGTGGTATTTTGTGAATGAAAATAATGGAAACCTATCTCCGTACCCGCTTCCCAACCATTTCCCAATAAACGAGTCACCCTGAATTGGTTGTTGGTTAAGTCACCAAATGTAATGTGGTAGCCGATACCCCATGCTCCGGTTTCCGGTTTGTTGGATTGAGCAATTGCAGAATGAGAGAGCGCAAATAAAAGTGATGAGGCGATCAAAATTTTTTTCATGATATGATAGAATGTTTGGTTTCAGATCTGCTGCAAAAACTGCCGGTAAATTTCTTTTATACAGTGCTTTATCAGCTTCATACACGGTATTTTCTTCCTTATCACATTACGATCTTTTCCTGGTAAAAGCACCTCAACGCATTAGTAAATGATTAAATTGTTAATCGGGTACCGGCATTTTTTCCATGTGCTGATTAACTGTTACCTTGTTTACATGAATAATTTTTCTTTACTCCTTCAAAACCAACGAGCTTATTTTCAAACCGGAGCTACAAATAGTGATACCTTCAGAATACAACAATTGAAAAACCTGTACGCTGCCATCAATAAGTATCAGGACAAGTTTAATAATGCATTAAAGAAAGATCTGAATAAAGCACCACAGGAGGTATTCAATACGGAGATCGGACCGGCACTTTCAGAAATTTCGTTCCTTAGAAAAAACCTGAGAGAGTGGATGCGGCCGCAGGCAGTTCCCGGCATGATTTTCAGTTTCCCTTCTACCGGGAAAATTTATGCAGAACCTTATGGCAGTATATTGATTATTGCACCATGGAATTATCCGTTTTGGTTGTCAATGGTTCCTTTGGCCGGTGCTATCGCAGCAGGTAACTGCGTGGTATTGAAACCTTCTGAACATGCGCCTGCCACTTCAGCAGTGATGAAACAATTGTTGGAAGAAATTTTCGATCCGGAATATGTGGCAGTCGTGGAAGGTGATGTTACAGTCAGCCAGCAATTGCTGGAGCAACACTTCGATTATATTTTTTTCACCGGCAGCACAGCAGTGGGAAAAATTATTGCAATGGCGGCGGCTAATCATCTTATACCCTGCACATTGGAGTTGAGCGGTAAAACACCCTGCATTGTTGACAAGACAGCAAATATTCCACTGGCGGCAAAGAGGTTATTGTGGGGCAAGATGATCAACAGCGGACAAACATGCGTAGCGCCGGATTTTGTGTATGTGCATCGTTCGGTTGAACAACAACTTATTTCGGAAATGAAAAAAGTGTTGCAAAAGTTTTATCCGGAAGGCGCATTGAATACGGAGGATTATCCGCGCATTATCAATCAACGTCACTATGAACGGTTAGTGGAATTATTGAACAGCAGTGGTAAAATTTTATTCGGCGGTAAAAGCAAGCATGCAGAACTTCTTATTGAACCCACTATCATGGGTGATGTTGGATGGGATGACCTGCTGATGAAGGAAGAAGTCTTCGGCCCATTACTTCCGGTGCTCGTTTACGACGATTTGAACGAGGTGATTCAACAGGTGAACGCGCATCCCAAACCATTGGCTTTGTATCTTTTTTCAAATGATAAAAAAATACAGCAACAAATTATTAAGAAAATCCCATTTGGTGGAGGTCTCATCAACGATACAATTGAACACCTGGGAAATCCTTATTTGCCATTTGGCGGAGTTGGTGCCAGCGGACAAGGTTCGTATCATGGTAAATATAGTTTCGATACTTTTTCGCACCATAAGAGTGTGATGAAAAAAGGAACATGGCTGGATTTAAGTTTCCGTTATCCGCCATTCAGAAAAATCAGTTTGCGGCTGGCCAGGTTATTATTGAGATGAGGTAACTTATCTTACACTTACAAGCGCTGCATGATGTTTTGCAATTAATCAAGTTGTGTTTGCTGTGCCTACTTAAATTATTCTGTTAAGACTTCTCAGCAAAGTCATATTTAGCAAATTGAATAATACAAGGTTAAATACAAGTTATACTAACATTTCCAGGCCAGGTGAATTGAATCTATTGACTAATTAATAATGACTATTGACTCAATGACCAATGCCCTTCCTTACTTCACCAAATTCCCCGTAATCCTCAACAAATCCGTTTCCTGCAATTTCGCTTTAAACAGCGCATCCGCCAATCTAACCTTCGCATCCACCAGGTTTTTTTGAATTTCGCGTAGCTCAAGGTCCGATAATCTTCCAATCGTATAACTCTCCTGAGCTATCGCAAGGTTTTCATTAGCATAGGTAAGATTGCTTTTTTCAAGCTCAACTAATTGCAGGTTATTCTGATAGTCAAGGAAAATGCGTTTCAATTCCGTCTCAAGCGCCAGTTGGGTTTGTTCTACTTCCAGTTGTCCGGATGCCACTCTTATTTTATCATTCTGATGCTGACGGTTTACATTAAAGCCATCAAAAATATTGATGCTCGCGGTAAGGCCGTAATAAAAACCGGTGGTTTTATTAGCGCTTACAAAGCCGGATTCAGAACTTGACTGAAGAAAATCATAACCGGTATTTATACCAATTACCGGGTATCGTTTCGCAGTGGTTTGTTTCATATTCAAAGCAGCAAGCTGTAAATATTGATTGGAAATAAGCAACTCCGAATTATGTGCCAGCAAATCCTGTCGCAACTGATCATAAGTCAGCGTCGTGTTCCAATCCACCGCAGTGTCCACAGCAAACTCTGTATTTACGTCGCGTGCCAGGAGTTGATTAAGCCGCACTTTAATTTTTTGCACTTCCGCCTGTTGCTGAATCGCAGCAGTCTGATCTCCATTCAGATCTACTGTTGCTTTCAGCACTTCAATTCTGGAAGCACTTCCGACGGACAATCGTGCATCAAGCAATTCTTTCCTGAAAAATGAAATATCTTTTTGCTCATTCAATGCACTCAGTAATGATTGCTCCAGCAGCACATCATAATATGCGGCCATGATCAGCGACATGGTATTCTCAATTTGCTGCTTTAAAAGTGAGTTTCCGTTTTCTTCGAGCAGTTTCAACTGATCGTGTGAAACGAACATGCTGAAGCCATCAAAGAGTGTCCAGGTAAGTCCGATGCCGGCAGTACCTGTTGTATTTTTTGCACCCGTTTTTTCCACTTCATCTCCCGAAAGATATGTTTGATTGCTGTTGTTGATACCTTGCGAAAGCGTGGCATATGCATCTAATGAGGGAAGAAAACCTGCATTGCCCACAGTCACATTATTGGATGCGATGCCCGCATCATTTTTGGCAATACGTATGCTGTAATTATTCTGTAGGCCGGTTTGTATGGCAGCATCAAGTGTCAGCACGTCCTGTGCATTGGAAGTGATTACCGGTAGACAAATTGCGAGGAGAACAATGATTCTGTACATGGTGCGTGATTATTTTTCTAAAACAATACTATGCAATCGAAAAAAAAGTGTTGATGATTTTTTTGAATTTCGTTCGATGGTATTTCAATGCGTTGAAGCATTTTCTTATCAGGAAGTTGCAATCGTTACGCGATATATTCAGCCTTCTCTTCGTGGAAGGAAGGATCAGGAATGCTTTCTTTTTTTCCTTCTTTCGATAAATAAGAATACATCGCAGGAACAATGTAAAGCGTGAGGAAGGCGGAAAATAATAAACCGCCCACTACAGCAATACCTAATGACTGACGGCTGCTGGCCGATGAACCAAGCGACAGGGCAATGGGCAAAATACCAAGCAATGTAGCAGAGGTAGTCATCAGGATAGGTCTGAATCGTCTTACAGCGGCATCTTTTACTGCTGCTGTTTTGTTGAGACCTTGTTCTTTTCTTTGGTTAGCAAACTCCACAATTAAAATTCCATTCTTGGTTATTAAACCAATGAGCATGATCATGCCGATCTGTGAAAAAATGTTGAGCGTCTGATCAAAATACCACAAGCTGAGCAGTGCTCCGGCTATGGCCGCCGGAACGGTAAGCATGATGATCATCGGATCGCGGAAACTTTCAAACTGAGCAGCCAGCACGAGATAAATCACGAGTAGGGCCAACAGAAAAGCAAACAACAAACTCGAAGAGCTATCCTGGAAATCGCGTGCTTGTCCTTTCAGTGAAGTGGCAAAAGTTTCGGGCAGCACCTTCGCTGCAATTTCATCCATCGCTTTAATGCCTTCACTCAATGAAGAACCTGCCGGAATGCCTGATGAAATAGTAGCCGACACATAACGGTTGAAACGATACACCGCCGCAGGGCTCGTGTTGTCTTCCACGGTGATGAGGTTGTCGAGCGAAACCATGTTACCTTCTTTGCTGCGCACATAAATATTTTTCAGATCGCCGGGTTTATTCCGGTCTCCTTTTTCCAATTGCGCGATTACCTGGTATTGCTTTCCTTCCATAATAAAATAACCCATGCGCTGACCGCTGAGCGCCAGTTGTAAAGTTTTTGCAACATCTGCAACGGATACGCCGAGCTCAGAAGATTTCTCACGGTTAACAGTTAGTGTAAGTTCGGGCTTATTCACTTTCAGGTCGGCATCAACAAACTGGAGCTTGGGATTTTTGTTTGCTTCATCTAAAAATTCAGGCAACACTTTCAACAGTGATTTTAAGTCAGGTGATTGTATAACATATTGCAAAGGCTGCCCGGCAAACCTGCTGCCGATAGTAGGAGGCGTATTCGGAAAAGCGCGAATACCCGTAAAGTATTTCAGATCGCGTGTCAGTTGCTGCATCACATCATTCACGCTGCGCTTCCGTTCTGTTGGATCTTTGAGGTAAATGCTTTGTACGCCTGTATTCACACTGCCGATAGAACCAAAACTCGGTGCAACAATGCTAAGTGAAGAAGATGCTTCAGGAATAGAATCCATTACATACTTCGACAATTCATCCATGTACTTTTCAGTGAATTCATAAGAAGATCCTTCAGGGCCAGTTACAGAAACGCGAATGCTGGAGCGATCTTCATACGGAGCAAGTTCAGAAGGAACACTTCTCATTAAAATGAAAACCAACACTGCAATAATGCCAAGTATTGGAAATACAATCCAACGCTTATTCATAAATGCTTCCAGTGAAGAACGATAACCTTCATTCATTCCTGTAAAAAACGGTTCAGTAACTCTGTAAAACCAGTTTTGTTTATCATGATGTTTCAACATGCGCGAACTCATCATCGGCGAAAGCGTGAGTGCAACAAAAGCGGAGATCAAAACAGAACCTGCCACCACCACACCAAATTCACGGAATAATCTGCCGGTTAATCCGGTGAGAAACATGATGGGAAAAAATACGGCGGCGAGTGTTACTGTAGTCGAAATAACAGCAAAAAAAATCTCCCTTGAACCTTCTTTGGCTGCTTCAATGGGTGATTGTCCGTCTTCCACTTTCGCATAAATATTTTCAAGCACCACAATAGCATCATCGCAAACAAGCCCGATGGAAAGAATGATGGCAACGAGTGTAAGTACGTTGATGGAAAAACCTGCGACATACATAATGAAGAACGCCGCAATAATTGAAATCGGAATCGCGATTACCGGAATGATGGTGGAACGCCAGTCGCGGAGAAAAAGAAAGATGATGAGAATTACCAGCAGAAAAGCGATGAGCACGGTGTCCTGAACTTCTGTGATTGTTTTTCTTACGAACGTGGTAAAGTCGAAACCTACTTCCAGTTTACAATCTTCCGGCAACTCTTTTTCCAGTTGCGCTTTTCGTTTGTAAAATTCATTGGAAATATCCACGGCATTCGCGCCCGGTTGTGGCACCAGTGCAATGCCGATCATCGGTACCAGGTTTCTTTTTACAGCGCTGCGTTCATTCTCAGGACCTAATGTTGCAAATCCGATATCGCTGAAGCGGGTGATCGTTCCATCACTTTCTTTCAAAATAAGATGGTTGAATTCTTCCGGCTTAGTGAGTTTGCCGAGCGTTCGGATCGACAACTCTGTTTCATTGCCTTCTATTCTTCCCGAAGGCAATTCAATATTTTCACGATCCAATGCATTTTGCACATCTACCGGTGTTACACCGAAAGCCACCATTTTGGATGGATCCATCCACAGCCGCATCGAATATTTTTTTTCGCCGAAAATGCGCACGAAGCTCACACCTGAAATTGTTTGCAATCTTTCTTTCACCACATTAGTGGCAATTGCATTCACCTCCATAATGTCGCGTGTATCGCTGCGCAACGTCATGAAAATGATAGGTTCTGAGTTCGCATCTGCCTTTTCTACCACCGGCGGTTCAACATCGCGCGGAAGATTCCGCACCGCACGTGATACACGGTCACGCACATCGTTAGTTGCTTTTTCAAGATTCTCATCGATGTTGAATTCTACTACAATGCTGCTTGATTGCTCCTTTGAGGTGGAAGAAATAGTACGAATGCCATCTATACCATTTAATGCTTCTTCCAGTGGTTCTGTTATCTGCGACTCAATGATGTCGGCATTTGCACCAATATATGATGTGGTAACGGTTACTGTTGGCGGATCAACGGCGGGATATTCCCGCACACCTAAAAAATAAAACCCAACTACACCAAGCAAGACAAGCATCAGTGACATTACTATGCTTAATACCGGGCGATCTATAGAAGTGGAAGAAAGACTGCTCATTGATTTTTTTTATTCAATTCATTTCGTAACAGGCTTTACTGCAACACCAGGCCGCAGCATGAGCATGTTGGTGGTAAGTAAAGTGTCTCCAGCAGTGAGCCCTTCAACTACCTGCACATTGCTTTCATCACGGTAGCCGGTTTTCAGTGACACGGGTGTTGCCTTTCCATTTTTAAGTTTGAAGGCAGTGAAGCCGGCAGACTGAGGAATCAACGCACTGGTAGGCACCATCACAGAACTTCTGTTTTCTTTCAGCGCAATCATAATGGTTGATGACGTACCCGGAATCAAACGGTGGAATGCATTATCGGTAATGGCACGAACCATTATTGTGCGTGTGGATGGATTTACTGCGGGTTCGGTAGCGAGCACAGTTGCGGTAAAAGGAAAGGTATCATTTTCTACCGTGAAAGAAACCTGCTGACCTGACTGAATAATGGCAGCATATTTTTCAGGTAAGGTAAAATCTATCTTGACTTTGCTGACATCCTGTAAAACGGTAAGTATGGTATTTGCAGAAACATAGGCCCCTTCACTCACATTTCGCAATCCGGCTTTTCCTGTAAACGGTGCGCGAATCTCCGTTTTTGATAATTGAACATTAATGAGTTCGAGATCGGCCTGGATGGATTGTAAATTATTAACTACCACATCATAATCCTGCTGGCTGGCACCACCTTTAGTAAGCAGCACATTGAGTCGTTGTTCATTTTGCCTGGCCAGTTCAGCGCCTACTTCTAGTTTTTTCTTTCTTGCTTTCAGTTCAGCATCATCCATTTGAAACAGGAGGCTGCCTTTTCCAACAGTAGTCCCTTCTTTAAAAAAGATACCGGTTATTTTACCGGGATATTCACTTACCATGCTCACTTCTTCATTGGCACGTACTGTTCCGGTAGCTTGCAACTGGTACGTGATCAGCGTATCGCTTACAACCATAATTTCAGACATTACAGCACCGGAACCTTTTTTCTGCGTATTCCCGGGGGCCGGCTCATTTGCCGAAATAAATTTTTTTACAATAAAAAAGAGTAACACTGAACTGATAAGCAGGATAATGATGATGGTGGAACGCGACATGGATAAGAAACTTTCAATGCTTAAAAAATGAAAAAATAATTTGCTAAAGATACTACATGAATTAAAACAACCGCTCAAACCACCTCATTCATGCAGGCCGCTAATCGGGTTGCACACCAAATCTTCCACAACAATAATTCCTGTTAAGGAATGAAATTATAGTAACCGCTTTGAACAACTGCTTTGCTTTTTTGGTTTCAACTGCGTGAGAAAGTGTTTGTTACCTTTGCATCCCTAACCAATTTTCACCACCGGAAAAAAGTATGAACCAGTTCGTAATGCAGGGATCTTTTTTCGCTCACCGCGCTTTATCGCGCGATGTGGAATTGTTAAATGCCATTGCAAAGCGAATTGATCAGTTGAAACAAGAGGAATTGGACCAATTGAAGAAATGGTATGAGTTCTTCTGGAATATGATGGAAGCACATCATGCAGCAGAAGATGATTTACTGTTTCGTGCGGTGGAAGAAAGACTGGAAGCACCATCTGAAATAATAGAAGTGATGGAAGTGGAACATAACCGGTTACAATTCCTGATTGATGAAATAAAACGACTGCTTGGCGAATTACAAAGAACAGGTCCGGCAACTGAATTGAACAACGAATTGCAATACAATGCGAAGGAACTTCTACATGTATTTACAGGACATATTGTGAAGGAAGAAAAGTATATCCTTGAAAAAATGAAGGCGCACTTCACGCCGGCAGAACAGCGCCACATCGAGAATGAAGTGAAGCGGAAAGCTCCCGTACGTTACCTTTCTTATATGGTTCCCTGGTTGCGGGATTCATTGTCGCCCGAAGAAAATAAATTGCTGGATGAATCGCTTCCCTGGACTGCGCGACTGATGAATAAATTATTCTGGAAGAACAAGTATGACCGGTTAATTGCACCTGTGAAGGCAATGGGTTACTCATAAATAAAATACTTAGTCGACTATAAATATTAACCCGGATTTTTCTTTTGAAAAATCCGGGTTAACTCTCCGGTTTTGCTACAAGCATTTAATCATTCAAAACCTTCAATTTTAAAGCGCGATGGTTAATGAGATTCGCACTTTTCTTTTTTTAAAAGGTGTCTATCGAACTATACCAATCCCTGAGCAATCATCGCGTCAGCAACCTTCACAAATCCGCCGATATTGGCGCCTTTTACATAATTGATCGCATCACCTTCCTTTCCGTACTTCACACAACTTTCATGAATGTCTTTCATGATTTTATGCAAACGGGCATCTACCACTTCGCGTGTCCACGACAAACGTTCTGAATTCTGGCTCATTTCAAGACCCGAAACTGCTACGCCACCTGCATTGGCAGCTTTGCCCGGACCATAGAGAATATTTTTCTTAAGAAACCATTTCACTGCCTCATTGGTAGACGGCATATTGGCACCTTCAGCTACTGCTATGCAACCATTCCTTGTTAGCTTTTTTGCATCCTCAAAGTCGAGTTCATTTTGGGTTGCACATGGTAATGCGATATCGCATTTAATGTCCCAGGGTTTTTTTCTCGCAACATACACGACACCATATTTATCTGCGTACTCTTTAATGCGGCCGCGCTTTTCATTCTTCAGCCACAATACGAAATTTAGTTTTTCCTGTGTGATGCCTTGTTCATCATAAATGTAACCGTCAGAATCGGAAAGGGTAACCACTTTAGCTCCCAACTGAATGGCTTTTTCCGCTGCATATTGCGATACATTCCCGGAGCCGCTGATCACAACACGTTTACCTTTGATGCTTATTTTTCGTGTAGCGAGCATTTCCTGTGTAAAATAAACACAACCATAACCTGTTGCTTCCGGCCTTATCAGGCTTCCTCCGTAATCAATTGACTTACCTGTAAGTACACCAGTGAATTCATTAGCAAGACGTTTGTATTGTCCGTACAAATAGCCTATTTCACGTCCGCCAACACCAATATCTCCTGCGGGAACATCTGTATCCGAACCAATATGCCGGTAGAGTTCAGTCATAAAACTCTGGCAGAAACGCATTACTTCATTATCTGATTTGCCTTTGGGATCAAAATCACTTCCGCCCTTTCCTCCACCCATTGGCAAGCCGGTTAGTGAATTCTTAAATACCTGTTCAAATGCCAGGAACTTGAGGATACTGAGATTTACTGTCGGGTGAAACCGTAGTCCGCCTTTGTAAGGACCAATGGCATTGTTGATCTGAATGCGAAATCCGCGGTTTACCTGGAATTCACCTTTGTCGTTAAGCCAGGTTACACGAAACATAATCACGCGATCAGGTTCTGTAATACGTTCCAGGATTTTTGCAGTACTGTATTTAGGATTTTCGTTAATGAAAGGAAGCAATGATTCCGCAACTTCCGTTACCGCCTGATGAAATTCAGGTTCATAAGGGTTTTTCTTTTTTATTTTCTTCATGAACTCGTTCACTTGATCAGCTAATTTTGGAGTGGCCATAAAAATTGAATTTTATTTGTTAAAATAAATGGGTTTGTTGAGAAGGAATTCCGGAAAGAAAACAAACATAAAAAAATTAATGATGGATAGTTGCACATGGTGGTATTACCCTGCTTTCCGTATTGGTGATAAAATTTTATGTAAAATTAAATCATAACGGTCAATTATAGTATTAATTTTTATAATGTACCCGGAATGCATTTAATACATGATAAACATCATTGCAGATGTCAAAAAGTACTATTTCCTGTTCGTGAATTTTGGTTGATAGAGGAAAATTAATCTTACAATTGTTATCTGAAGAATAATTGATTTCAGCTTCTATTGAATAGTGAAGATGATGTATCACTACTTGCCCCAGATTCTCAGGTTGAGATTCAGATCGTCAACAATTCCGGTGATTAATTCAAGGTACACGAAATATTTTTTCAGGTAATCCTGTTTAATGCCTGTAGAAAAAATATTGGGTTCAAATAACGATTCAGGTATTGAAAGAGCAATATTTACATTGGAATGCACGAAAGATAAATGAAGGTTGCTGGTCACTTTTTTTCTGAACTGCACCAGTTTTTCCATCATAGTGGTGGAAAGAATATACCGTGCCTCCACCTGGTCTGTACTATAGGCAGTAAAATATTTTTCAAATTCAGGGCTCTCCAGTTTTACCAATTCACCTTTTCCGGTAACCCATTTCTCAAACAATCTTCCTATTCCGAAAAAGCTATCGCCAGCATCCGGAACTATGTAGGTGTTGCCACTAAAATTTTTATTGAAGTCGGCGATAAAAAAAATGCCTTTAAAGATGGTGACCCAGCTTTCCTGGCGATGGCCCTTGCTATCAGTGGTTACATGCTTTTCCTCATGGTGCAATTCTGAAAATTTTACCGCTGTCGCACCAAGTTGGCCTGCTACCAGATCATCGCCGGTATACCGGTCGATACGGCTGCGGAAGATACCGGAAGCCACATAGTCGTTCATAGCAATGCAGAGGCCGGGCGTATAAACCAATTGGTTACCCATCACCTTCACCATTGCGCCAATTACTTTTTCTTTAAACAACTGCGTGTATGTTGTTTTCTTTTTTCCATAATCGATAAATTTAAAAATGAAAAATAGGACGGAAGGCGTTATCAAAAGAAATGCTGCCGGATGACCGATTGATATTGCTATTATTAAAAAAGGAACAGCTGAAAAAAGCAACAACATGGCCATTCGGAACGTACTCATTACCGTTTTCCTTGAGAGCTCCAAAGATTCCAGTGCAGGAAGTAATTGTGTGCTATAGAGCTGGTCAAAGGATTCAGTGGGTGTCATTTGGAAAGAAGCAATGGAATATTGTTGCTGGTGTCAGGGTTGAATGGATTTCAAAAAATGGTTGAATGGTTAAATGACTAAATGGTTGTGGTTAAAATCTACAGGACCATCTGCAATAACAATTAAACAATTTAACAGTTTAACAATTTGCAATTTGTTTTCTTGACAGAACCAACTGCTCCACTTCCAATCACTTAAACAACTCCGCAGCACTTATATTCTTCCGTTCTTCATCTGGAACATCGAGATACGATTTCATTCCATAATGCATCATGCCTGCCAGGATGTTGGTGGGAAATTGTTCCACTGCATTGTTGTAATCATTCACAGTAGCATTGTAAGCGCGGCGTGCGGCGGAAATCTGCTCTTCAATTTCGTTCCATGAACCCTGTAATTGCAAAAAATTCTGGTTGGCTTTGAGGTCGGGATAATTTTCAACCTGCACCATGATGTTACGCATGGCGCCACCAATCTGGTTTTCCAGTTGGATTTTTTGTTCAGGTGAAATATTTGCAGTCGTTGCCTGATTGCGCAGTTCCGTGATTTTAGTCAGCGTATCACGCTCATAATTCATGTAGGTTTTCACGGTAGTAACTAAATTTGGCAGCAGGTCGTACCGTTTTTTCAACATGGCATCAATGGCACCGAACGCATTGCCGACAGCATTTTTTTTCCTGATAAGCGAATTGTAAAGCACAACCGGAATCAGCAAAAGAACGAGGATGATCACTATAAAAACGAAGCCCATGGGTAAGGTTTTCGTCAAAGGTAATTATCAGGAGGTAATTGTAGGTGTGCGGATGACTAAAGGTGCGGAACAAATTGCAGGAAATGATTGCCAGGGAAGCACTGATGCACAAGGAAATATAGTCGCTTCATTCAGATGAGGTGAATAACGAGCTTGTAAATTCCGATAGGATGGTAATTTTATGTAGAAGATCTCATTGGTAATGAATCATGGGTACTATCAATCCTATCAATAGTCCCGGTTTCGCCGCAACCATTTAACCATTTAAATTATGTCGAGAAATACGATGCTATCAAATTTACATCCATTCAATTTTGATAGCCAACAGCATCATGCAAAATAATCCCGCATCTTCTCAAAGAAATTCTTGTCATTCTTTCCGGGGTTGGGCTTGAAGTTGTGCGCTTCACGAAGTTTTTCTAACTGATGGTGTTCGTCCGTTGAAAGATCTTTCGGCACCCAAACATTCACATGAATGAGTTGATCACCGTTGCCATATGCATTAACATTGGGCAGTCCTTTTCCTTTTAACCGGAAGATTTCTCCTGCCTGTGTGCCGGCTTTTATTTTGATGCGCGCTTTGCCATCAATGGTAGGCACGTCAACACTGGTACCTAATGCTGCATCAGGAAAGGAGATAAATAATTCATATGCCACATTGTTTCCATCGCGCTTCAATTCACCATGTTCTTCTTCTTCAATGGCAATCAGCAGATCTCCCGGAGAACCGCCGCGTTCACCTGCGTTTCCTTTACCACTCATAGATAGTTGCATGCCTTCTGCTACACCTGCCGGAATATCTACACTGATGGTTTCTTCTCCATAAACACGGCCTTCACCATGGCAGACATTACATTTAGCAGTTATCACCTGCCCTTCGCCATTACAGGTCGGACACGTGGTGGTGGTTGCCATCTGACCAAGAATCGTGTTTTGCACACGGCGGATTACACCACTTCCTTTACAGGTGTTGCAGGAATGAAAAGAACTCTTGTCTTTCGCTCCGCTGCCACTACAGGTGCTGCAGGTAACATATTTTTTAACTTTTAATGTTTTGTGCGCGCCTTTCGCAATCTCCTGAAGGTTGAGCGGCACCTTGATACGAAGGTTCCCACCGCGGACGCCGCGTGACCGTTCACGTGAAGATCGTCCACCACCGAAGAACGCTTCAAACGGACTGCCGCCCATATCGTTGAAAACATCTCCGAAGTTGGTAAAGATGTCTTCCATGCGCATACCACCGCCTCCTGCATTTCCATAACCACCATTTCCGCCAACACCTGCATGTCCGAACTGATCGTAACGTTTTTTCTTATCAGCATCACTCAGAATTTCATAGGCTTCAGCGGCTTCCTTGAATTTGTCTTCAGCAGCTTTGTCATTCGGATTTCTGTCAGGATGAAATTGCATAGCTACCTTGCGGTAGGCCTTTTTTATTTCATCGGCAGTAGCGGTTTTTCCTACGCCTAACACTTCGTAATAATCTCTCTTTGCTGCCATTTAGTTATTGATCACTTTAAAAAAAAATTGCCTGCATTTTAAGGCAGGTTCAATATGTTAAATGCTTGTTCTCTTTTCTTTTTTATCTGAAAATCCTTACTTGCCAACTACCACTTTTGCATGCCGGATGATTTTATCATTCAGGTAATAACCGCACTCAATTTCATCTACCACTTTGCCTTGCAGGTTTTCATCAGGTGCGGGAATTTCTGCAATCGCTTCATGCAATTCAGGATTGAATATTTGACCTAATGAATGCATGGGTTTCAACCCTCTTGCTTCAAGAATCGAACTCATTTTTTGCTGAATCAGTTTTACACCTTCCAGCAATGCAGTAAGATCATGCGATGATTCCATCTGTTTCATTGCGCGTGAAAAGTCATCCACTACAGGAATCAGCGCGTTGATAATTTCAATTCCGGCTGTTTTAGAGTATTCAATGCGTTCTTTCTGTGTGCGTTTTTTATAATTGTCGAATTCAGCATAAAGGCGAAGGAATTTGTCATTTAACTCATCGGCCTTTTGTTTCAGCTCTGCATTTTCTTTTTTCAGCTTGTCTTTTTTCGACAATCCTAATTTGCTGAGCAGGTCACTACCTTCGGCATGATCATGCCCTGTTTCATTATTTTCCCCTGTTGCGTTTTCCACTGCATCCTGTTCTATTTTATTAAGTAATTCCTCACTTGAATAATTAATCCCGGGCTGATCTTGCTGGTTTTCCATTGATTCATTCTTATTCTTCATCGATTCGTTAAAAGGTGGATTTGGTTCTGTGTTTTCCATGCTGGATACAAGTTTAGACGCGCCGGTTGAACAAATGCTTTGCCATGCGCTTTATTCGGTCAATCTGTCACCGGTATTCCAAAAATCGGGGCAAAAGTAGCTGAATTTAAAGAAAGTGAGGTTAATTCGAAGCGGAAAAGGCATTGCCATACTTCCCTTCTGATGAAGTGATATGTGCATTAAATCATTGTCAGATTACTTGAGCCAACGCTAATTTTGCTGAAGTGCGCCTGGTTTCTTATTTTCGGGAAATGATACCGTGCAGATCAATTTGAAATGAAATTTTCTTCTCTTATAATTTCACTCTTTTTTTTCTTTCCTTTTATTGCAGAGGGCTGGCATATTATAGGTGGTGAAATTTACTATACCTGTCTCGGCAACAATAATTATGAAATCACCTTAAAAATTTATCGCGATTGCAACAGTACAACTCCTTTTGACGATCCCGCGGCAGTGGGCATTTATAATTCAACTGGTTTGCTGCAACAAACATTGCTGCTTCCGTTTCCAGGTGCCAGCTCGGTTGATCCTGATGTGAGCGATCCTTGTCTTCAATTGCCTCCCGGCATTTGTGTGGAAGAAGCAATTTATAAAACAGTCGTGAACCTACCGGCGATTGCGGGTGGTTATGATATTTCCTACCAGAGATGTTGCAGGAATAATACCATCGCAAACCTTTATGATCCGGCGAACACCGGCGCGACATTTACAACACATATTCCGGGAGCAAATATTGCTTTGTGCAACAGCAGCCCGCGCTTTAAAAATTATCCTCCTATCGTAATATGTGTAGATCAAAATTTGGAATTTGATCATAGTGCGACAGACCCGAATGGTGATTCACTGGTTTATTCATTGTGTACCCCTTTACAAGGCGCCGATGCGACCTTACCTCAGCCAAGTCCTCCACCACCTGGTCCATATGATCCGGTGATTTGGCAACCGCCTTATAACCAAAACAATCAGATTGGGGGAAATCCGGTAATGACCATCAACTCACAAACCGGACTCTTAAAGGCTTTTCCAACGGCATTGGGCCAATTTGTAGTAGGTGTTTGCGTGAAGGAATACCGGAATGGTGTTTTTCTCAGCCAGGATGTCCGGGATTTCCAGTTCAACATCACTACCTGCAATCCTTTGATAGAAGCAAATTTTGGCGTAACAGGAAGCACTTCTGTAAATGACACCTTGTTGATTTGTGGTTCCTTGAGTGCCAAATTCGATAATCTGAGTTATGGTGCTTCTAACTTCTATTGGGATTTTGGTGTAACCGGCATTACAACGGATGTTTCCTCAGTATCAAATCCTATTTACATTTATCCCGATACCGGAGTTTATAAAGTTGTGCTGAAAGCTGCTCCCGGATTAATGTGCGGCGATTCCATTTTCAAATATGTTGAAATCAGGAAAGGTGTTAATGCCGATTTTACATTTGAAAATGCATGTGCATTGTCACCAATGTTGTTTAACGATAACTCTGTACCACTGGATGGATACGTTTCGGATTGGGAGTGGGATTTTGGTGATGGTGCGACTGCACTACAGCAAGATCCCTCTCATCCTTTTACTTCCGGTGGTTTCTATAATGTAACTCTGATTGTAAATAATAATTACGGTTGCACATCTTCAGTAACAAAACAGGTCGAAATTTTTCCGCTTCCGCTAATCAATGCAAGGCCGGACACTTTTGTCTGTAATGTAGATACTGTTACACTTCACGCAGAAGGAGGAGTGAGTTATTTTTGGTTGCCGGATTTGAATATTAATGACAATACACTGGCGCAGCCAAAGGTGAATCCGAAGGTTACCACTGAATACACGGTTACTGTAACGAATGAATTTGGTTGTGTCGCCAAAGATTCAGTGCTTATTCAATCAACCGACAGCGTGATTGCGCTAACTAGTCCGGATGCTTTATTATGTGCAGGGGAGAGCATACAGCTTACTTCCACTAATGCACTTCAATATCTGTGGTCACCGGATTTTATGATCAACGATATCAGCATTGCAAATCCAACCGTATATCCGGATGTTACCACTACTTATTATGTAACTGCGTCTATTGGTTCATGTATTGATGAAGATACAGTAACGGTTACTGTTTTATTGCCACCGGAAGCAGATGCCGGCGAAGATGTTACTATTAATCAAGGTGAATCAATACAATTAAACGCCACTGGAATGGGAACCTATCTTTGGTCGCCGCCGGAATGGCTGAACGATTTTAGCATTTCAAATCCTGTT
The DNA here is from genome assembly GCA_016717285.1 of Chitinophagaceae bacterium. Taxonomy (NCBI): domain Bacteria; kingdom Pseudomonadati; phylum Bacteroidota; class Chitinophagia; order Chitinophagales; family Chitinophagaceae; species Chitinophagaceae bacterium. Next base: position 945,363 of record JADKFU010000004.1, read on the forward strand.
GCCAGTCCCATCAATACGACTACATTTATAGTTTTGGTTTCTTCCGAAAATGGTTGTGAAGCATCAGATTCAGTTACGGTTACAGTTACGCATATCCATCTTTTTATTGTGCCAAACGCTTTTTCTCCTAATGGTGATGGATTGAATGATTTTTTTCAATTCTATACGAAAGGTATCCTTGAGGTGTTATCAGTAAAAGTATTTAACCGCTGGGGACAGGAAGTGTATTCCAATACTTCAGGAAATGATGAAGGATGGGATGGTTCATTTAATAAGATTGCATGTGAAATCGGCACTTATATTTATTCAGTTTCAGGCATCACTTACGATGGCAATTTGTTAACTGAAAAAGGCGATTTAACTCTCATACGATAGCGCCAACTATTTATTCTTTTCATAGTGGCTACAAACTTTCATAATTTGTTAATACATTTACAATTGAAAAAAAGCTGGGTAGTTTTTTTTACAATTTATCTCTCTTATTAACTTAAATTTTTTTGAAATGAAAACGTATCATGTTCTTGGTATGATGTCCGGAAGTTCTATGGATGGCGTTGACGTAGCTTATTGCCGCCTTGAAGAAAACAACGGAAAATGGAGTTATGAAATTGAAAAAGCAGAGTGTATTCCTTACCCGCCTAAGTGGCGATTACGACTTCAGAGTCTCGTACTTCAGAATGCGGTCACCTACCTGAAAACAGACGCTTTCTATGGTCATTATCTTGGTGAAGTGGCACGCAAATTCATCCAGGAAAATATGCTGGATGGAAAAATTGATTTCATCGCTTCTCACGGTCAGACAGTTTTTCATCAACCTGAAAATCAGATGACCAGCCAGATCGGTGATGGTGGTGCTATAGTTGCAGAAACCGGTTGTCCTGTAGTTTGTAATTTCAGAACCGTCGATGTCGCACTTGGTGGCCAGGGAACACCTATTGCACCAATCGGTGACCGGATGCTGTTTGGTGATTTTAAATTTTGTCTGAACATCGGCGGTATCGCTAACATCAGTTGTCATCTCGATAGTAAAATGATTGGCTTTGATATTTGTGGCGCTAATATGGTACTGAATGCTCTTGCTTCAGAAATTGATCTTGAGTATGACAAGGATGGAGTTATCGCACGCTCAGGAACTGTTAACCAGGATCTCCTCAACGAATTGAATGCGCAGTGGTATTATGAAAAACCTTATCCTAAATCCATTGGTGGCGGTTGGGTGACAAAAATTTTCCAGCCTGTGTTTAAGAAATACCGTTTGCAAATTGAAGATAAACTCTGTACGGCAACGGAACACATCGCACTTCAAATCGGAAAGGATATTAAGAACATCTATGCTACCGAATTTCTTACAAAGGATGAAAGTCATTCGATGTTGGTTTCCGGAGGCGGCGCATTTAATAAATTTCTGCTCGAACGCATCAACTATCATTCCTCTGTACCACTCGTGGTGCCGGATCCTGCCACTATTAAATTTAAAGAGGCATTGCTGGTTTGTTTAATGGGTGTGTTGCGTATGCGTAATGAAGTAAATGTGCTTTCTTCAGTAACAGGTGCTTCATCAGATTCTGTTGGGGGTGAGATTTATCATTCCACCGGAAAAAGAATCGAAACGCCGGCATTATAACATCATTTGAAAAAATAGAAAACCCTGTTCATTATTGATCAGGGTTTTCTATTTTAATCAATGTTGCACGGAAGTGAATCTGTTCATCAGCAAAAATAAATTGCTGTACCTCTGGTATTTGAAAAACATTTTATCACTAAGGAGTAGCTATAGAAGTTGTCTGTGAAAGCATCGCCAGCGGCAAAGACACAGCCAACGCCGAAGCTGCTGCCGTTTGGTCTTTACAAACGGATAGTTTACATCCGGAAACTATTTTTATACACCCTTACGCTGCTTTATACTATTTGAAGCGTAGTAGTATCTTTCCGCTAAAACAACATCATGATTTTTGTAACAGGTGGAACAGGATTTTTAGGGATGCACCTGTTGCGTGCCCTGGTAATTCGTGGAAAACCTGTTCGTGCTTTGAAACGTGAAAAAAGTAAAATTCCTGAGGATTTATTTTTGCCGGCAAGCATTGAATGGGTGGAAGGAAATATTCTTGATCTGCCCTCACTGGAAGAACATATGGATGGCTGTGAAGAAGTTTATCATTGCGCAGGAATGGTTTCGTTTCAGTCAAAACACCGTGAAACATTAATGAAAGTGAATGTGGAGGGAACAGACAATGTGGTAAATGTTGCACTCAGCAAAAAAATCCGTAAACTCGTTCATGTAAGTTCAGTATCAGCAATTGGCAGACCTTTAAAAGCAATTGATATTTCTGAAGCCACCATTTGGGACAGCAACGGTTTCAATTCCAATTATGGCATCAGCAAATACCTGGCGGAAAGAGAAGTTTGGCGCGCAATGGCGGAAGGATTAAACGCTGTGATTGTAAATCCAACCATCATTATCGGTGATGGAAACTGGTATGAAGGTTCACCCCGTTTTTTTCTGAACCGCTGGGAAGGTATGCGTTTTTATTCATCCGGCACTTCCGGTTTTGTGGCTGCCGTGGACGTTGCTGAACTGATGATCCGGCTGATGAATAGTGAAATTCAACAGGAGCGTTTTATTATTAATGCTGAAGACTGGAGTTACCGCGACTTGTTTTTTAATATAGCGGATGCTATGGGGAAAAAAAGGCCAACAGTTCAGGCATCACGCTGGCTTACTGAAATGATCTGGAGACTAGAAGCGTTGCGTTCTGTGTTTGTTGCGCATCCTCCACTCATTTCCAGAGAGACCGCACGTATCTCGCAACTCACTTATCATTTCGATACTGCTAAAATTAAAGCAGCAATGGGGTTCACATTTACACCTATAAAAAAGTGCATTGAAGACACGGCTAAAATATTTTTGGATGATGTTGCTTCAGGAAAAGTAAAGTGAACAGTGACTGATTGTTTTACCTGGCAACAACCAGCTTCTCACCAATCTGCAACTCGGTTGATTTGAGTTTGTTGATCTCCTTCAATTCGGTAACAGTGACATTGTATTTTTTTGAGATGGAATACAGGGTATCACCTTTTGCAACAACATGAACCTGATTCGTTGCCGGTTTTTCAAATGCTGGTTCGTGCTTCACCACTTTGGTGCTATCTGCTTTTTCTGAACGCAATACAGGTATTTCTTTACGTTGCTCTTTTAAGGATAACACTTCACCGGTCGCAGGTTGCGTTCCCAATTGCATCAGGTTTTTTTCATACAATTTGTTCAACTGAATACCATGATCGCGTGAAATGGTGAACATGGTTTCGCCTTCTTTAACAGTATGAGAAGTTTCATCACCACTGTTGCGTTTGGGTTGCAGGTAAATACGGTCTCCCGTTGTCAACTGCGAATCATTCGTAATGTCATTGTAACGCATCAGTCTTTTAAAACCGATTTCGTAAGTAGTAGCCAGGTCATTGAAAGATTCTCCTTTAAGTAACGTCACACAATTGATATCATTAAAGACATAAATTCTTTCAGTTGCATTTTTAATGGTGGGCTCAGCATTTACCACTTCAGGATTGCCGGATATTTTTACGCTTGCGTTGGGAGTTGATTTATTCAGTTTAGCAAACCATTTTGAACGCTCGTATCCGGAAAGATCCCATTGGTGTAAATCATAGTCATCAATACATTTGATCAGAATATTTGCATACTGTGGATTGGTAGCATAGCCGCAAGCTTTTAATCCTTTGGCCCATGCCGTATAGTCGTTGGTATCGTAAGTAAACAGCACCGCATATCGTGGTCTGTTTTTCAAAAAATCTGAATGGTCTTTGTAAGAAATAATCGAAGAATCATATTTTCGGAAGCATTCATTTTTCCGGTCATCATCATAAGTGTATGAAGGACCGGTCCATCCTTCATGGCATTTTATACCAAAGTGATTGTTGGCTGCTGTTGCTAAAGGACTTTGTCCCGCATTGCTCTCAATAATTCCCTGTGCCAGTGTAATGCTCGCTGGAATACCTGTCCTTTCCATTTCTGAAATAGCTACATCCTTGTATTTATTAATGTAGGTTTCTACATATTCATCATATGTTTGTGCAATCGAAGCAGAAGTTGCTGTGATGAAGAGCAATAAAATACTCAACATTTTAAACAATTTTCCTGCAAAATTTATTGTAAGCATACTGTTAAAGATCACGTTTACTTAATACAAAAAAAATTCATTCACTTTTTCCTGATCAGCATCAGCCCATCGCGCATGGTTACCAAAACATTGTCTACGCGTTCATCATTTTGCACTTTTTGGTTGAAGTCCTTTAAGGCCTGCGTTTCACCATCCTGAAAATCTTCCACCACTTTTCCGCTCCACAAAACATTATCGGCAAGAATGATTCCGCCGGATCTTACTTTATCAATCACCAAGTCGTAATACAGACTGTAATTCATTTTGTCTGCATCAATAAATACCAGATCAAACGTTACATCCAAAGTTGGAATTATGTTCACCGCATTGCCGTTTCTGAAATCCACTTTCTCCATGATTCCTGCCAACGTGAAATAACGTTCTGTCATTTCTTTCAACTCTTCATTCACATCAATGGTAATCAACCTGCCGCCTTCCTGCAGTCCTTCACTCAGGCAGATGGCAGAATAGCCGGTAAAAGTCCCGATTTCCAAAATGTACCTGGGTTGCACCAGCAAACTTATCATACGTATAAATTGCCCTTGCAACTGCCCCGAAAGCATTTGAGGCATCAGCACTCGTGCGTGCGTCTCGCGATTGAGTTGCTGCAACACATCGTGCTCGGGCTTAGTATGCGCTTCAGCATAGCGCTCCAACGCTTCAGGAAAAAAGTGCATGATTTGACCGGTAAAATTATAGCGTTTGAAAGATTTGGCAAAAGTACGATGCCACATGTTTCAAACAATGATTGCGAAAGTGACTACAAATGCACACAGTTATTACGTTTGATATGATTTGATGGTAAAGAGCTATTGAGTTAACCTTGTCAGATAGGTCATTCTCCCTTTGCCCGCTAATAATAAGAGAGCACCATAATTGGTAAGAATGAGGGAATATCTACAGGAACCCCATCATCTTTTCAAGTTTCAATTTTGGTAATTATACTACCTTTCGCAGGTGATGAAAACAGTTGTTGCTTTCCTGCTGCTTTTAACGATTGCCATGAATTTTGCTCATGCGCAGTTGCTGCCATCGTTCGGTGGCAGCAGAACAGGCACTACTGGTTTTCAGTTTCTGAAAATTGCGCCTGATGCCCGTTCTGTTGGGATGGGCGGCAGTATGATTGCAACAACTGATGATGTGGCGTCACTGTACTGGAATCCGGCAGGTATCACTAAAACAGATACACAGGACCTTCACCTTCAGTTATCACAGACCTTGTATTTTGGAGATGTGAATATGAGTCACATTGGAATTGTGCATCAGGTGAGCAAACAAACTTTTCTGGGAGTGGGCATGACTTATCTTTCAACGGGTCCGATGGATGTGACGAACGAATTTCAACCCTTTGGTACAGGACAGACTTTTAATGCAAACGATTTCGCCATCGGCATTTCCCTGGGAAGAATTCTTACTGATAACTTTAGCTTCGGTATTACCGGAAAATACATTCGGGAAAGTTTTGCCGATGTGTATGCCGATAATGCAGTGATTGATTTTGGATTTCAATATGAAGTAGGGATTGCGAATACGCGCTTCGCTGTCGGCGTATCCAACTTCGGATTCAATACCGAACCGTCAGGTGAAATTACAGTTACTACGCTGGAAGGATTTGACACTATTCAGAATTTTGAAAAAATTGGTGTGCCTGCAATTTTCCGGATTGGTATCGCCTGGGATCCGGTGAAAACTGAAATCAACAGGTTGACCATTGCAGGGCAATTGAATCATCCTACTGATAATAATGAAACTTATAATCTGGGCGTAGAATATTCATGGAGGAATACCATGTTTTGCCGCACAGGTTACGAATTTGGCATCGATGAGACCGGTATCCCTAATTTTGGATTCGGCGTGCGGTTCAAAAGAAATTTCGGGATGCTGCAGTTCGATTACGGTTTTGAAGACAAGAGTCGCCTCGGAACGGTACACCGGTTAACTTTCAGTGCTTCATTTTTTTAAGTCATTTTAAAATAGTTTTTGAAACAATACTTATAATTTTTTCCATTGAAATATTTTAATTCCATTTACCTGCTTATCTGTCTGCTTCCCATTTTTTCTTCGTGCGACTTTTTGTTCGGATCGAAAGATGACGAAACCGTGAATGAGATTTTTGAACAGGGAGCTATTGATCCAAATCTTTATCCTGATCAGGTTGGATATGTACCATTGCAACCTTTCTGGGAAGGAATTCCTAATCCGGTGGATGTGTATGCAGGCTATGATGAAATGATTTATGTGGTGGATGACAACGGTCTTGAAATTTTTGATAAGAAAGGTGCTAAGCAAAGAACCATTGCCATTAAAGGCGCAACTGATGTAATACAAGATCGCCGCTTGCATACTTTTGTAGTGGGAAGAGTAGATAAAACTATTGATGGAATAACTTACAACTTACCTGCTGTGTATCACATCATCAATGCTGCCACTTCCGGTGAACCCATCATCATCGATACTTTGATTCATCCTTATTGTGATGTGTCAAGAAACAATACTGCTTTTCGTGGTGAAGGTGATGCAGCAGTTTCATTTACCGGACTTGCAACTACCAGTGAAAACACTTTGTACGTTTCACGTACCGGTCCTTCCAATAGTGTTTCATCCATTGCAAGGCCAGACAATACTATTCTCTTTTATAATGAAGATGGCGTCAACACCGGTTATTCTATTGGATTGAATCCGGTGAGTTCAAGTTTGAAATCTGTTTTATCAGTGAGCAGCATTGCTTGTTTTGCGGCACCTCCGCAAAGTACTACAGGCATCAGCACCTCGCACGATTTTTTGTTGTTGCAGAAAGATCCTGTCGCGCAATACAAAGCATTATGGATAAAAGAAGTCTTCGACCCTGATGCTGGTGTTGCTTATACTGAAAATTCTTCTTTGTTGAATTTTGATACTTCCAAAGCCAACCGCTTTTTATATATGCCGGGTAGATTTATAACACCGGAAGATATTTATGTCGCTCCTGATTTCAGTGGATATCTATTTATTGTTGACAGCGAAACAGATTCACTGTATCAGTTTACGCAAAAAGGATTTGAAGGCGCAAATCCACCTGCTACGAGCACCGACAAAAAACAATTACTGGCATCTTTTGGTGGTCAGGGTAGCGGACCGTTTCAATTCATAGCACCTTCAGGCGTCTGTTATTTTGATAAAATAGTTTATGTGGCCGATAAAGGAAACAACCGTATTTGCCGGTTCAAGCTAAGTACAGACCTGGAATAACTTACTAATCACCATTCACTATTTACTATTGACTATTCATCCTCCAATCGTCGCCATAGATTCATGCGCAGGCATTTTTTCATTACGCAATTGTTCCGCTTCATGTCCATTTTTTGCACGGTGATTGATAGCATTTAATAAAGCATCCTCAAGCTTTTCATCACTCGTTTCGTTACGCAGTAAGTGCTTTACATTCAAAACACCATCATCGTATAAACAGGTTTTTAGCATGCCCTGCGGCGTAATGCGTAAACGGTTACAGGTACCGCAAAATGTTCTTGAGTAGGCCGCAATCACACCCACATTTCCCTGATGACCTTTAATATGGTAGTTGTATGATGTAGAATAGGGGCCATCCTGTATTTTATGGATAGAAGGATATTTTTCACTGATCAATGCCATGATACGTTGGTAATTCCAGGGAAGTGAATCCGGATGCATCACCCCTCCGTTGAATGGCATTTCTTCAATAAAGCGAATACTCACCGGCAAATCCTTCGTCAACTCCACCAAAGGAAGAATGTCCTGCACATTTTTTTCGCCCATTACAACGGCATTCAGTTTTACATCAATTCCATAACTCAACAATGCATCTAATGTTTTCAGCACCTTTGGTAATTCATCTCGTTTTGTGATGGCGAAAAAACGGTTGCGGTCTAATGTATCGATGCTGAGGTTAACAGAACGCACGCCCATCTTTTTCAATTCGGGTACCAGTGGAGCAGTTAGTACACCATTAGTGGTGAGTGTAATCTGTTCAAGTCCATGCAGCGTTGAGAGTGACCAGAGAAATTGCATGATGTCTGTTCTCACAAATGGTTCACCGCCGGTAATCCGGATTTTCTCAATACCCATTTTTACCAGCAATGAGCAAAGTCGTAGCATCTCTTCAAACGACAAAATCTCTTTTCGTGCAAGCCAGTCAATACCTTCTTCAGGCATGCAATAGAAGCACCGTAAGTTGCAACGATCGGTAACAGCCAACCGTAAATAATTGATGGTTCTGCCATGATTGTCAATTAGCATCGATACTTGTCTTTAGTTATTTTTTTGCGCCTGCAGTTCTTAAGCCCGGAAGCCCGAATGTTTCACTTGTGAAATTACAGGTATTTCTACAGGTGTGTGTAATTGCTCATGCGCCTGCTTTTGAGAATCCCGTTAATTCATTATGCAGGAAACAAAAAAGCTGTCTCATTCTTTTGAGACAGCTTTGACACAAGGTCAATTTAAAAAGAACAACTCCGTTAACGGTGTGTTACCGGAGCTGTCCATGCCTTATTTGTAGATTGCATGAATACCTCCTTTTTCTTTGATGAGGTTTAAAAGTATAAAAATTGTATAAAACGGTGAAAAATAAACGACTTAAAAATCGCGGACGATATCCTAAAAAAAGAGCCATGATGAAGTCATCACGGCTCTATGCATTTAATTTGAGCTCTTATTAAGAGATACTGAGTTGAATCTTTTTCTCAATGTCACCCACCGCTTCTTTAAATTCTTTATCAGTATCCATCAGGTCGCGAACGGCCTGACAGGAATGGATAACGGTGCTGTGATCGCGGCCACCAAAATGACGACCAATTACTTTGAGAGAATTTTTTGTGAAGCTTTTGGCGAGGTACATTGATAACTGTCGTGCCTGCACTACTGCACGCTTGCGTGTTTTTTCTTTCAGTTTATCCATCGGCACACTGAAATATTCGCACACTGCTTTCTGAATAAAATCGATGGAGACTTCGCGGGAAATGCTTTTCACAAAGTTCTTGATGATCTTCTTTGCAGTTTCAAGGTCAATATCTTTCTTATTGAGTGATGATTGTGCCAGCAGCGAAATCAAAGCTCCTTCTAGTTCACGAACATTAGAACTTACATTATAGGCAACAAATTCCACAACATCGCGGGGCAACTCTATGCCATCAGCATACATTTTCTTTTCGAGAATCGCCATGCGGGTTTCGAAATCAGGAACGCTGATATCGGTGGTCAGTCCCATCTTAAAGCGCGACAGCAATCTTTCTTCGATGCCTTCCAGATCGCGCGGTGAGCGATCGGAGGATAAGATAATTTGTTTGCCTGACTGATGTAAATGGTTGAAGATGTGGAAGAAAATATCCTGAGTACGGTCTTTGTTTGCAAGAAACTGAATGTCATCCACCATCAACACATCAATCATCTGGTAGAAATGAATGAATTCATTCACCGCATTATTCTTCAGGTAATCAATAAACTGGTTGGTAAACTTTTCTGACGGAACATACAATACTGTTTTGTCGCTGAAATTTACTTTCACCTGGTTACCAATGGCATGCAATAAATGGGTTTTACCCAATCCCACACCACCATGAACTACCAACGGATTAAAAGAAGTGCCGCCCGGTTTATTCGCTACAGCAAATCCGGCAGATCGTGCAAGACGATTGCAATCACCTTCCACAAAAGTGTCGAATGTATAGTTGACATTAAGTTGTGAATCAATCTGTACTTTCTTCAAACCCGGAATAACAAATGGGTTTTTGATTTGATTACCCAGCACCATCGGAGCCAATACATCCGGATTCTTGCTTGCGCCGGTATTGTTGGTAGGAATGTTAACGGTATATGGTGCGTTGCTGCCCGAATTTCCGTCCATCACAATCTGATATTCAAGACGAGAATCTTTATCAAGTTCGCGTTTGAGTGTTTTACGAAGAAGTGTTACATAATGCTCCTCAAGCCATTCATAAAAAAACTGGCTGGGTACCTGAATCGTTAGAACATTCTTTTCAAGTTTTACTGGTTTAATCGGTTCAAACCATGTTTTATAGCTTTGTAGGTTAACATTATCTTTGATAATCTTCAGGCAATTTTTCCAAACATCCTCGGCAGTTCTGCTCATACTTGTTACTGATTTTTATAAGGTGGTGTTAAAAATTTAATTCTGTTCCAATGTATCTATTTCCCTCCGAAATAGAGCACAAACATGTGTGAAAATAATTTGCAAAAAAATAACCTGACCCTCTTGACTTTTTCATAAAGATTACAATCTGCAATTTGTGTGTGCAAAAAAAAATCATTTTCTTTCAAATGCACGACAGTTGCGAATATCGTGTTGATGCTTATTAATGTTTACAGGGTAAATCGTTTGCTGTCAAGTGTTTCAGGATCATAGAAAAGGGTATTTTTTATTGTAATTTTTTACAGTTTCCCCAGCCCCTTTCAAAATCCGCTCCGAAAGAAAATAAAAGGTGTTTTAGTTCCTCAGATTTTCTGCTTGTAAAATTGGATATCGCCATCAATAAGCAAAAGCACGAACGTGAATTCGGGCAGTTAACACGTTTTTTTATAACAATTTTAAAGCTACAACTAATGACCGGATATTTTCATCCGGCATTGACAACAAATATTTTTTCGAGAATGAAAAAGGAGAATACTATATACGGTATTCACCAAAAATTTTTCGAAGCGTATCAGCAATTTCACCAAGCGTGGCATATTTTTCCACAGCATCTATAACAGCGGGCATCAGGTTTTCATTGGTCTGTGCCTGCAGTGCTAACTTTTCCAACACTCTTTTTATTGCTTCGTTATCACGCGTTGATTTGAGTGCCTTTAGTTTTTCTATTTGTACCTGTCTTATTGAATCATCTACTCTAAGAAGGCCTGTGTGCTCCTTTTCTTCTTTTGTAAATTTATTCACACCAATTATCACCTTGCTTCCATCTTCAATCTCTCGTTGATACAGATAAGCGGAACGCGCAATTTCATTCTGCATAAATCCTTCTTCAATGGCCTGTACCGATCCGCCCATCGCATCAATCTGTTCGATGTATTTCCAGGCAGCGGCTTCCAATTCATCTGTTAATTGCTCTACAAAAAACGAACCTCCCAACGGATCCACGGTTTGCACGAGTCCACTCTCATACGCGATTACTTGCTGTGTGCGCAGTGCAAGTCCTGCAGCAGTTTCTGTAGGAAGACTCAATGCTTCATCATAGCCGTTAGTGTGCAGTGATTGTGTTCCGCCCATCACCGCAGCCAGTGCCTGAATGGTTACCCGCACAATGTTATTCATCGGTTGCTGTGCTGTAAGTGTTGAACCTCCGGTTTGTGTGTGAAAACGCAGCATCTGGGCTCTCGGATCTGTGGCACCGAGCTCGCGTGTAATATGAGCCCACATTCTTCTCGCCGCTCTGAACTTTGCTACTTCTTCAAACAAATTATTGTGCGCATTGAAGAAGAATGAAATCCTCCGCGCAAATACGTTGATGTCTAATCCGCAATCCAAAGCTGCTTTCAGGTATGATTTTCCATTCGATAAAGTGAAGGCGACTTCCTGCACTGCCGTTGATCCGGCTTCCCGGATATGATATCCAGAAACAGAAATGGTATTCCATGCCGGCAACTCCTTGCTGCAATATTCAAAGATGTCGGTAATCAGGCGCATCGATTGCCTGGGTGGATAAATGTAAGTGCCTCTGGCAGCATATTCTTTAAGGATATCATTCTGCACGGTGCCTGAAATTTTTTTCAAATCGGCACCTTGTCTTTTTGCCAATGCTATATACATGGCAAGTAAAATGTATGCAGTTGCATTTATCGTCATGGAGGTGGTTATTCCCTGCAAAGGAATTCCTGCAAACAATGTCTCCATGTCTTTCAGCGAATCAATTGCAACACCCACTTTCCCAACTTCACCATCCGACATTTCATGATCGGAATCATACCCTATTTGAGTGGGAAGATCAAAAGCTACTGACAAACCAGTAGTGCCCTGTTTAAGCAAATAATGATACCGCTTGTTTGATTCTTCCGCTGTTGAAAATCCGGCATACTGCCGCATGGTCCACAATTTATCACGATACATACTTCCGTGTACACCTCGTGTAAACGGAAATGTTCCGGGTTCTTCCTGCCGGTCAGGTTTCAGTTCTTTATAGACGCGTTGGATTTCAATGCCTGAATCGGTGAAGTAAGTTTTAGGTCCGGTATTTTCGGAAATTTTTGAAGATTCCATCAGGCGCTATTAATTGAAGGTGCTAAGATAAGGAAGTATGATTGTGATGGAAAGGAAGGAAATACTAAAAGCAAACCGGTAAGCCTCGATGCAGTTAATATAAAATCAGCGTTTCTTTACATCAGAAAATCTTTTTCACCTCTGTCTTCAATGTATCGAGCGCCTTTTGTGTTGGCATTACCTGTTCATTGTTAATAAAATGCTCGATGATGGCACGGCTTAAATCTTTTCCGGTAGCGGCTTCCGGAAGGTCTGAAGCAACACGATTGACAATAGAAATAATTTCTTCTTTCACCTGTACAATCATCATCCATACCGGTGAAGAAACATAAATCTGTTGCGAAAGATTATGTTCAAATTCCAAACGGATATTGGAGATTAGTGATAACTGCAGATCGCGTGCACTCATGCCGGGTTTGTTTACCCGCGAAATGATATTGGTTGGAGTAATTCTTTCAAGCAGCAGTGTAAGCCGCTCATAGGCCTGAAGGCGCAACGGCAATGAATCTTTATAATGAGCAGCCCGCAATTCAAGATCCTTTTTGCTTTGTTCGCCGGATATAAATAATTTGATGAGCGTGTAAGCCGTTAAAAAAGTGATGAGTGCCGGAATGGTATATTTCAGAATCTCAAGAACATCGTTAAAAGTCATGTGAAAATCAGGTTGTGAGGATGACGAAAGTACTATAAATAGAAGAGAAAAATGAACGATCAGACTTTACCGTTTGTTGCTTAACTTTGTTGATTCAAATTTTAAAGATTATGAACGATCAAATGGTTGAAAAGGAGATTGCGACTTCAAAAAATCCTGTATCACTCACACCAAGCGCAGTAAATGAAATGAAGCGGTTAATTGTAGCTGATAAGATTCCCGAAGATCAGGGATTGCGTGTGGGTGTGAAAGGAGGCGGTTGTTCCGGAATGACGTATGTTTTGGGATTTGATAACAAAGAAGAAACCGACGAAGAATATATGATTGATGGCATCAGGATTTTTATGAATCCATCACACCAGTTGTACCTCTTTGGAATGCAAGTGGACTATGAACAAGGATTGAATTCACGCGGATTTGTATTTGAAAATCCGAATGCCACAAAGACTTGCGGATGTGGCACCTCGTTTTCAGCGTAACATGCATAGAGTTATTGCAACAGTTATTCTAAAGCTGTTTGAGGCTTAGTTCAGAATCGAAACAAAGAGATGTTTTTCAAACCCAATGTACTTCCATATCGGGGTTACTGCCTGGTTTTGGAAATTGTACATTTAACCGGGAGTGTTAGAACCGGCATCAGGAGCATTGTCCTCTCTTTCAAAAAAATCGATTCTTATCTGATGTAAGGCCTTCATAACAGTGGTGCTGAATAATGCGAACTCCTTCTTAACAGAAGAATCAATACTATCACCGGCATTCAACGAGTGCATAACATAAACGAATGAGCTTTGGTCTCGAATGCTGAGCATAGAGATATTGGTTTTAATTTTATGGGTGGCCGCTTTGGCCGCATCAACGTCATTAAGAAGAAGGCATTTTTCAATATTGGCCAGTTCCTTAGGTGTTTCTTCGAGGTACATTTGTAAAATCGGCAGGATAGCCTCCATTTCATTGTTGAAATAGTCATTCAGAAAAAACAGGTTGTATTGCCTTTCTTCAGTCATTTACAAAGTGGTGTTGGTCGTTTTCAAATGAGTCTTGAAAACAAGATAGTCATTCAATAATCAGTTTGGTGACTGACAGTTTTCTGTCGCCACCAGTAAGCATTAAAAAATAACTCCCCGGTTTTAATGATTGAACTGAAAATTCCTGCTTTGACCCGGTTACCCCAAACTGTATCAGCTTTCTTCCTGCCAGGTCATATATTATTGCCTGCATTGGAAACTGATTGAAATGTTGCAGAAGCAACCACCCTTGCTGATGAACAGGATTGGGATAAATGCTGACGCTTTGAGATTGACTTTCCGGTTCTGCAGTTGCAGTAAGCACTTCAATTTGCAAAGTGTATGCGCTGTCGCAGCCATTCAGATCCGTTGCCGAAAAATTGACCCAATAAGAACCGGGATTTGAATATATATGGGACGCATTCAAATCTGTCGTGTTAAGAGCGGATCCGTCACCAAAGTCCCAACTGAACGAAGCAGCAGTGAAAGGTGTGGTTAATAAAAATGAAGTTGTATTTCCTGATAAGGAATAGGTAAAATGAGAAGGAGGTTTTGAAAACACTTCGACCGGTATTGCATTTTCTATCGCACAGGATGATAAGCTAACCGTGTAATTTCCTGCGTCAGAAAAATAAATCCCTGCATTGATCTCCTGAGAAAATACATTTCCATCAAGCATCCAGCTAAAGGGCGCTGAACTCACAGAAGTATTGGTGAAGAAAACAGATTGATCTTCACACAATCCACTGTCACTTGCGATAAAGCTTACTGTTGAAGGGCAGGGAATTTTACCCGTTGAATCCACCTTTACAACATATGCATCAAAATTATCTTTCCCGAATCCTTCTGTTTCCCCAACGAGAAAAATATCACCGTTATTAGTGGTCGTGAGTGAGAAGGCCACTTCATTTTTCAGGCCACCATAATGATGGGTCCAGAGGGTGTCACCATTCAGATCTGTTTTTACCAGCAAATATTCACTTCCTTTTGTAATAGTGAAAGTATTGCCGGTAATCAGAATTCCATCGTTTGTTGCTAAGAGCCCGTAGCCATAATCGCCTACATGCGTTGTAACGGAAAACGTAACCGCGTTTAATCCATAAGCATCAGTTTTAATTAGTTTGATGAAGCCGCTGTCGGTTGACGTTGGTTGATTGGCGAGTATGTAAAAATTGCCGCTTGCATCCTGAATGGCATCATATCCGTAATCAATACCTGGACTTTCAAATGTCTGTGACCATTGTTGTATCAGATTGCTGTCGACTTTCACTACATTAACATCAAAAGTTGGAGTGAATGAATTGCTGTTTCCGATCAATAAGTAACCATTATCATTCGTTGGGATCACTTTTTTCAGAATATCCGTTAATGAACCGCCATAATGCCCATCAGCAAGTTGATTGCCTTCAGCATCAGTTTCTACGAGGTAAAAATCATAGCTGCCGAAAGTAGTAGAATTAGTGCTTCCTGCTAACAACAAACGGTTTCCTGGCATCGTGAGCGCACTGACACAATAGTCACCACCATTCGCTCCATAATAATTTTCCCACAAGAGATTTCCGCTGAAATCGGTTTTCACTGAAAAAAAATCGTAAGTATTGTTACCTGGATTTACTGACTCTCCTGCAAACGCATAACCATCATTCAATGCAGTTGCGGCATAAGCATAATCGGGAGAAGTGCTTCCAAAAGACTGCGTCCAGATAGTGTCACCATTGAAGTTCATTTTAACTGCATAAAAATCAGGATTATTTACTGTGCCATAGCCGAAACTTTCGGTGAAACCAACGGCAATCAGGCTTGTATCATCCATTTGATAAACGGCACGTAGCATATCATTTGCGCTACCGCCGTAAACTTTTTCAAAACCAGGCTGAGCCTGCACCAGTGAATGAAGGAAGTTTAGAAAAGTTAATATGACTGCTATTCTTATCACTGCTTAAAAGTAATTAATTGCGGGAACAGGTTTGAAAAACTATCCATATCAATAGAAAAATTTCTGAATGCATCGGTACGGCAAATCGAATCTGATTAATTTTACAAAAAAATCTATTATGGAATTCCGGATTGAAAAAGATACGATGGGACAGGTTCAGGTACCAGCCGATAAATACTGGGGCGCACAAACGCAGCGGTCTACAGAGAATTTTAAGATTGCACAGAACATCAACCGGATGCCCAAAGAAATAATCCTCGCATTCGCTTATCTGAAGAAAGCCGCGGCACTCACCAACCTGGAATTGGGTGTATTAACGCAGGAAAAATGCGACCTGATTGGTAAAGTTTGTGAGGAGATTTTGGAAGGAAAATTAGATGATGAGTTTCCTTTGGTGGTCTGGCAAACAGGAAGCGGCACGCAAAGCAACATGAACATGAATGAAGTGATTGCCTATCGTGGCCATGTAATGAACGGTGGAAAACTTACAGATGAAAAGAAAGTATTGAATCCGAATGATGATGTCAATAAATCACAATCTTCCAACGACACCTTTCCGACGGCAATGCACATTGCTGCGTACAAGATTTTGACGGATACTACGTTACCCGGACTTCGAAAATTGCGCGACACGCTGTCGTACAAGTCGAAAGAATTCATGCACGTAGTGAAAATTGGCAGAACGCATTTTATGGATGCTACGCCGCTCACAGTTGGACAGGAATTATCCGGTTATGTTTCGCAACTGAGTCATGGAATCAAAGCAATTGAAAATACGCTGGCACATTTATCTGAACTTGCTTTAGGAGGAACAGCAGTTGGAACAGGGCTGAATGCACCGAAAGGATACGATGTAAAAGTGGCGCAGCAGATTGCGGAAATAACAGGCTTGCCATTTATTACCGCTGAAAATAAATTTGAATCACTGGCTGCACACGATGCCATTGTGGAAGCGCATGGTGCGTTGAAAACCGTTGCGGTGAGTTTGATGAAAATCGGGAATGATATCAGGATGCTTTCTTCCGGTCCTCGCGCGGGCATCGGTGAATTATTTATTCCCGACAATGAACCGGGTTCATCCATCATGCCCGGCAAAGTAAATCCAACACAATGCGAAGCGATGACAATGGTGGCTGCGCAGGTTTTGGGAAATGACGTGGCCATCAATATCGGCGGCGCCAGTGGTCATTTTGAATTGAATGTTTTCAAACCTATGATGATCTATAATTTTCTGCATTCGGCGCGATTGATCGGGGATGTATGTGTTTCCTTTAATGATAAATGCGCTGTTGGCATTGAACCACTTCATGAGAATATTAAGAAGCATGTAAATAATTCGCTGATGCTGGTAACCGCATTGAACACTAAGATCGGTTATTACAAAGCGGCTGAGATTGCACAGAAAGCACATCGTGAGCACAAAACATTAAAAGAAACAGCAGTGGAGTTGGGATATGTTACACCGGAGCAGTTTGATGAATGGGTGAAACCGGAGGAGATGGTGGGGTTTTGAGGGAGGATTGCGGATTTTCGATTGGGTTGTCAATTTTATTTTTGTTCAGTTTGATGAACATTATTTCTTAAAATTGTTCAGTATACTGAACATTTAAAAAAATTGTATTACATTTGTATCTTCTAAATTTCTGTAGATGGAAGAATTATTTGATCTTCATTTCTCCCTGCTCAACAAGACGAATCCGTTGTTCCGGCGCGATTTCATAGATGAAATAGAGTGGAACGAACGGCTGATCGGAATAGTAGGAGCACGTGGTGTAGGGAAGACTACGCTCTTGTTGCAGCACATCAATGAAAAATATGGAAAGAGCAGGGAGTGTTTGTATGTAAGTCTTGACAACATTGCCTTTAATCGTGGATCATTGGTGGCGCTGGCAGATGAATTTGTGAAGAAGGGTGGTGCGTGCCTCGTACTCGATGAGATTCACAAGTTTGAAACCTGGTCACAGGAGTTGAAGAACATCTATGATCAGTTTCCGGAATTACAGGTAATCTTCACAGGATCGTCAGTGTTGCAACTGAATAAAGGCAAGGCGGATCTTAGCCGCCGTGCAGTACAATATAACCTTGAAGGGCTTTCCTTCCGGGAATTTCTTCAGATCGAAAGCAAACTTTCCTTTGAAAAGTATTCGCTGAACGAATTGCTGACGAATCACGTAAAAATTTCTTCAGCCATTATAAAAAAGGTAAAGCCTTATGCTTACTTCGAGCATTATCTTCGCTACGGTTTTTATCCTTATTACCTGCAGGGAAAAGGTACTTACTTGAGCAAGTTGATGAGTACAGTGGCGCTGATGATTGAAGTGGATATTCCGTATCTCAATCAGATCGAACTGAAATACATTCATAAGTTGAAGCGGTTATTGCACCTGCTTGCTATTTCAGTTCCGTTTAAGCCCAACATGGTGAAACTGGCAGAGTCATTGGAATTGTCTCGCAACACTGCTTTTCAATACCTGCAATACCTGCGTGATGCTGATCTGATCAACTTACTTTATGCTGCAGGAAGCGGTTATTCGATGTTGCAGAAGCCGGAGAAAATTTACCTGCACAACCCGAACCTGATGTATGGACTATCAGCTAAGCAAACTGATGTGGGCAACCTGCGCGAAACATTTTTCTACAACCAGTTAAGCAAAGATCATGAAGTGAACGCTACCGTGAAGGGAGATTTTCTGGTAGATGGGAAGCTCGTATTTGAAGTGGGTGGAAAAGGAAAAACCACGAAGCAAATCAAAAACGTGAAGAACAGTTACCTTGCTCTTGATGGAATTGAACACGGAGTTGATAACCGGATTCCATTGTGGTTGTTTGGGTTTTTGTATTGAAGAAGCATTCCAGATTTAATCCATTATGAAAAAAACATTTCTCCTACTTTCTATTTGTTTCTGGAATCTATCGACCATTGCGCAAACGCTCGAAATTAGTTTTGATAGCAGCAGTGAATATATAACAATTGATAGCGCAGCGAATAATACTTGGCAGGTTGGCAGCCCGGATAAATGCTTCTTTGGAAATTACTCGAATACAGAAAAGGCGATGATAACTGATACGGTCAACTATTACCCATCAAATAATTATTCCTCGTTTACACTGAGCATTCCGTTTTTTTTAGGTGAGTGGTATGGTATCTGCATGCTTGCTTCTTATTCCTTAGATTCAGATACTTTGAAAGATGGCGGTTATGTTGAATATGCATTTGATAACGATACCAACTGGACCATTCTTTCCAATAGTGTAGGAGGAATCAGCAATTTTAATGATACAATCACAGGTGGTACTCCTGCGATAACAGGTCAGCGTAAATTATGGGATTTGAGTGACTGCACCTGCTTTTTGCGTTCAGGCCATCCGAAATACCGATTCGTCTTTAAGAGTGATTCTATTGACAATCAACGATGCGGTTGGAGCATTTACCACATTACTATTAATGTGATTTATTGTGATGGAATAGGAGAAATCAAGACAAACGAGCACTTCTCAAGCGTCTTTCCAAATCCTATTAGCAGTAATTCATCTCTCCAAATCCAAAACCAAAATGGCGTAATCAGTAAAGTTGATTTTTACGATGCACTTGGAAGAAACATTTCAACGCTCTATCATCCGCATCAAAGCAACATTTCTATCAACAAAGAAAAATTCGGAGAAGGAATTTTTTATTACCGCGTGGAGCTTTCCAATCA
This sequence comes from Chitinophagaceae bacterium, assembly GCA_016717285.1. NCBI lineage: Bacteria > Pseudomonadati > Bacteroidota > Chitinophagia > Chitinophagales > Chitinophagaceae > Chitinophagaceae bacterium. The sequence goes on from JADKFU010000004.1 coordinate 965,046, forward strand.
CAAAACGGATAATGGAACATTCGTTGTTCAGTAGGAAGTTTTCATTCCTCGCAATTAATAATTTTTTGGAAATATTATTTCGCCGCATCTTTCTTCCCAAACCTCGTCTTCAAAAAAATATAAACTGAAGGAATCAATGAAACCAAAATGATCCCGATCACTACCGACTCAAAGTTTTCCTTCACAAAAGGCACATTTCCGAAAAAATAACCTGCATAACTGAAAAGCACCACCCACGAAAGTCCACCGATAAAATTGAAGAGGACGAAACGGCCGTATTTCATCTGTCCTACTCCGGCGATAAACGGTGCGAAGGTGCGGAGGATGGGCGCGAAACGGGTATAGACGATTGTCATGGAGCCGTAGTTGTCGAAAAATTTCTGTGTACGTTCGAGGTATTCGCGTTTGATAAAACGGTAATTCTGTTCAAAGACTTTCGGGCCAATGTATCGACCAATGGAGTAATTCAGAAGGTTTCCGGTGAACGCGGCAATCACCAGCAAAACCACTAGCAAATGAATATTCAAACCACTTCCATCAAGTGCTGCAATAGCTCCCGCTGCAAATAACATGGAGTCTCCTGGTAAAATGGGCATAACCACCAATCCGGTTTCACAAAAAATAATGGCGAATAGAATCAGGTAGGTAAGCGTTCCGTAGTTGGAAGTAATCTCTATAAGATGTTTATCAATATGCAGTACAAAATCAATCAGGGAATGTAGCAGCTCCATTTAAAAAATTTCGGGCAAAGGTATTTAAATATTTGGGAGGCGGTGTGAGGGTGATGATGACCAATGACTGGATGGTTAAATGGTTGAATGGTTAATTGTTTAATTGTTTAATTGTTGCGGCGAAGCCGATGTGTCGATGACTGAATGACTGAATGAGTGAATGTTTGGATTGTTTAATTGTTGCGGCGAAGCCGGTGTTGCCATCATGCGCCATACTTATTTACTCCCAACAAGGTCTGTATTCAAGCCACACTCCGTCTTCTTTAATCCGAACCATCTTCCTTCGCGTGAATCGGTTTCTATTTCCATTTTACGGGTGCAGGGTTCGCAGCCGATGCTGAAGTAACCTTTGTCTTCTAACGGATGGTGCGGAATATGGTACTCTTTGCGATAAGCATAAATCATCTTCGGTGACCAGTCGAGCATAGGATGAAAGCGGATCGTGTTGAATGGCGCCGGTTCTTCGATCTTAAAACTTTTTCTTACATCACTCTGATCACCACGCACACCGTTGATCCAGACATCATGAGCAGCAAGAACGGGTTCTAATGGTTGGGTCTTGTTCAGATAGCAACAATAATCTGGATCAGAAGCAAACAATAATTTTCCCCCGGCATCTTTCTGCATGCTCTTGGGCGTAAGTGGAAAAACATTTCTCACCTCCAGCCCAAATGTTTTTGCGATGTGATCTTTGAAGGCAACAGTTTCAGGAAAATGATAACCAGTATGAATAAAGAATACCGGAATAGATTTATCAATGCGGCTGATGATGTGCAGCAAAACGAGACTGTGTGTTTGAAATGAAGAAGTAGTAAACAACTTCAAACCTGTTTCCCGGTAGGCGATGATCTTGTCTTTGATGGCCTCGAATTCCATGCGGTGTATTTTGAAAGTTCATCAATGGTTGAAGATCAAATATAGTTCAATGCTTGCTTCAATTAGGAATTAGGAATTAGGAATTGAAAAAAACTACGTTGCGGATGACAAATGACTTAATGACCAATGCCCAATGTCCAATGTCCATTCACACAGTCGGATTAATTACGCAATCCAGAAACTCTGCATAGACATTTCTATTTGTGGCTATCATTTCTTTTCCGAATAAATAATTTTCTCCACCACTGAAATCAGTAACTTTTCCTCCAGCTTCCATTACAATCAACGCACCGCCGGCCACATCCCAGGGATTCAGGTTGTATTCATAAAAGGCATCGAGTCTTCCGCAGGCAACATACACCATGTCCACTGCGGCAGAGCCAAACCTGCGGACGCCATGACTATTTTGAAAAAGAATCTTTAGCGTGTTAAAGAATCGTTCGAGGTGTGGAAAATTGCTGTATGGAAATCCGGTTGCGCACAGTGCGTTGCGCAAGGATGCTGTTTCTGTTACGTGGATTTTTTTCCCATTGAGAAATGCACCGCTGTTTTTCCAGGCATAAAAACATTCATCAAGATTTACTTCGTATACCACCCCAATCAACAATTCATCATTTTGTTGCAACGCGATGCTGACTGCGAAAACAGGAATGCCATGAATGAAGTTAGTGGTGCCATCCAGCGGATCGATGATCCATTTTAGTGTTGCTGATGTATCGTCTACTGTTTTTTCTTCCGTCAGAAATCCTGCATCAGGCAACACTGCTTTCAATCCTTCCACAATCATTTTTTCCGCAGTTACATCTACATACGAAACAAGATCGCGGTCTCCTTTTTTGATCACGTTCGATTGTTCGAATTTCTTTCGCTCTTCCCGGATGAATGCACCGGCTTTGCGCGCAACATCTACTGCTTGCTGACAAATTATTTCAAGATTCATAAAAGTTGTTTAGAAATGAGCTGAATATTTTGGTTTAGAATGTAAGCCCTTCGACAAACTCAGGTTGTGTGCCCCTGAGTTTATCGAATGGCCTTCACTTCACAAGTTGTTTATGCTGCAAATACTTTTTCGAATCACCAGGCTATTCCATCATCTGCGTTTTCTTTCCGCTAAACCTTTTAATGAATGCAAACAGCGCCAGCAATATGCTCAATAGAATCGCCGCTCTTCCGATATAATCACCAAACCTGACATAGAAAGTCAACTCATTATTTGCATGCAAAATTGTTTTAATAGCAGCCGGTTGCCACCATGCAGTAGCCTGGGAAACGTCACCACGCTGATTGATGAATGCAGAAGTGCCGGTATTCGCAACCTGTGCAACGTCGCGTCTTGTTTCAATTGCCCGAAGCCTTCCATATTGCAGGTGTTGTTTGTAGCCGTCGGTATTTCCCCACCAGCCGTCATTGGTAATAATGAATAACAGGTTGCCACCCCGCCGTACATATTCCGTCGCATATTCACCATAAATGGATTCATAACAAATCATGGGTCCTACACCTGTGGAATCTGCACTGTGAAATACATCACGGTGTTCCTGCTTTCCCAAACTGCCGCTGATACCGCCCATCTGAATAGCGAGTGGTTCTAAAAATTTGAAGAGCTGCGGATAGGGCATTTGTTCCACTCCCGGAACAAGCTTCGATTTGTGATAGTATGGAATATTGTGCGATGAATCAAGTTGAATAGCAGTGTTAAAAGCATCGTACCAGAACTTGCCACTTGATGATTGACGTGCTGTGGCGGTTTCATCGTTATCATACCTTTTGTAGGCATTGATGCCGGTTATCAATTTCAGTTTTGGATACGGAATCAGAAATTGTTTCAGCTTATCAATAGTTTTGTCGGCGGCAAGGTCATTGATAAAAATTCCCTGCGGAATAGCGGTTTCGGGCCATACGAGGTAATCCGTTTGTGAATCAACATTTCCTTTAGAAAGCTGTAACAATGCATTCAACTGCTTATCCAATGTGCTGAAATCAAACTTTTCATTATACGGATCAATGTTTGGTTGAATCAACACTACCTGTTTATCAGCACCTTTTTCCCGATAGGAAAAATATTGTAAAAGGGAAATCGTAATGGGTAACAGAATTAACAGCGTAACCGGCAGATAATTTTTCCAATTTGAAATATGATTTTTGTCTGTTCTGCTCATTTGAAAAATACTTTTTCTAAGCAGTTGATAGATCAGAATATTGGCAGCAAGTATCCAAAACGTTCCGCCGAACACTCCTGTGTATGCATACCACTGTACCACCTGAGGAAACTGTGCAAAACCATTTCCCAGTGTAAGCCACGGCCAGGTGAGATCCCAGCGAAGATGAATAAATTCAAACGTGATCCAGTAGGCCACCAACGATATATAGCCCCATATTGCGCCCAGTCTTTTTTTAGTTCGGTGAAATCCAAGCAGTGGTATACACATCAGTAATGGATTGGCGGTGTTCGCGAAAATTCCGGCGAATGCAGTGGAGATATCTTTTGTTCCGAAATAAGTTGCGCCAACCCACCATGTAGTGCAAACATTCCAAACCAACAATGCGAGATAGCTGTAGCCGAAAAATTTTCTTGCTGAATTTGCTGAACTGCTGCAAGCCTCCTCCAGCCATAGAATCGGAACAAATCCTACAAACAACAATGGAAAAAAAGGAAGCGGTGGCCAGGCAAGCCATAAAATTATGCCGGAAGTAAAGGCAAGTAAATATTTTTGTGAGGTACTCATGCTGATTTATTTTGATGCTTCTTCCTAATTATCCGATGCCTTCTATCACTACCACAATTTCTCCTTTTACCTGCTTGTCTTTAAAGTGATCGCGCAATTCACGGATGGTACCGTGCTGTGTTTCTTCAAATAATTTACTCAGTTCACGTGATACACTGAGCTTCCGGTTTTCTCCAAAAAAATGTTGCAACTCTTCGAGCAGTTTTTCCAAACGATTGGGAGATTCATAAAGTACGATAGTTCTTGGCTCAATGGATAATGCTTTCAATCTTGTTTGTCTTCCTTTTTTTTGCGGTAAAAATCCGGTAAATAAAAATTCGGTGGTGGGAAAACCTGAAACGATTAATGCAGGAACAAATGCAGTAGCGCCGGGTAAACAGGTGATAGGTAAATGTTCCTTCACGCATTCGCGAACGAGCAAATAACCTGCATCAGAAATTCCAGGTGTACCTGAATCGGATATCATGGCCATCTGTTCACCATTCTTTAAACGTTGCACTAACTGGCTGGTGATTTCATGTTCATTGTGTTGATGGTAAGAAATCATTTTGGTCGCAATCTCAAAATGCTTCAGTAATATGCCTGACTTACGGGTGTCTTCTGCAAGAATAATATGCACTTCTTTTAATACCCTGATGGCACGTAATGTCATGTCTTCGAGGTTGCCGATGGGTGTAGGTACGATATAGAGCATTTTGATTTTTGATTATTACAGGATGCACAAATGACAAATGGCTTCACTAAAAAGTATTTGCAAAATCAATCAGCAGTTGAAACAAATCATCATAGTCCGTCAGCGGTAATGTTTCTGCACGGTCAAACACATCGTGGTAAGCAGCTATTCCGCCCATCGTATAAATGAAAAAACAAGGAACTCCTTTTTCATAAAAGGAATAATGATCGCTGTTGGCGGCTTTGCCTCTTGGAGAAACCACTTTCAGCAATAATTTGAACTCGTTCAACTTCACGAGTTGATTGAATGCCAGCGGAAACTCTGTTCCGTTCACCACTTTAATGCCTTCATCGCCTGTTCCAACAATATCGAGGTTCACTAAAAATTTAATATTACCTAAAGGGAACAGTGGATGATTTACGTAGTGCCGGGAGCCTAACAAACCTAATTCTTCACCACTGAAGAACATAAACGCAATCGAATATTTTGATGGGTGTGACGCATAATATTTTGCAAGATTCAGCACCATTGATGTTCCGCTTGCATTATCATTTGCGCCGGGAAAATAAGTGCTATCACCCATTTGTCCGAGGTGATCATAGTGAGCAGTGAAAACCAGAAAAGAGTCAGGCATGGATGTTCCTTTCACATAGCCGATCACATTTTGCGTTCTGTAGTTTTTCTTCCACTCACTTTCAATATCAACAGTAACCACTGATTTTTTTGTTTTGGGCAAGCTGCCTTTCACCTGCAAATAGCAAAACGACAATTGATCCTGAGAGGCATCCCATGTTAGTTTATTATCCGAATATTCCACCACGCCTTTTGCACCAAAGGCAACTGATTCACGAAGTGCCTGTTGCCACAACCCGTATTGCTCTTTCGTAAAATTATCTTTCGCAACAAGGAAGAAGTGCTGCTTATTATTTTGAGTGGACAATTCCTTAAGCAGATTGTTAATAGACACAAGTGAAGTATCTGCGACAGGTTTATTAATGATCACTGCATTAAATTTTCCCTTGCAGGAGGCTGAAGCGGCATCAACCAAAAAATCTTTTCCTGCAATTAATGCTATTCCATTCACATTTAATTTCATGGCGCCTGGAAAAACATTAGTGCTTAGCGCATATTGTTGAAAATAGTTTTTACTGAAAGCCTGAAGGCCGAAGTTTTTCATCTCCTGCTGAATAAATTCAGCGGCCTTCCAATCGGAAGAATCCACGTATCCTCTTCCGTCCATTGAAGCGGAGGTGAGTGTATCAATTACTTTGGTTGCGTAGGTGAGCGTTGGAGATTGTGCAACTGAATGCTGCAATGAAAACAGGCTGAGTGCGAAAAGCAATCGATATTTGAGTTGCGAATGTATTTGTTGCAACTTTCTGGTAAGGAATGATGGTTTGAAAAACCTGTTATTCAATAAGCCACTACTCATGCACTTCAAATTCAAAATACTCCATCACCGGATTAGCCAGCAATTTTTTACAGGCAGTTTCGGCAAGTATTTTTGCTTCGGCAGCATCCGTGGCTTCAATCTTCAACCGGATGTGTTTGCCAATTCGCACTTCTCTCATTTCTTTGATGCCAAGGTTATTTAATCCGTGAAGAACAGCTTTGCCTTGCGGATCGAGCAATTCTTTGAGCGGCATTACTTTTATTTCTGCAGTGAAAGTCATATTGATTTAGTTTCAGCTTTTATGTTTTGATCTTTTCTCTTTGCAAAAAAATATTGCGCGAGACAAATGAGAATGTATAGTAAAATTACTGCAGCGATACCTGCATATTTGAAAACGATAATCAGTAAAGCACTTATAGCCAGGAAAATAAACTGTACTTCATTTCCCTTCCACTTAAATGATTTTGCCTTAAGCGCGAACATGGGAATTTCGGCCACCATCAGCCAGGAAAATAAAGCAATGGCAACATACAAAAACCATCTGTTCAATATGAATGGTGCAAGGGTAAAAGCATTTGTGAAAACAATCAATGGTAATGCTGCGGCAAACAAAGCGCTGGCTGGTGTGGCCAAACCGATGAATCCGGATTGCTGACGTTCATCCACATTGAATTTGGCAAGCCGGTAAACTGAGCACAGTGCAATTAAAAAAGCCGGTAGCATGTATATCATCGGAATATTCAAGGCTCCAGGCTGAAGGTGCCAGGCACCAGCAAGCAACTGATAATATATGCAGGCCGGTAAAACACCAAAGGTAACACCGTCAGCCAGTGAATCCAGTTGGCCGCCGATTGGTGAATTCGCGTTTAGTAAACGCGCAAAAAAACCATCGAAAAAATCCAATGCCGCAGCGCCAAAAATCATGAAGGAAGAAAGGTAAAGCCGGTTATTATACCCGAAGATGATTCCAAGATTTTTTCCGGAAGGGTCCAGTTCTTTTAACTCAACCGGAAAAATATGGTCGTTAAAAGCAAACAGGATCCCCAGGCAACCCAAAAACAGGTTACCAAGTGTAAACATATTCGGGATGTGCTTTACGAAGGGAGGTTGAGGCATTTACAAAGATGCGGGCGAAGATACTCGTGTAATCTTAGAATCTGAAATGAAGTATGCAGCCAAAGGCATTTATCAATGAAGAAAAAGATCTACTATTTTGGTTTGATTTCCATTTAAATTGGCAGAAGAACCTGTAGAATACAATACTTTTCCATTGGTGTCCAGCTTTTCAGAATAAATGTAATATGGACCAGCAGCGAGTGGAAACATGGAATAATAGCCAGAGGGTCCTGTTATCACCGATTTGTCAAACCGGTCATGATGATCCTGGTATTCCACTATAGAAGTGTACAGATAAACAGTTACATTTTCTGCAGCTATTTCGAGATGAGTGGAGTCATCCTGGTAGGTGACCTTTCCTTGAATCACATTTTTATTTGATTCGCAGGATGGAAGTACAATGAACAGGTAAAGCAGCGCTATTTTATTTTGCAATGTCAACGTTGACAGAGTGGATTGAACAGAATCGTGAATTGGTTAGCGTGAAGTTACGGATTACCTTTTCACTTACAAAAAGTTTTTCGGCCGTAATAAGTGTGTATCCGGCGCTTGCATAACAAAAATTAAAGAGGCACCAAGCATTCGATAATTGAATACTGGTGCCTCCGTTTATCCTGTTTTACATTGCAATAATGCTGTCAGAACAGCAACTTTTCTGTATGCACCAACGATTGGGATCTGATGCTTACCAGGAAAATTCCCCTGCCGGGTGAAGGTATTTCAAAATTATTGACGCCCTCAAAATAAGTGATCGGGTAATGCTTTACGAGTCGTCCCATCACATCGTAAATCTGCAGCTCTGCACCTCCTGCCTGAGCGCTTGTTAACTCCATTGAATAACCAGTTGGAGTGCGCAAAAACCGGATGTCGGATGTTGCCACTTCATCATCCATATCGTTTTCTGTTTTGTCGCAATTTGAAATTGTTAATTCAATACGATTCCTTTTTTATTCACTGTCAGGCTTTTGACGGTGATTAACCCACCATTATAAACAAAGTTTCCACTTTGAATTTTGGTATTCGTATCATCAAAATTTTTCCACTTGATGGTCTGACCTTCCACCGGGTGAAAGTGCTGCATTCTGCGGAAAGTAATATCTGTTTTACAGGTATTGTATTGCTCGGGATCTAAGATGCCGCCTACGTAAAAATCTTTTACGAAAACATGCATTGTCAATTCACATTTTTGATCTGTCATACTGTCTTCCCAGTCAAGATACCCGTTGACTGCACCGTATTTATCGCCTGAAGTGGGTGTGCCATTTCCCGGATCCTGATTGATGGAGCAATTGGAGAATGCGGGATATGCTTTATTGGTTCTATATCTGAAAAAATCAGGTGTGGTTTCTTCCGGAAGAAAATTTTTCCCGTCACCGCCATGTGTGCGTTGATCCCAATAAAAGACTCCACCTACTTTGTTGAATTCCAGAGAATCATACCAAGAGATAATTTTGCTTGACCAGGTAACCGTAACATCCTTTTTCCCATGCACATCAAAAATCAACGGCAGGTCAACATTTTTTTCAATGTTCAATAATGTTCTCGCATCAAGGGCCTGGTAGACTGTTATCTGGTCACCTGTTTCAGGATCACGAATGTCAGAAGACAGATTCGTAGTACTTGACCCCCACATTTGTTCATACAACTCACCTTTCGATCCTATCGGCTTTACAAACATGGGCTCAACCGATGAATAGACTGCCGTAATTTCATTGGGATAAAACAAGCCTGTAAGCAAAGCACCAAACCCGGTGGCTGAAGTGCCTTTTGTATAAATACGATTTGAATCAACAGGTAAATTTTTTTTCGCCCAGCGAATCGCTTCAATATATCTTGACTGGCAATACATATTGACGGTGCCCGTAAGCGGAACCGGATTCAGGATACTATAGATATTGAAATTTTCATGATAGCCTGCGAAATAAGTATTGTCACCAAGTCCTATTGAAGTTCCATTTGGTAAAGGAAGCCAGTCATAAACTCCCATCACATAGCAATCGGTAATTGAACCATCGAGGCCTGCACCAGAAGTAATGGCTGCTCCCGCACTTTCATATACAACTACCAGCGGATATTTAGTTGCGGTTCCTCTTTTGGTTATGTAAAAGTTGAAACCATATGAACCGGTGCTGTTCATTGCAGGATACAAGTCCGTTTCCTGGTTATTGACAAACTGCGTGTAATAATCTTTCAGTTCATTTCCGGGTGCAGCAACAGTTTGCTGAAAAACAGGTTTCGGCTTAGCTACTATTTCATTCACAGGATTTGATAAACTGTTCTTACCCATCGTGATCGTTTTGGATTCAAGCGTGGTAAGCAAGTCTGTAACGGTAACTGCATAATAATAGGATTGATTGCCGGTGCAGGTAATCACATACAAGCCCTGGTTGGCACCTAGCGGAGCGCCAGCATCGTCAATTTTATAATATACATCGCCCGGAAGATCGATAGACAATTGAATGTTCTGCGAAGAATTATCGCGTACAAATCCCATTAATTTAGAAGAACTAAGCTGACTGGAGGTGGTGAATTTAGATGTGCTGCGATAAACATTAAACTGCATGAGTAATCCCGGAGGATTGGTCCAGGTTAAAAATATCTGTCCATTGTGGTAAGTCGCTTTCAGATCTGATACGGTTGCTGCGGACGATTGTCCTGCTGCAAAAAAAAGAAGGAGAACCAGCAGGGTTAGTACGTGGCTATAGCTTTTCAGCTTGGGTGGTGTTTTAATCATGGCGTTTGGTTGTTTGGTTGAGAGGTGGTATGGTGCAATAAGTTTCCTGACCTGTCAGGAAGGTGCAAGGTGTTTAATGGCAAGAATAAAATGGATGGCATATGCAGTGGAAGCCCAGGCATAAATGCCGGGAGATATTAAAATGCGTGATGCTGGATGCTTACTGGTCAATCCTGTATATGAATTTTTGATCCTATGACGTAATGTTTGCTCTTTGTACATCCTTCTATTTTGTGTGGTTCCGGATTTTTCATTTTAATTGTCAAGCTTCATGGAGACTCCGCATTACTCAGAATTGCTTATGAATTTTTTAAAAAGAGAATTGCTTCACAATCCTAAGCGATACTATCCCGGTTTTATCGGGTAGCCTTAAACCTTTTGCGCTTCTGCACAATCGTTAGTTACTGATTCAATCTGTTATTTATTTCAACTGATATGTCTTAGATAATTCAGGAAATCCCATTCCAACTGCATTCAACTACAACTCCTCGATCTGCTTGCATACCTGTAACTAACCTTACATGTCCTATTTACTCATCCTGGCAAAAAAACGGTAAATGCCAAATGCAAATAGGGCTTTATGAATATTTTACATTCCATAAATCCGCCATTCAACAGGCATCATCAAAAGCAAATTATTGGTCAGGGACAACTGAAAAAAGAAATAAATACGTCAAAATTTTCACCACAGGGGCCGACGGGATTCAATAATCGGGCTACAATTAGCTCTTCAGAAAGTTTTAACATTAATTTTTACTTTTTATTTTTAATCGGATGATTAAAAATAAATTATAAATAATAATATATATAAATATAAAATTTTGATTGAGTATTAAAATCAACAATATGGCTTAATGGTTTCTTTTCAGGACAACTATAAAGCATAAAACGGTTTTTAAACCTGATTTTTTAGATAGAAAAATTCCCGCTAATAGTTCTTCTATTAATAAAAAGAAAGCCACCATTTTCAGGTAATGTTTTTCAAAATTGTTAAAAGTCAGGTCCATCTTGTTATAACTGTTAGATGACTTTGATCCTGAAACTCAAACAAGACTATTTCATTACTCCGATAATATATTTTGAATAGTTTCCATTTGATATTATCGTTTCTTTAGTTCAGCAACATTCTCCACGTGTTTGGTTTGAGGAAATAAATCAAACGGTCGAATTCTTTCAACAGAATATTTTTCATTTAATAAATTAAGATCACGTGCCTGCGTAGTTACATTGCAACTTACATATACAATGCGCTCCGGCGCCATCAATAAAAGTTCTTTAATCACCGCCTCATGCATGCCTGCTCTGGGTGGATCGGTAATTACTACCTGGGGTACTCCGTTTTCTGCATGAAAAGAATGATCAAGAATTTTAGCAATGTCTGCAACATGAAATGTAACATTTGAAATGCTGTTGATGTTTGCATTCACTTTCGCATCTTCAATAGCCTGTGCCTCCTGTTCAATGCCAACTACTTTTCTGCAGGACCGTGCGAGATACAATGCAATACTTCCTGTTCCTGTATAGAGATCATATACCAGTTCATTACCCTCAAGTCCGGCAAACTCTTTTACACATTCATACAGCCGGGCTGCCTGTCTTGTATTGGTTTGAAAAAAGGATTTTGCACTGATCCTGAATGTTAGGTTATCAATTCGTTCGTAAATGGCATCTGCTCCTGCAAAAGTGATTACTTTGAGATCATAGATGGTATCATTCTTTTTTTGATTGATCACATATTGCAATGATGTAATCTCGGGAAATTCCTGCTGGAGAAAACTCAGTAGCGCCATAATTTTTTCTTCCTCTTTCCTTGCAAAAACGACCACCACCATTACTTCGCCGGTTGTTGTAATGCGTATCATCAGGTTACGCAATAAACCTTCCTGATGGCGCAGGTTAAAATATTCATAACCGTTTTCAATAGTAAATTTCTTAACTGTATTTCGGATACGATCGCTTAAATCAGATTGCAGGTAACAGGTTTTCACATCAAAGACGCGATCGAAAGCGCCCGGCAAATGAAAACCAAGGGCCGGTTGCTGTGGTGGTTTCCCGGTAGGTCCGAAAAAATCTTCCGGTGCCAGCCATTCGCGATTGGAAAAAGTGAATTCCAGTTTGTTTCGGTAATAACGGTCTATGGTTGCACCAACTATAGATTCCTTTTTATTTATAGTCACTTTACCCATTCGTTCGAGGGTATCAATCACTGCGCCTTCTTTGTAACGAAGCTGTGCGGCGTAAGTCATGTGCTGCCACTGGCAGCCACCGCATTTTCCATAATGCATACAGAAAGACATTTGACGATCGTCAGACGCTTCAAGCACTTTCAAAACATCTGCCTCCATCCAGTCTTTCTTGTTTTTTGTTATCAATACATTGACAACTTCACCTGGCACGGCGCCTTTAACAAAAACTACTTTGCCTTCATGGTGTCCGATTGTTTTTCCTTCGTTTGCAAAAGCGGTTACGCGCAATTGTTGAAGGATGGTTTGCTTTTGCATAATGGCGTGAAGATACAGCGGAGAATCTTCCATAGGGACCTTGAAGTTAAAAAGGTTGAACGTCATTTCCGATGCATGATTTTTTGAAATGACCCTCAAGTGACGGTTGTATCACACTTCAGCCACATGGTTTTTTTTGGCAAGGGCGCAAAAAATGCCAAGTTAAATACCCTTATATCCTTTGCGGCATTTTCGAGCCACTCTTTTGTAAATATTGGGTTAATCAATTCAGTTCTGTAAAGAGAAAACAAACCATAGCAATCTGTTTTTTATTTTGCTAATCGTTCAATACGATGAACAGTTAGTTTTATAGTTGGTCGTACACCCCAATTGACTCTTAATTAGGCCATTAATCAAAAATAAATATCTTTGCGTCCTCCAAAAAAATCCAAACCAATCGCATTCTACTTTTTATGAAACGTACGTTAACCGTTCTGGCGATTCTCTTCGCCACCATTCTTGCACAGGCGCAAGTGCCTGAAAGCCCTGCACTCTTTACCATCGGAAATGAGAAAGTATCCAAAGATGAATTTGTAAAGGTATATCAGAAGACCAACATCAGCGGTGAAGCTGATTTCAGTGAGAAATCATTGCGTGATTATCTTGACTTGTATGTAAACTTCCGTCTTAAGGTAAAACAGGCCCGTGATATGAAGCTTGATACGACCGCAGCAGTGCTGAATGAATTTAAAACCTATCGGAGTAAACTTACACCGAGTTATATGTATGACACTGCAGTGGTGCGTGAAGCATACAATCGCATGAAAACGGATGTGCATGTAGAACATATCCTCGTGAAGTTAGATCCTAATGCCACGCCTGCTGATACACTTAAGGCATTCAAAAAAATTTCCGCGTGGAGAAAAATGATTGTATCCGGAAAGAAAAACTTTAATACCCTGGCAGCGGATTCTTCAAGCGATCCTACAGCAAAAGATAATAAAGGTGATCTGGGCTGGATTACCTCCATGCAGGTGATTTATCCTTTTGAAACAATTGCCTACACTTCAAAACCCGGCACCGTCAGCATGCCGGTTCGTACCCGTTTTGGTTATCACCTGATCCGTACTATAGAAACACGGCCTACGCGCGGCACGGTAACCGTTGCGCATCTCTTTATCAAATTGCCCAATAATGCTACCGATGAAGACAAGCAAAAAGCAAAAAATAAAATTGATTCTTTATCCGGTTTGTTAAAAGCAGGTGGTAACTGGGATGAATTGGTCAAGCAATATTCGCAGGATAAAACATCGTCCGCGAGTGGTGGCAAGCTTGCACCGTTTGGCACCGGACAAATGGTGGGAGAATTTGAAAACACTGCCTTCGGGTTAAAGAATCCAGGTGATGTGTCATCGCCTGTGCAGACTAAATTTGGCTGGCATATCATTAAATTGATTGAAAAGAAACCAATGGGAACTTTCGAATCAATGAAAGATGATATCCGCAAGAAAGTGGAAACAGGTACATGGTCAGAATATGCAAAACAATCTTTCATCAATAAACTGAAAAAAGAATACAAGTTCAAGGAAATCCCAGGCACAAAGGATGAACTGCGCCGCAAAATGGATTCCAGCCTTCTGAAAGGTAATTGGAGTGATTCCATGTGCCACAATATGATTACTCCATTGTTTGCCTTGGTTGACGCAAGGTATAGACCCGGATTCGGCGCTTTCAAGCAAAATGAGTTTGCAGATTTTATCGTAAAAAATCAGCGCAAATACATGAATCAAGGCAACATCGATAACATGTATAATAAAATGTATGATCAGTTTGTGGTTGTCAGTGTTACCGGATATGAAGATCAGCGCCTCGAAGCAAAGTACCCGCCATTCAGCGATCTGATGGATGAATACATGAATGGAATTCTGCTTTTTGATCTTGCCAGTGAGAAAGTATGGACAAAGGCTGTTGAAGACACAGTGGGTCTGAAAGAATTTTATGAAGCGAATAAGAATAATTACATGGGTCAGGAACGCGCTGAAGTGACTACCTACACTGCGAAAAGCCAGGTTGTTGTGGATCAACTGTCGAAGTATATTGCGAAAGGAACCGACAACGAAGACATTCTTGCCAAAATCAATAAGAAGGATAAAGATAACCTGACGATATCTACGGAAGAGTTCGAAAAAGGAAAAGATTCTGAAATTGAAAAGCTGGGATGGGAAGCCGGTAAAACCTACACTGTGAAAACAGATTCCTCTATCCGACTGCTTAAAGTGAATCAATTGCTTCCTCCGGCACCAAAACCACTGAATGAAGTGAAAGGTTATGTAGTGGCAGATTATCAGGAGTCACTTGAGAAATCATGGATTGCCGACTTGCGGAAAAAGTATCCTGTTTCTATCAACGAGCAGGTATTTCAGTCAATGGTGAAAAAGTAAAAAAAGTCATTTGATTGCAGCAGTCACTGAATTGTTGCTGCACTTTTTTTCATATTAATTCATATGATAGCGTGGGTTAGCTGCCCGCGCTATTCAGTTTTAGGTCGTTGATGAAAGCACTTCATTTTTATCTGCTGATTATCCTGCTCGCCTTCATGGGTTCATGCAGCTTTTTTAGTGATTCGGACAAAGAAGAAAAGCCCGTTGCACGGGTTTATGACGCCTATCTTTATCAATCCGATCTGGAAGGTGTCGGCAGAGGTGCGGCACGGCCTGAAGACAGCATTCAAATGGTTAAGAATTATGTGGATAGCTGGATTCGTCACAACCTGATGCTGAGATATGCACAGGATAACCTTCCCGAAGAGGAAAAAATACTCAATGAGCAAATGCGTGATTACAGGGAATCACTTTTGATATATTTGTATGAAAAGGAACTGTTGAACGACAAACTGGATACAGTGGTAAATGAAGCAGATATTATACAGTATTATGGTGATCACAAGGAAACTTTTCAACTCAAACAAAGTATTTCGCGGGTCAAGTACATCATGCTCAGTATGGACACAAAGATTCAACTTGATTCCGTCAGGGTCTGGATGCGGAAGACCACTCCTTACAACTATCCTAAACTACGCGGATTTTGTAATGAGCATGCGGTAAGATATTCTATCAGTGACAGTGTATGGTACAATATGGATGAACTGACCTCGTTTCTTCCCATTGGCAAATTTGACTTAGAGAAAGCGCAATTTAACAAGAGCTATCTTGAAGTACCTGATTCCGGTTATGGATACCTGATGAAGTTTGAGGATTACCGTTTGAAAGGAAGTGATGCGCCCATCAACTTTGTAAGAGAGGAGATAACCAACATTATACTGAACAAACGTAAACTTGCTTTTATCGGTGCTATTCATAAAAGTATTTATGATGAAGCCCTTAAAAAGAACAATTTTGAAACATTTCTGGATTCTGCCGGTAGCGTAAAGAGGTAAATAAATGGTAGTTTCGCCTTTCGTCCGGGGTACAATTATCGCTTCAACGTTAAATAAAAACTGAATCATTCAACGGACCAATTAAAATTCACCGGCTTAATTTATTCCATTTGTTAGTGCGCAATACACTTCTTTTATTTCTATTACTCACCAACTCGCTGCTGCAGGCGCAACCTAAACTTGCCGATAAGATCATTGGTATTGTTGACGACCGCATGATACTGTTGTCTGAAATTGAAGCGCAGTATCTTCAGAATACTTATCAGGTAACCGCCCCAATTCCTCCTGATTTTAAATGCGAACTGCTGAATTCGGCGCTAACGGAGAAGCTGATGGTTGCGCAGGCCATCATCGACAGCGTGGAAGTTACTGATGAACAGGTAGAAAATGAATTGGATCGCCGGGTTCGCACCTTTGCCAATGTAGCAGGCTCCGTTGAAAAGCTGGAAGAATATTATGGCAAGTCGATACTTGAAATGAAGGATGAATTCAGACCGCAGGTGCGGGAAAACCTGTTGGCTGATGGTGAAAAAGCCAGGATTGCAGGTGATCTGAAAGTTACGCCATCAGAAGTTGCCACTTATTTCAATAATATCCCGAAAGATTCATTGCCCTACTATAACGCTGCTACTGAATTGGGTGAACTGGTGATTTATCCAAAAGTAAATGATGCAGTACGTGCCTACAGCAAAGAAAAAATGAATGAGTTGCTTCAACGAATAAAAAACGGTGAAGATTTTTCGACCCTGGCAAGTACTTATTCAGAAGATCCGGGCAGTGCAGACAGAGGTGGTGAATTGGGCTTTGTGAATCGGGGCGAATTAGATCCTGCTTTTGAAGCGGCTTCCTTTAGTTTGAAAAAACCGAATGAGGTGTCCGATATCGTTGAATCTGCCTATGGCTTTCATATTATACAACTTATTGAGCGCCGCGGCGACAGGATCAATGTGCGGCATATACTCATCAAACCTAAAACCACTTCGTTCGATTTAATAAAGGCAAGCAAATTAATGGACAGCATTTACTACCTGATTCAATCAGGAAAATATTCATTCGTTGAAGCTGTCAATAAATTCAGTGAAGATGAATATTCAAAAGGGAATGGTGGCATGTTGGTAAATCCTTCCACCGGCAGCAATCAATTTGATATAAGTGAATTGGGAAACTATGATCAAAGCCTGGTACCGGCCACTGACACCCTTCAGGTAGGAGCCATTTCAAAACCGATGCTTTTTCGCAACGAACGTGGCGAAACGGGTTACCGCATGCTGTTTATGAAGTCGAAAACAAAGCCACATCAGGCCAATATGAAAGATGACTACAACAGGATACAGGACATGGCGCTTGGACAAAAGCAGGTAGACACAATTAATAAATGGCTACAAGACCGGATTTCAAAATCCTATGTATTTGTGGCTCCGGAATTTCATGATTGCAAGGTGATAAAAAAATGGATCAACAACAACCAACAGTAATGAAGTATTCGAATGATGCAGCCGCAGTGGATGGACTGGCTGCCTGTTATCACAATCTGACCAATGAGATAAGCAAAGTAATAGTAGGACAGAAAGAAGTTGTAAAGTATGTGCTTCTTTCAGTGTTTTGCGATGGACACAGTCTGCTGGTTGGTGTGCCGGGCCTTGCGAAAACACTGCTGGTAAAAACCATTGCCGATGTGCTCGACCTCAGTTTCAAACGTATTCAGTTTACACCGGATCTCATGCCTTCTGATATTATTGGTTCAGAAATCATGAATGAGTCGCGGCAGTTCTATTTTAACAAAGGACCCATTTTCGCCAACATCATTCTTGCAGATGAAATAAACAGAACGCCGCCCAAAACACAGGCTGCTTTACTTGAATCTATGCAAGAACGAAGCGTGACTTTTGCGGGTCAGTTGCATGCATTGCCGCTTCCATTTTTTGTGCTGGCCACTCAGAATCCTATTGAGCAGGAAGGAACCTATCCGTTGCCCGAAGCGCAACTGGATCGTTTCATGTTTAATATCAAGCTTGATTACCTTTTGAATGATGAAGAAATTGCCATGGTGAAAGGCACCACTTCGTCGCAAAAAGCAACGGTGGAAAAAATTGTATCCGGAAGCGACATCCAGTTTTTTCAGCAACTCGTACGAAAAATTCCTGTTTCCGACAATGTACTCAACTATGCAGTCGCGCTGGCAAGAAAAACGCGTCCCGGTCAAACGGAAGCTCCGGCAGTTGTGAACGATTATGTTTCCTGGGGTGCAGGTCCGCGGGCTTCACAGTTTTTGGTGTTGGGTGCAAAATGTAATGCTGCTATTAACGGAAAGTATTCTCCTGACATTGAAGATGTAAAAGCAGTGGCTACTCCGGTGCTTCGCCACCGGATTATCCTCAATTACAAAGCAGAAGCGGAAGGGATTTCCATTGAGGACATTATCAGAAAGATCATTTGAGCTACGTAAGCTTTTCGTAACTTCAGGCATTCATTTTTTACGATCGCTGTAAACGATTTCCCATCTGCTTTCCACGACCTCATTTTGTACTATGTTGCCATTGCTGCAGATTGTTATCAGTTTCGTGTTGCTCACATCAGTAAAAACAGATGCAACATTTCTTACGACCGATTATTTGCAAAACGGCTACATCATCACTTCCGGAAATGAATTCCAAAAAGTTGATTCATCCGGTAACCTGTTGGTTACCTATAATCAAAACCGTTATGGGAAACTTTTCTTTGCCGATGCAACCAATCCATTGCGGCTGGTATTATCTTATCCTGACTATGGAACAGTGGTAATGCTTGACAATAATTTGTCGGAAGTAAACGCACTTTCACTCAGGAAAATAAATATTCAGAGTTACAGTGCCACCTGCTTTTCTTCCATTGATAATAATATCTGGGTATTCGATGACCAGGATTTTAAGTTGAAAAAAATTGACAGGAACAACGATATAGTTATTGAAAGCGGTGACCTTTTTTCATTGCTGGGAAAAGCGCTTCATCCCGTTTTTATGCAGGAGGATGATCAGTATGTGTATCTCACTGACCCGGATGAAGGCATTGTTATTTTTGATATCTATGGCACTTACTATCAAACGCTTCCTTTTAAGAACATCCATAAATTCCAGGTTCGCAGCGGCCAATTGTTTTTTCAGGAAGCTGAAACGTTGCGCAGCTATGAATTAAAAACACTTGAATTAAAAAACATTGCTTTACCTGATGCTGCACAAGTGATTGATGTACGTATTGAAAAGAGCAGGCTATATGTGTTGCGGCAAGGCCAATTGGATATTTATTCATATTGATTGAAATGCTTTCTTTAGTTGACCTATGCGATCAACCATAAGCGGTTCCTTTACGGTTATTCTTCCCCTTCCTCTTTATCATCCGGATTTAAACCAAGCATTTCATAGAGTGCTTTTACATCATAAACATTCCGATTGTACTTATTTGCCAATACAATAATGCAGGTTCCGTGTTCCGGCTTTCGTACAAACAGTGAATTGTAGCCACGCCACCATCCATTGTGGTAAACGATTTTTGTACTGTCGTTAAATTCCTTCAAACGCCAGCCGAGTCCATAATTTTTCTGTCCTGGCTTTTCATAACTATATCCTTTATACGATTCGGCAAGAAGTTCTTTATCAAGCAATAATTGATGATTTAATGCCTGATCGAAAAGATAAAGATCCATTGCGGTGGTATATATTCCTTTATCCCCTGAAACACCATCATACAGCACATCACTCACACGTGACCAATGCGCGCCTGTGTAGGCAATAGTTTGGTTGACGTGTTTAATGGTATCACTTACATTGCGCACATAAGTATGATACATATGTGAAGGGATGAAAATGTTTTCGCTTAGAAAATCCTTAAATGGTTGCCCGCTCACCAACTCCACAATGTAAGCCAGCAACGCATAATTAGTGTTACAATACTGGAACTTATGTCCGGGAGTAGCCTGAAGTGCGGGCTTATGTTGAACAAAGTAATTCACTACGTCCTGATTGGTGATAAAACTACCTGCTGCCAGTTTCAGGGTATCGAAAAGATAAATGTAGTTAGCAAGACCTGAGCGGTGATTCAGTAGTTGGCGAATGGTAATGTTTTTATACGGAAAATCTTTTATATACTTTGCAACTTCGTCGTCAATGTTCAGACTTTTTCTCTTGTGCAGCAATAATACTGCAGTTGCAGTAAAAGGCTTGGTTACCGATGCAAGTTGAAATGTTGAGCTGTCGGTCAGTAATTCTTTGCTGAAATAATTCAGAAATCCGAAAGTATGCTGGTAAATCACTCTGCCATTTTGCGCTACCAATACGGATCCGTTAAGTCCTGCCTTTTTTGCCCTGTGCTGAAAGAAAGTATCAATGCTGTGTGCAAGTAAATTATCAGTTGCCGTGAGTACCGGCGGATATTCCCATGAAAATTTCTGCACTTCATGATGAGCTGAACTTTCATAGCATGATTGTGAAGTCAGCAGCAGGCAACAAATTAGGAATGCCGGTAATGAAAATGTTTTTAATCTTGAAAATTCAATCAGTTTCATGATCTTGTTGGTTCCGCGAAGGTATTTCAAAATAAAAAGACCTCGCCTGATCAGGGCAAAAGAAATACACACCAATTGGAAAAGTGACCATTGCCAAATTTTAGAACCTAAAAAACGTAGTAAAGGTGTTCGAAACGTATCATATTAAAGCAAATTCTTACACTTTAATATCAAGATCATAGATAATCCAATAATTTTCAGCGACTTCTTGTAAAGGGCATTTAAAAAGTGGCAAATTCTTTGGAAAATCAAAATTATTGAAACATTTTTATGAGCGTTAAGTTTAAAGAAGTAATTCGCAATCTTTGAAAGCTATGATTTTGCTGATTAAGCTTCAGTTGCTAAGGGAGAGTAGGAGCAATTTTTGGAGAAATAATTATGCCGCCGCTGGTCAGTAAATATAATATTCGATCAGTTAAGGAAACAGAGCGTTGCTGAAAGTAATAAGTTTTTAAAATTGGATTTTTGATTCATTACTGTCGAAAATCATGCATATTAAATGTTTTTCAAAATGACTTTGCAAAATTCCAAACCTGATTGATTAAATTATTTTTGCTAACCCTGAATACCCAGTAATCACGAGAAAAAGCATCGTTTAGACTTTAAGAAGTCTCGCAGTATGCTTATTTCTATTAAATTAATGTTCATGAATAGAATTTTATTACTGCTCTTGTTTGGCTTCATTGCCACTGAAAGTTCTTTTGCACAGTGCACCATAGCTATACCAACAAATGTTAAAATTTCGAATGTATTCAGTTGCAGTGCAACTATGACCTGGAATGCTGTACCTGAGGCTGCCTATTACATGGTGAAATACAAGGAAACAACAGGAACATTTATTTTATTGCCTGATCAGGTTACCGCCACAACTTTCACATTTACAGGCCTGAACCCCAATAAAGAATACACATTTTCTGTGGCAAGTTATTGCGTAAATAATGTAAACAGCGGATGGAAGCAGGTTAAGAAAACCACATTGAAATGTTCTGTTCCGCTGTCACCTGCAATAGCGAACGTTACACCTTATGAAGCTGATTTTTCATGGGTCCCGCAATGTGGATCAACTACCTTTAAAGTGCGCTGGAAACTATCTTCAGATGCGGTTTATAAAGTGTTTTCATCCACAACTGCTACGTCTCATCACTTCACCGGATTATTGAAAAATAGTTCTTACACTGTTTGCGTACAGAGTGTTTGTGGCACTGATAAATCTGTATGGACTGCACCGATTACTTTTGTCACAGAGAATGTTATTCCCGCAGTTAAAAAACCAAATTTTGTTATTGTTTTATTAGATGATGGCCGCTATGACAATTTTCAACCATCAGGCGGTCCTGAATGGTTTAATGTGCCCTCTATTAACCGGATTGCCAGTGAGGGGGCCAATTTTACATATGCATTTCCCACTACTTCGCAATGTGCACCCAGCAGGGTTTCGATTTATACAGGATTGTATGCCCATCATCATGGAGCAAAAGACAATGATACCCGTATGAATGACGGACTTCCTTTGGTTCAACAAATTTTAAAAGACAATGGCTATTATACAGGGTTTATTGGAAAATACGGACAGCAACAAGGCAAGCCCACAGGTTTTAATTATTGGGCAACCAGTGAGGGTAATGTTTATATTGATGCAATCTATAACATCAATAATGGCCCCGACACGATGATGGAAGGACATATTTCAGATAATTACCAGCAACTCGCTCTTAATTTTCTTAATAGCGTACCATCAGGAAGTCCTTTTATGCTGATGTTTTTTACAAAGGTGCCTCATGGACCGAGAGTGCCCCGTCCTGATGATCTCAATCTTTACACTTCGGAAACAATGCCTTTCCCTTCTAATTTCGCAAAATACACTGCCAATTATCCATCCTATTTTTACAACACACACAACTGGAATTATACAACGGCGCAAACGGATTCAATGAATTTGATAGAATTCCAGACGCTTTACGGCGTGGAAGTCAACGTTACAGCTATGATGAGCTGGTTGGAACAACGGAATGCACTCGATAGTACCATGATCATTTTTACTTCGGATAACGGATACATGATGGGAGAGCACAAATTGGAAGCAAAGCAAATAGCCCAGGAAGAATCTATTCGTGTTCCAATGTACATTAGGTTTCCATCGTGGTTTAAGCCCGGATCTGTTTATACGGATAAAATGGCTACCAATATTGACCTTGCTCCCTCTATATTGGAAGCTGCGCACATTCCCAACACCTACAACATGGATGGCATGTCCTTGAAAAAACTGGCGGACGGTGATTTACAAAGAAAATATTTCTTCTATCAATATGCCGGTGAAGCCGGCGCTCCTTCCATAAGGGCCGTTCGCTCTTCGCAATACAAGTATGTGAAGCATTATTGCACTGGCTTGGTGGAAGAATTTTATGACATCTCCACTGATCCAAAAGAAAATAGCAACCTGATCAACAATAGTACCTACGCTGATTTAATTAATACTTACCGGGTTATTTTGGATAGCATCCGCACATCAGTTGGTGACTACACACCTATTTCTACCAACTGTAATTTGTCCAATCCGCAGAAGGACTACAGTAACGGAGATGAGGATGAAAATGTAAATGACCGCATTCTCAGGCTGTGGCCAAGTCCCGCCACTTCCTATTTTATACTCAGTTTTAATGAAGCAGGAAACAAAGAAGACATTTCTGTAGATGTAACCAATACAATCGGAGCATCAGTATTCAGAAAGAATTTTCTGCAAACTGATGTGATGAACATGGTGGTGGATTGTAAAAAGTGGTTGCCTGGCATTTACTTTATAAAATTGAGTAAGGGAAATCAGACCTATACCGAAAAGGTGGTTGTGGGAATTCAATAGCAACCTCAACAAATAAACAATCAATTAAAAATCAATCGCCCTGGTAAACCGGGGCGATCTTTTTTTGTGGCCTGCTAATAACAAGGTGATCTTTTACTTCACATCATTAATTTCTGAAACACGTTTCTGATTTTCTAGCTTGAACATTGTGATAATCACTTCAACAATTTTTCTGAACAGCATCAAGCATGATCATTTTAGTCAACAGGAAAAGGAATTCATTCTTTTTCAAACAATCCGTCACGCACTTCATCCATCACTGCAATGTCTGATAGCTTTCCTTCGTCACGTCCGCGGTCGTCTGATAACAGAATTTTTCCATACCATTGATAATTGCCCCAGGGACTACTGATGTCCGGCTTTTCATCCTGGTACTTTTCAAAATAATCCCATTGCGTAACAAGGTATTTTTTACGATCAACATATATTCGGTATTTATTTTCCGGTGTTACGCCTACATTATTAAAAGTCAGTTCAAGCACGAAGCAAGGGTTTCCTTCCGAATCATTTGCTGAGCCTTTATAGGAAATATTTACACCTGGATCCTTGAGTTTGAAAGGCATGATGAGCCAGTAACTGTCGTTTGCCCAGATCTTAAATCCCCGATCCATAAAATACGCAATGCTATCTGGTTGCAATAACTCTTTGCTATCGCGAAAAGCATGGCCTTGCCGTGTGTTGATGTTGGTGAGGATCAATAATTTCTTAGCAGGAACTTCGATGCGAACATTGCCGGTCCACTTGTCCCAGTAGAGTGTTCTTCTTCCAAAGAAATTCCAGCGGAGGTAGTGTACGTTGTCCCAGTTTTGTTTTCCGCCCATCATCTGAATAACTGAATCAGCGATAGCCGAAGACCTTGAATCAATGATTTGATTCTGACCAAAAAGGATAGAAGGCAAGAAGAGGAGAATGATGGAATAGAACTTCTTCATTTGGAGACTTTGAAAGTTGTTTATTAGAATAGAACACGGATGACAAGGATTTTACAGATTAAAACGGATCTTATTTATTGAACGCAGGTGACGGGTTAAACAGATTGAAACAGATCAGACTTGCTTGCTTTCAGTACTATCTATTGGTGGGATTCCGCCGGAATCATACATCTGCCGCGTCGTATCGCTTTTTTTTCTTATCCGTATTTATCCGTCAAATCCGCGTCTTCTGCGTTCTATTTTCAAGCCGGATATTCCACAAAATTCCGTTCGGTCTCAAACAATCTTACGGAAAGATCAAATTTCACTTCCAGCCGTCTGCGGATCTTTTCATAAATCACCCACACAATATTTTCTGCCGTTGGATTCAGGTTGCGAAACTCTTCGGTGTCTTCATTCAGATTGCGATGGTCAAATTTATCCAGCACTTCTTCTTTAATAATATCTTTCAAAATTTTCAGATCCAGCACATAACCGGTTTGCGGATCTACTTCGCCGGTCACTTTCACTTCCAGGTAATAATTATGGCCATGATAGAGTGGATTGCTGCACAAGCCGAACACTTCCGCATTCTTCTTGTCGTCCCAGTCTTTGCGATACAGCCTGTGAGCGGCATTAAAATGTTCTTTTCTGAAAACAGCAACACGCATTATTGAAACAATTTTAGTTGAAATGGGTTAATGACTGCATTAACCTGATAATTAAACAACAGGATTAAAAAAACTGATGAATGTGATCTTGCTCTCCTTCTTTCTTTTAGCGATAAATCCAACCGATATTGCCTCCAATACCATTTATGATTTTAAAGTGAAATCCATTGATGGCGGCACAATTGACCTCGCGGCTTTCAAAGGTAAAAAGATTCTGATCGTGAATGTGGCATCGGAATGTGGTTATACGCCGCAGTATGCAGACCTTGAAAAATTATACCGTCAATACAAAGACAAGCTGGTGATAATCGGATTCCCGGCAAATAATTTCATGGGACAGGAACCGGGCACCAATGAAGAGATACAGCAATTCTGTTCATCAAAATATGATGTCACCTTTCCGCTAGCAGCAAAAATTTCGGTGAAAGGAAGTGATATGGCACCCATATATCACTGGCTTACAGAGAAAAAGTTAAACGGCGTGGAAGATTCTGATGTAAGCTGGAATTTCAACAAATACCTTATCAACGAAGAAGGCGAATATGTATGTCATTTTAAATCGAAGGTTACGCCCTTTGATCCGGCGTTGATTGCGGCGATTGAGAAATGAGGGTTGAATTACTTTTAAGCAAAAAGTCCGCCCTCCCATAACAGAATCGCTGCCTGAAATTTTTACCGAATCAAAACGGACGCCCATTAACCAGTTGTTCCTGAGAAAAAAAGTGGTGGTATCTTTTATGAAAGGCGTATAATCCTGAGCAAAAGCAATGGAAGCCTGAACAACCAGCAAAAGAGCAAATAGTTTTTTCTTAAGCATAATACCTTCAATTTTAATTAGCATTCAATGCGCGCGCTCTCTCGCAATGAAGATACCGCTTTTCGAAGGCAGTTTTGTTTTAATTCGATTGAAAATTGAGGTCTCTGGCTATTTCAGATTATTATTGCCATTAAACTTTCGGGGATTGTATCCACCATAGAAAATAACGTTTAGTGAATAAAATCAGTGAATTTGTATTTTAAATCAAATGCGGTATACATGCAATTTTTGACGACGTTGTTGGTGATTCGATAAGTAGTCTTAAATTAGACTAATGATCAAAGCCCTCATTGTTGATGATGATGATTTATCGAGAGATACTTTAAAACTGCTTATTGAAAAGTATCAACCGGAAATATCTTCGATCCATGTTGCAGGTGATGCTATTCTTGCAAAGCAACTGATAACATCAGAGCATCCTGATCTTATTTTCCTGGATGTGGAGATGCCTGAATATTCAGGCTTCGATCTGCTGAATATGATTGCCGAAAAAAATTTCGATGTCATCTTCACCACTTCTTTTCAAAAATATGCAATCAAAGCCATCAGGTTCAGCGCGCTCGACTATTTATTGAAACCGGTGCAGAAGGAAGAGTTGATGGAAGCCGTTCAGCGGCATCTTGAAAAGAGAGAGCAAGTAAGTTACCGGCCTGCGCTCTATCAAAATTTCCTGCATACCATTCAAACCCGGGAGACAAAAGATTTCCGGCTGGCGATACCGACTACAGAAGGTGTTTTCTTTTTTCATCCGGTTGAAATTATCCGTTGTGAGGCGGAACGCAGTTACACAAAGTTTTTTCTTACTTCGGGAAAAACATTTATCGCATCAAAACCTTTGCGTGAGTATGAAGAGCTGCTGCAGGAAAATGGTTTCCTCCGGGTTCATAAATCACACCTCATCAACATGCAATATGTGCTTCGTTACCTGCCTTCCGGATTTTTATTGATGAAAGATGAATCGAAAGTTGAAGTGGCCCGAAGAAGAAAAGCGGAAATTGAATCAGTGTTGAGAAACCAAGGAACATAAAATGTGAAGTCATGATTCCGATAGGAAACCCTTCTTTGCCGATGGGAAAGCATGTTGAATAGCAAAGCAGATTTAGATTAAATAGCTGAATAATTTTTTTAATGAATCAATTCAGATGAAGTTCAGATCCTTCTTCATAGTGGTAGTTCTGTTTGTGATTCAACTGCATGCCCAGGCGCAAAAAACGGATTCACTCAGTCAACTTTTGGCAAAAGCAACAACTGATACTTCCAGAATTATTTTATTGAACCGGCTTGCAGAAGTGGAAGACGACGACAGCGTTTCTTTTATCTATGCAAATCAGGCATTGAGTTTACTGCAATCACTACCGGTTTCATTTCAGCGCAGTAACAAAATATTTTTCTTTCACGAGAAAGCTGCTTCCTATTATTGGATCTCCAGTTACTACAATAGCAGCACGCAGGAATCCGATTCAGGAATAAAGTACCTGCAGCGTTCGCTTCGGTCCGCTTTGCAGGTTAATGATTCGCTGTTCATTGGATTAGTGTACAACGATTTTGCAGTGGTGAATGCATACAAGGGGCCGGATACAAGTTTGTATTGGTTACATAAAAGCCTTCCTTATACCCTCGCATCAAAGGATTCATCGCAACTGGCGACTGCTTACTCCAACTTCGGTCATCTGTATCGCATTAAGGGAGAATACCAAAAGGCCCTCGACTATTTATTTCTTGCAATGAAAATGGATGAGCAACAAGGAAATGAGCCGGATGTTGGTATTGAGCTCAATAATATCGGGCAGATTTATCAGGAAATGGCATTTTACAGGGAATCACTGCAATATTTTCGAAAGTCGCTCCGGATTTTTCAAAATAGAAAAAATGAGCAGGCAATAGCGCTCCGCTTTAATAATATTGCCGGGATTTATGACAACCTTCAATTGTATGATTCGGCATTGATGTATTACGACAGCAGTTTATTGATCAGAACGAGAATCGGGTCAAATATTGAATTGGCAAAATCCTATTCAAACCTTGCTTCCACCTGGATAGATTTAAAAGACTATGACAAAGCGATATCCTATTATAATAAGAGTCTCTGGTATGCAAAGCACTCACAGGATACTGCTCAGCTTCATGAAACCTCCTCCTATCTTGCCGGTGCATATCTGCGCAAAGGCATCAAGACCGACAGCGCGGAACTTTTACTCTTAAGTGCATACAAATATTTTAAAGTAAAGGGTAGTCCGCGAAACCTGCAAACGATCACTCATTTGCTGATGGATGTTTATGGCAGGAAAAAAGATTTCGCGAAAGCATATTCTTATACGCTTGAGTACCTGACCGTACGTGATACTATGGAAAGCAAGGATGCAAGAAAATACACATTGCGAAAACAATTTGAGTTTGAATATCAGAACAAAGAAGCATTGGCCGCCGCGGTGCAGCAAAAGAAGGATGCCGTTGCTGAAGAAAGACTTGCAGCGCAAAAGAATATCAGAAATCTTTTTATTGCCGGCTCCGTTTTTCTGCTCATCATCATTGCATTATTATTCAACCGGTTCTGGCTGAAGCAAAAAGCAGCCAAAGCACTGGAGGCAAAAAATAAAGTTATTCAAAAAGAGAAGCTGCGCGCGGAAGAAAGTGAGCAATTCAAATCGCGTTTTCTTGCAAATATGAGTCATGAGATAAGAACACCTATGAATGCGGTTATTGGTTTAACCAACCTGTTGCTGGATGCGCCTGCAACGGAGCAACAAATTTTTTACCTGGGAGCAATCAAAAAATCGTCAGAAAACCTGATGGTGATTTTGAATGATGTGTTGGATCTGAGCAAACTGGAAGCCGGTAAGATGCAAATTGAAAAAATTCCTTTCAGCATTCGCGAGGTAACAGAAAGCGTGATGAACGCATTGCGCCACAAGGCAGAGGAAAAAGGACTGGGATTTGAAATGAAAATTGAAAAGGATATTCCTGAATATGTTTTAGGTGATTCAACAAGATTGTACCAGGTGCTGATCAACCTCACCGGCAATGCAATAAAGTTTACAGAGAAAGGAAGCATTTGCATAGAGGTGAAACGTGACAATCCAAATTCAATTATTGATGCCGGAGCATTGCGCTTTTTTCCGATCAACTTTAAGGTTAAGGATACAGGCATTGGGATTGCAAAAGAAAAACTCGATACCATTTTTGACCCTTTCAGGCAGGCTGCAGATGATACTTCCCGAAAATTCGGAGGCACCGGTTTAGGACTTTCTATCTCCCGGCAGATTGTTCAATTATATGGAAGTGAGATTAAGGTAACGAGTGAAGAAAGTGTGGGATCAGTTTTTACATTCACCATTCAATATGAAATATCTTCTGTGGAAGCGTATAAGAAAATTCATCAGCCTCTATCAGCAGTTGACTATTCCAGATTTGCGTCTTTGAAAATTTTGCTTGCTGAAGACAATGAATACAATCAGCTTGTTACGGTGGAATCGTTGAAGCGGTTGGTTCCTACTTTAAGAATTGATGTTACAGAAAATGGAAGAGAAGCACTCGATGCGCTGCAAGAGGAAGATTATGATTTGATTTTAATGGACGTGCAAATGCCGGAAGTAAACGGTTATGAAGCAACCAAAAAAATAAGACAGGAATTTGAAGGCAGAAAGAAAGTAATTCCCATTATTGCGCTTACCGCTTCTGCAACACGTGAAGAAATTGAAATTGGTTTTCAATCAGGAATATCAGCACATCTCTCCAAACCTTTTGTGGCAAGTGACCTGCTGTTTGCAATATCACAGGCGCTAGGCTGGAATAATTCCATTGCTAATTCCACCGCTTTTTTTTCGACCGCTTTAACACGCAAAGAGGAATTGATTGACCTTTCAGCGTTAAGAAAATACAGTGATGGTGACGAAGCATTGATGAGGATGTACATTGAAAAGTTTATTCAGTTAGTCCCAAATTTACTTTCTGAAATCAAAAGCGCCGCAGAGAGCAATGATATAGTAAAATTCAATCGTAAAATTCATTCTATTAAACCGCAATTAATAATGCTCGGCTTGCAAAACCTCCATCGGCTGGCAACAGAAATGGAGTCAAATGCAGCTAACAAGGTGGCAGACGAAAAAGTGTCATATCTGTTATCTCAATTCGAAAATGAATTAAAAAAAACGGTCGCGTTGCTTTCAAAGGCTTCGACACATAAGTAAATATATTTATTATATCTCCGCAGCGAGCTATTCGTCCATGTGGATCGCAGCCCTTCCGAATGGATCAGAAAGTAAGCAATACCAATAGGAAATTATCAACTACCGTTCGGAAATCTGAATTTGCTTAGCGTCTTCAGCATCTCATATTTGTTCCATCATTATTTAATCAAAAACTTTTCACTCATGAAAAAAACATTGCTACACAATGCATTGGCAGTTACCATCATGGTTTTCGGCTGTAACATGCATGCCTTTTCCCAGGCAAATACCAGTTTGTCAAACCTTGTTTCACCTACATCGGTAAATCAAAGTCTGATACCCAGCACCACCAACTCCAAGAGTTTGGGAACGTCTGCTGCTGCCTGGAAGGACGGATGGTTTATGGGAAAATTAAGTATTGGCGGTACTGTGAGTCCTACCACCATGCTGGATATCACTCCGCCCACCACTTCAACAGGCGGCATTAATTTAAAACCAAACAGTGCGCTCATTCCTTCTACCAGTGAGATCAGGTTTTCAGAACTTACTTCGAATGGAACGAACTATGTGGGATTCAAATCTCCAAGTTCCATCATCGCGAATAAGATCTGGATTCTGCCGGCGGCCGATGGAACAAGCGGGCAATTGCTTGCTACCAACGGCAGCGGTACCTTAAGCTGGGCTTCTCCATCAGGTATCAGTGGCCTTACCACTAATTTTATTCCCCGCTGGAATGGGTCATCGCTTGTTGATGGATCATTGTATGATAATGGGGATAAGATCGGACTTGGTACAGTGGCACCAACGGCTTTTTTGCAGCTCAGTAAATCAGGTGATGCTGATCATCCGCACATCTGGGTAAAAGAAGTAAGCACGGATGGTTATGCACGTATTTATCTTTCTTCATTTTCAAATCTGATAGGTGATGAAACAAAATGGAAAATTCTTGGAAGAACATCACAGACAGATGAAAACAATCAATTCTACATTCAGCAGGTTCGCAATATCAATGGAAGCTATGAAGGGAGTACAAGATTTTTTATTGATTACGATGGAAAGATGGGTCTTGGCACTTCGGTACCTGCTGCCAAAGTCCATATAAACACAGATTATGTCGGTGATGAATTTATCGTAGGACCTGAAACCGGAACGCCACATTTTATTGTAGACGCTTTAGGTAAGGGAGGTTTCAACGTGACTGATCCTAATGCACAACTCCACGTAAATTCTGATGCAGGAGAAGATGCATTGCGTGTTCAGGTGAATAATACGACCAAGCTTTTCGTGAGCAGCAATGGAGGTGTATCTGTGGGTGGAAATATTACTCCGCCAACCAATGGTTTGTATGTAACAGGCAACGTGGGTCTTGGCACATCAGCACCTGCAGTAAAATTGCACATTAATGGAACCGATGAAGTGCTTCGATTGGATGGCACGAATCCTTATATCCAATTATTCAACAGTGCCGTAGCAAAAAGTTACCTGCAGCAAACAGGAGATGATTTCAGACTTGGCACCGTAGGCAGTAACACAAGTGGCAAAGTGCAGTTTACAGCCGGATCTTCCACTGTGATGACGTTGAAGTCATCCGGTAAAGTGGGCATTGGGACAGCTTCCCCCAGCGTATTGTTGCATTTGAAAGGAAGCAATGGCCTGCTGCGCCTTGAGGGCACTGATGCTTACATTGATTTTAACAACAGCAGCACACAAAAAGCATTTATTCAATGCACCGGTAACAATTTGAAGATTGCAAGTAACTCAGGCAGCATCATTTTTGGCAACAATGTAACAGGCGATCAGTTGTTCATTTTATCTGATGGCCGGATTGGCATGGGCACTTCCACACCAAAATCCGGATACAAACTTTCTGTAGAAGGAAAAGTGGCGTGCCGCGAACTGAAAGTGGAAACTGCTTCATGGCCTGATTACGTTTTTGAAAACGATTATAAGCTCCTTCCGCTTCACGAACTGGAGCATTTCATATCAAGCAACAATCACTTACCAGGAATTCCTTCCGCTCAGGAATTGGAGGCAGATGGTATCTCAGTAGGTGATATGCAAAATAAGATGATGCAGAAAATTGAAGAGCTCACTTTGTATGTGATCGCATTGCAAAAGCAGAATGCAACACTTGCTGATAAGGTGAATTCACTGGAAGTAAAATAGTATATAGGTCTTTAAATCACCCTTCAATTTTTTACCATGAAAAAAGTTATCGCATTTGCAGTTTACTGTTCGCTGATTGCGGTGCTCTCTTGTTTCCATTACAAATCTGCCCGGGCGCAAAGTGCAGTTGCAAACATGAAGCAACTGGATGAAACACAGCTCAACACAAAAGAAAGAGCTTTTGCTGCTGCTGCGTTGAGAAGCAAATTTGTTTCGAAGTACTGGTACGCAGAAGTTTCTTTCGACCCTACAGCCAATGAACTGCAGATCACTCTTCCTGAAATGGATGTGTTAAGCTTCACCATCCAACGACGAAATGAACAGGCCGATGGATTGTCGGCCTGGTGCGGCAAATCCGCCGATGGTGCAACTGCAACACTGGTGTGGCACAATGGAATGATTCATGGAAACATTGCTGTCAATCCAAGGCTTGTTTACAGCATTCAACCAATAGGTGGCAACCGCCATATCATTTACATCATTAACCAACAGCACGCACCGAAAGAGGAATCCCGGGAACAATATGAAGGAATGAAACTGGCAAGCACAGTTCCTGCTGAAATGAATCAACCCCGTTTTGAATTGCCTGAAGCAGATGACCTGAGAACGGGTGGCAATGATTGTTACATCAGGGTATTGGTTGGTTTTGATCATGATGCAGCGTTAAGTGAAGCGGATCCGATCGGATTTGCACTGGAATGCGCTGAGCTGTCCAATACCATTTATGCCAACAGCCAGGTGAATTTTCAGATGGAGATAGCGTATGTAAGAAATTATCCTGATGTAGCATCGTCCGATATTGATGATGCGCTCGCCGAATGGGAATTTGATTTTGGGAATGATAAATTCAATGATGTGTTCAGCGAACGCGAGCAATATGATGCTGACTTCTGCATTCTGATTGCCGAAGATTTTGATGGTGATTATGTTGGACTTGCTGCTACCATCCTCGCTTCGTATGGCTCAGCATTTTGTGTGGTGGAGCGGGGAAGTGCGATAGATAACCTGTCATTCACGCATGAAATAGGTCACCTTATGGGTGCGAGGCACGACCTGTATATGGATGGTTCCGGCGATTTCAATCATGGTTACATCATTCATTCAGAAAAAGTAAGAACCGTGATGGCGTATGATGATGAATGTGATGACAATGGTTACAACTGCGACCGCATCCAATATTTTTCAACGCCGGATGTAAACTTCCCGGGAACTTCCAAGCCTTTGGGAACTGCGGCTGATGAGCACAATGAAAGAGCACTTGATGAAAATGAAAGTGAATTTGCTGACTTCGAACCTGTCGTAAGCAACAAAACATTTCTGTTTCCGGAGTTTGTCGATGGTTCAATTTATGGAAATGTAACCGCTCTCAATACGATTCAGCATATTGCCGACTATCAAGTTACGGGTGGAGCCCAAGTTGTCTGGAGTGCTGGTGACTATATTGTGCTGGAAGATGGCTTTTATGCAGGAGCAGGAGCATCGTTTCAGGCAAAACTGGGTGGTTGTGATGCACTGCGCATTCAGGATGGAAACATGGAGCAGGATGCGTCAACCGGTTCGTTCCAAAACATGAATCTCTTTCCGAATCCTGCAGCAAGTGAAACAACTGTTTCTTTTCAGCTTGAAGAAAAATCAACCGTGTCCATCAATATGGTTGATCTGCAGGGTAGAGTGGTGTTTAAGAGCATGAGTCAGCTTTATGAAGCAGGTACACAACTGATCGATATTAATTGTTCATCGTTTACATCCGGCACTTACCTGTGTTATTTGATCATAAACGGAGAACCTGTTGTAAGTAAATTAATAGTTCAACAAGATTAAAGTCATTACCTGGACTATAAAGTTTCAGGTATCACTAAACTAAATTCAACAACAATGAAAACTTTTATAACATTTCTTTTCTGCAGCCTGCTCACCACATTTGCTTCAGCGCAAATCGTGATTTGCTTCACCACTGGTGAAGACCAGGATCCTGATAAGTGTGATCATAATTATTGCTCACCCAATGCACCGTTTGATTTTTCAAAAGGAATTTACCGTATTCCTTATGAAGATGGCATAATCGTAAGTGTTACCAATGATCACATCAAACATTGCCCCCGCGGTGCTATTGACATGAGTGGCGATTCCGGCAATTCCGAATACAACATTGTGGCAGCGGCCGATGGATGGATTCGTGCCATCAGTGACAGCCATAATACACAATGCACCTGTAAGAACGGTGACAATTGCGACAACAATTATGTATGGATAGAACATCCGAATGGTGAATGGACGAAGTATACACATGTGCGGTATCATACAGCAAGTGATCTGCACAATGAAGGTGATTGGGTTACTGCAGGAACTATCATCGGAGTCGAAGGTACGGTAGGTTGTTCAACCGGTGATCATTGTCACTTTGAAGTTGCTGTACCCTACGCAGGTATTGATGATTTATATTTTGACACCGGCGGCGGATGGATTGATAATGATTCGGCAATGAACCTGGTACCGTTGTTTTGTAATGTTCCGGGTAACATCATGAAAAGCGGTGAATCATACTTTTCTATTGGTTGCGTAAATTCCTGCGATGTTTCACTTCCATCAGCCAATACCACCTATAGCTCAGGCACGTTCAAGGCATTTCTTGACGATGATGCCATTAGCAATTCGGATGATTTGACATTTCTAGGTGCTTCAAGTGGTGTGATTCAGGGAGGTTCGTCCATTACGCTGAAAGCCGGTTTCCAGGCAGAATTCCTATCCACCTTTGAGGCAAGAATCGGTAATTGCAGTGGCGCAGGTTTCACAAAAGAATCTGTACCATCCGAAAGTGTTGTAAAAGAAGATTTTTCTGTGGAGCCAAATCCTGCATCACAGTCAACTATCGTGAAATGGGACATGAAAATGAGTGGTGAGGTTAATATTTCAGTTTGCGATATGAGCGGACATGATATGATCAACGTTCTTCACACCCAACAAATGAATTCCGGCTGGCATCAGCAACAAATTGATTTAAGTGGTCTTGCTTCAGGGGCCTATTTTCTTCGTGCAGTTATTAACGGTGAGCATCTGATCAAAAAAATAATAGTGCAGCAGGAGTGAGGATGATGTGTTTTGGAATATTTGAAAGGAAGAATGGTGAAGATGTTTGCGGATGAAATTTTTGCTCAGGGATAACTTACTTCTCCAATTGACTTGAATGATTTGAGTCGGGGAATTTATTTGGTGAGTAAAACCGAACGTGGATTTTATTCGCTGGAGAAATTGATACACGGATAAGCAGAAATGAAACGAAACATACAGCGCAATGCTGATGAAGTATTTATAGCATCTTCTTTAAAAAGCTCTTCCAATTCATCTCCAGTTAATTATTTTTGAACCCCACATGTTTTTCAAAGACGTCATCGGTCAACAGGAAATCAAGCAGAAGCTGATTAACAGCGTGAAGGAAAGCCGTGTGAGTCATACGCAGCTTTTTCTTGGACCGGAAGGCAGCGGTAACCTTGCTTTGGCACTTGCCTTTTCACAGTTTGTAAATTGTGAAAACAGGCAAGCGGATGATTCCTGCGGCAAATGCGCGTCGTGTGTGAAGTCGCAGAAAATGATTCATCCTGACATTCATTATTCTTATCCCGCTTTTAAGCTGAAAACAGGCAGTGAAAATCCTGCCCTCAGCAGTGACTTTTTACCTTTGTGGAGAGAAGCGGTATTAGAGAATCCTTACCGCAATGTTTCAGAATGGCTTGATTTCATTAATGCTGAAAACAAACAAGGAAATATTTCGGCAGCGGAATGCCGTGCAATCATTCACACATTAAATCTGAAGACGTATGAATCACCGTATAAAATCCTGATTCTCTGGCGTGCAGAATATTTATTGAAAGAAGGTAACATTCTGCTGAAGTTGCTGGAAGAACCACCTGATAAAACTTTGCTCCTTCTTGTAGCGGAAAACCGTGATCAGTTATTGTCCACTATACTTTCACGAACACAGATCCTCGGCATACCAAGATTGACAGATGATGATATTCTTCAGGTGCTCATTGAGAAACATGAACTTTCGCGCGAAGCAGCATTAAAAATTGTACGCCGTGCAGATGGTAGTTACAATGAAGCCATCCGGTTATTACAGCATGTGGAGGACAATAACCAGGATTTGTTTAACCGATGGATGCGATTGTTGTTCAAGCCAGATGCATCGGAATTGATGCGCTGGGTGGAAGAA
This sequence comes from Chitinophagaceae bacterium, assembly GCA_016717285.1. Classification (NCBI taxonomy): domain Bacteria; kingdom Pseudomonadati; phylum Bacteroidota; class Chitinophagia; order Chitinophagales; family Chitinophagaceae; species Chitinophagaceae bacterium. The sequence goes on from JADKFU010000004.1 coordinate 1,001,507, forward strand.
ATTTCGAAGATCGGCAGGGAGTCTCAGAAGAGCTTTTTCAGGTATGCGCTGGAATTTCTGCATGAGTGTATCATGCTTCAAAAAATTGGTGAACAACAGTCACGTTTGTATGAAGATGAAAAAAGACTCGGCACCTGGCTGGCTCAGCATATGAAGTCCCATGACTGGCAATCAATGGCAGAACTGTTTGACAAATCACACTATTATATCGAACGTAATGCGCACCCGAAAATCCTTTTCCTCAACCTCTCCTTACAAATGCAACCCATCATCAGTCAGAAAAAATTACCTTTAACCACTTGAGGAAGGGATGTTTCAATGTGCTGAGGATATAATGTGCTGATGATTTTTAATGTGCCAATGTACCGATGATGGGTTGTCTTGATTAGAAAATCTGCAATTTAATTTCAACTGTAATTACAGGCTCAACAATTCAACCCACTAACGACTCAGAACTAACGACTACCGACTTCTATCAACTCACTACTCACTACTAACTACTCAACAATGGGATGCAACGGTTGTACTACGGGCGTAAATGGGAAGCCATCCGGATGTAAGAGCAATGGCACATGCAGCAATGGTGGATGCAATAGAATGAATGTTTATGATTGGTTGTCTGACATTCCTGTTGTGGATGAATTTGAAGCTTCGCGATTTGTGGAAGTAAGTTTTAAAAACGGTGCACGAAAAGAATTTTTCAGAAATCTGCATCGCCTCACCATTGATACGCACGATGTAGTGGTGGTGGAAAGTGGCTCAGGTGGTTATGATGTTGGCGTTGCCTCCTTAACCGGTGAACTTGTTAAGCTGCAGATGAAGCGCAAGCGGTTACCGGAAAACTCCGATGATATAAAAGGCATCATTAGAAAAGCCAATGACTACGATCAAAAAAAATGGGAAGATGCCCGCATGCTCGATCGCGAAACAATGGTACGTGCACGTGCAATAGCGCGACAGATGAACCTGAATATGAAGATTGGCGATGTGGAATATCAGGGTGATGGTAAGAAAGCAACGTTTTATTATACAGCAGATGAACGCGTCGATTTCCGGGAACTTATAAAAAATTTCGCTAAAGAATTTCATGTGAAAGTGGAAATGCACCAGATTGGTGCACGGCAGGAAGCTGGTCGCATCGGTGGTATTGGCTCTTGTGGCCGTGAACTCTGCTGTAGTACATGGCTCACAGAATTTAAAACGGTTTCCACAACTGCTGCGAGATATCAGCAGATGAGCATTAATCAGGCAAAACTTTCCGGACAATGTGGACGTCTGAAATGCTGCCTGAATTATGAACTCGATACTTATATGGATGCCCTGCACGATTTTCCGCAGCACATTGACAGGGTAGAAACAGAAACAGGCATCGCTTACCTTCAGAAAACCGACATCTTTAAACGAATGCTTTGGTTTGCTTATAAGGACAGTGCAATCTTTCATCCGCTTACAGTGGAACGTGTAAAGGAAATTGCGGAAATGAATAAGAATGGTACCAAGCCGACTGATCTTGGGGCCATCAAGCTTGCGCCTGTAAAAGAAACGTATGAATTTACCGATACAGTAGGTCAAACCAGTTTAGCTACGCTCGACAGTAAAGCAAAAAACAAGAAGCGGAAAAATAAAAGCGGTAACCGGCAACCAGGAAATCGTCCACCCGGCGCACGTCCGCCCGGTAATCGTCCGCCACAGGGAGGCAATAGACAAGGCCCTCCTCCTACGCGTCCGCCACAGGCAAACAAAAAATAAATGCCGTTCAATACTGAGTAAATGAAAAGCAGGCAACAAATTGAAAAGGGCGTAACTGAGAACTTTATAAAGCTGAAGAATTTGTATGATCGCGACAAAAAGTTTTCTCAGACAACCGGATATTTAGCTTTTTGCAAATCATTTTTATTGCTGTTGATTTTAGGTTCGCTGGTTTCGTGCGAAAAAAACAGAGTGTACGAAAAGAATATCAGCATCGATAAATATTCGTGGGACAGTAAAGTGATTCCTTCCTTCAAAGTGGAAATTACTGACACTGCATCGCTCTACAATATTTATGTCAATATCCGTCATGCAGATCTATATCCGTTTCAGAATATCTGGTTGCAGGCAGGCACACAGTTTCCGGATGGCACAAAAACAAACCGACGTATAGAAATCATGCTTGCTAACGATGAAGGTAAATGGTATGGAGAAGGGCTGGGAGATATCTGGGACTTTCGTTCACTTGTACAGGAAAATGCTTTCTTCAATAAACCCGGCACTTATACTTTTACATTGACCCAAAATATGCGGCAGGACCCCTTACCCGGAATTATGGCAGTGGGGCTGAGAGTCGAAAATATGGGATTGAATAAGAAGGTGGTTGGACAGTGAGTAAGAAGTATGAGTTTTAAATTATGAATTATGAATTGATGTTTTCATGTGTAGGTGATTTAATGACTAATGACTCAATGACCAATTACTTCCGACTTCCGACTAACTCACGGATGCGCCGCCACCCAAACTTCTCCATCTTCAAATATTTCTTTCTTCCAGATAGGAACTGTTTCTTTTAATTGATCAATTGCATAGCGGCAGGCATCGAAGGCGGCAGCGCGATGAGCGGCACCCACTACAATTACAACCGGAACATCACTCACTTGTAAAACACCGGTGCGGTGATGAATGAGGATTTTTTGAATCGAAAATTTTTGAAGTGCTTCTTCAGCAATCTTCTTCATCTCCGCTAAAGCCATACTCTCATATGCTTCAAATTCAAGCCGTACCACTTTTTTTTCTTTAGTGCTTGCACGCACTGTTCCGATAAATACATTTATGCCGCCACATTGTGGATGCATTGTCCATTGAATGCAATCTGTAATGTTGATGGGTGCTGATGTTATTTGAATATTGGTCATTGTACTTTTGTCTTTAGTCATTAGTCATTAGTCCTTAGTCATTGTCCATTCATTCGGGAAGCAGTACGTAATTTCTAAAATTAAATCTATTGTAAGGATTGTTACCTTAGAAATTTTGTGAGGATGGCATGGATAACTACAACCAAATGAAACTGATCGTTTATTTGTATTCACGATTTTGCCATTGAAGTGGGTCATCGGGTAAAAATAAAATCATCAATCATCGTTTAAAAAAATAAATATGAAATTTATGAAATGTATGTTTGTAATGTTATTTTTCCCCTTTTTATCAATAGGGCAAAATCTGCCGCAATGTGATTCACTGGTCATTCAATGCTGTGGTTTAGGAAATGACAGCCTGACCATTCAGGTTGCCAACCCAACAGCTGAGTTATTCGATTACCCCGGTTTTATTTTATTTAATTCCAATATGGATACCATTGCCAAAGAAACGGTGAACTATTTCGGTATTGGAATGTGGCCCCAGCAACATATTCTGAAGGTTTTAGCTCCATTAGAACTTTCGTTCAATGGCTATCTGAATCTATATAGCTGGTTTTATGACTCGCTTTCCTGCAGTTTTCCTATCACTATTCCGGATACTATTTCCTCTGGGATTTACACAGATAACCAACAGGGTTTCCGGGTTTATCCCAACCCGACAAAAGGAAGTTTCAGGATTGAATCAGGCTTTCAAACCGGTGACTTTACCTTACGGATATTGAATGTATTGGGTGAAGTTATTTCTGAATCGGAATACAGCATTACAGCCAGCCTTCCTTTTTTAATTGAGGGTGTGCCAGGTTTGTATGTGATCGAGTTAATATCAGCAGAAGGAAAATGTTCAAGGATGAAAGTGGTGAAGATGTAAAGTAGTGTCTAAAAAGATCGCTGATCATGATGGTTTTTATGATTAAAAAATGATCGGCACAAATCATTATCAACAAAAAATCCGCGACCAAAATGGGGGGGGAACAATACAAAAACAAAAAAGCAAAAAAAAAAAAAAAAAAAAAAGGCGCACAAAAAAAATATTTTTTATGGGAAAAAAAGATCCGTGAAAATCATCTTAACATAAAAATCTGCGTTCAATCCTTCAGTCCGCAAATTGCACCGAATACACCATCGGCAAATAATTATTGATGGCTTCCCAGTTCTCACCACGATCGGGCGAAAAAAACAAATTACCGGTAGTGGTTCCGAATGCCAATGCTTCACCTGAAGTTACAAGCGAATGCCTGTAAACAATGTCAAAACAGTTTTCCTGCGGTAATCCTTTTCTTAATTCTTTCCAATTCTTACCACCATCATCTGTCCTGCAGATACAGAGCGCACCTTTAATAGCTGTGCGTGTGCCATCACTGTTAGCAGGAGCTACCCACGCCTGTTCCGCATTGTCTTCTGCCACAGCAATGGCAAATCCGAAACGTGCCGGACCTTCAGTCTGACCAACATCCTGCCAGCTCTTAGCACCATCAGTAGACCGGAAAATACCACAATGGTTCTGTTGCCAGAGCGCATCAGGATTAGTTGGAGCAGCGATGAGAATATGCGGGTCGTGGCCAACTTCAACAGAGGGATCAGGGAGAAAGTCAGCACGTAATCCTTTGTTGCGTACTTCCCATGTTTTACCTCCATCAAAAGTTTCAAAAACACCTGCGCAACTGATTCCGATATGAATATGATTTTCATCTCGCGGATCTATTACGATGGAATGTATTCCCGGCAGGTCACGGCCTCCGCCAAACCAGTTTTCTTTTCGACTCGGATGTTTCCATAATGGTTCATTCAACTGAAAACTTTTGCCTTCATCTTCACTTACAAACAAGCCACCCGGATCAGTGCCCATCCATAATTTTGACGGAAATTTTTTTCCTCCTTGCGACATTGCCCAAATATATCGGGTAGCAGCAGGCACACCATCTTTCACTTCTTCACCTTCAGGATAAGCAGGAGCAGGAATTTCTTCCCATGTATTTCCACGATCAGCAGAGCGATGAAGCTTTACGCCCCAATGACCATGATCGAGACAAGCCCACCAGGTTCCATTGCGTGGATCAGCATAAGCAATGGAAACAGGAATTCCTTCGAAAGATAAATTTTCCATTTGCCATCGATCATTCCTGAATTGATAAGCCACCAATCCTTTGCGAGTTCCTAAAAGCAGACTTGGTTTCATAAGTATTTAGTTTAAGTCAGGTTGTAAAATTTTATCCTCCTGAAAGTGCCTGAATGATGAAGACTTCACTTTTTTCATCAATGGTAAAGTTCAATGCAGCACGGTTGGTGATCATCGTGCCATCAATAAAAATATTGACATGCTTGCGAAGGTTTCCCTGCTCATCAAGCAGGTAGCTGCGAAGGCCAGGATAGCTGGTTTCCATTTCACTCAGTATTGCAGCAATCGAAATTTCCTTTGCAGCAGTGTCTTTCAAATCGGGAAAGTATCGCTTTAAAGCATTGGTAAATTTTACAGTGGGCATCAGAAAAATTTGTGAATGTTGACACTCAAAGTTATAAAGTCACCAGGGAAATAAAAAAACCTGATAAGCTCAACAGGCGGAGGATAGCTTTTCGCCATCCTTCTTTTCATCCTCCGCTCACCGGCGGAATAATCGCAATCTCATCCGCCGGATTTATCATTTCATCACCTGATGCATAATGGTTGTTTATTGCAATCATGAATGTAGAGAGCTGCTTAAGTCGCGGATATTTTTCTTGCAGAGAATGCTTTAAATCAGCTACTGTTGCTTTATCGTTCACCTCGATAGAAATGGAAACACCTTCAAATATTTCCTTTGCGATTCCGAATCCTAAAATGGTAATTTTCATGTTCAGGTTATTTAAACCAGGGCAGGTGCTTAAATAAGACTTCAGCTCCGGCATATAAAACAAGCATGGCCGTAACCCTGCGAATCACCAAGGAGTTGAATCGTGCTGCACCAATGCGAGCGCCAAATTGACCACCAAGCAGCACTGCACCACCCAGGAATGCCAGTTGAATGTAATTGATTTCGGGTGGAAGACCTGACAATTGTCCCGCGATACCGGAAATGGAATTAACAAGTATAAAAAAACTTGCTGTTGCAGCTATGTGTTTGGCAGTGTCCCATTTTAAAAGGTTGAGCACAGGGGAAAGAAAAATGCCGCCGCCAATGCCCACCATGCCGGAAAGAAAGCCAATACTTCCACCAATCATTGCATCTCTGGGGAGATTAGCATCCATCTTGCTTTCAGTTTCATTTTCTTTCGTTTTCCTCCACAATAATGCGCCGGCAAGAAAAAGCGAAATACCTAAGATAATAAAAAAAGTGTCTTCACTGAGTCTAACGGTAGCACCATAAAATGCCATGGGAATGCTGGTTATTGCAAGCGGCAGCATTTTCTTCCAGATCACTTGCTTGTGTTTGATAAACAGCAGCGTTCCCCCGGTAACAACAATTACATTACAGATCAATGCAAGCAGCCTTATTTCTTTAAAGGGCAAGCCATACAATGCAAGTATTGCCAGGTAACTCGAACCTCCGCCGAAACCAACAGAGGCATAAATGAAGGCGATCGTGAAAAAGATGGGAAGTAATTCAGGATGTTCCATGATTCCCCGGAAGTTAGGAATGATGCAGCAATGATAAATTAAATTGTTCTCTTCTTTATTTTAATGGTTTGCATTGTCAGAATTAATCTGGCTGAGGGAGAAAGTCATGATTATTCAGGAAATTTTTCGCGTGAAGCTTCCGGGACTCGAACCCTTGGCCGTAACCATCAGGGACTGATCATCAACTCTACATTTGGAGATGATGTATTTACTGAAATCAAAAAAGGTTTCAGCTTGCGCCGAAACCCTTGCTGGTATTGTGTCGGGGTGGCAGGACTCGAACCTGCGGCCTCCTGGTCCCAAACCAGGCATACTGCCAACTGTACTACACCCCGATTTCAAACAATTTGCGGATGCGAAGGAAAGAAAATTAATCCGAACTCTTCCTTTTTACTCTTTTTCTCAGCGGAGAGGGAGGGATTCGAACCCTCGATACCCTTTGCAGGGTATAACGGTTTAGCAAACCGGCCCTTTCGGCCACTCAGGCACCTCTCCTAATTTAAAGGGTGGCAAAAATAAAAAAAAATACGTGGGTAACAGTATTCAATTGTTTTCTTCCTCCTGCCGGAGTTCTTCTTCCATTTCTTTAAGCTCAAATTTTAATGCTCCACCAGACATCAGAATTTCCCGGAAGGAAACACCCAGTGAGATCAACAACAATATCAATGCAAATCCGAAAACATAACTACCATACATTTTTTCATCAAAAAAAATGAGGGCAATTGAAAAAGTTGCAAAAAACAAGGCGGAGATTCCAAAGGCCTGCATGTTTCTGATGAGTGTGAGCCGCACACGCAGATTATTGATCTGGCTGATAAGATTGGGTGTTTTTTCTGTCTGATATTTTATTTTTAAACCCCGGATGAGATTGGCAATCGCCAGAAATCGGGTAGTGTAAGCAATCAACAGTAATGAAACAGTTGGAAAAAGTATGGCCGGTGTTGTAAGCGTAATTTCCATGTAAGAATATTTTATCGCAAAGATCGGAAAGATGCGCGCATTACTGATCATATGATATTCCATGAACAAACAAAACAGCTTCCTAAACTTCTCTTATTTTTACCGCGCAATTTAAACGAATGACTATTTCATATAACTGGCTGAGAGATTATCTGGATACAAAGCTATCTCCTGAGGAGGCTGGAGAAAGACTTACACAGACCGGATTGGAAGTGGAAGCGATTGAAAAATTTGAATCTGTAAAGGGCGGATTGGAAGGATTAATCATCGGTTGTGTTACTGCTGTTGAAAAGCATCCTGATGCCGATAAGCTTTCAGTTACCAAAGTAGATGTCGGTACCGGAACCGATTTGCAAATTGTATGTGGCGCCGCCAATGTAGGTGCCGGTCAAAAGGTGATTGTAGCAACAGAAGGCACCTTGTTGCATCCTTTTTCAGGTGAAGCATTTAAAATCAGGAAAACAAAAATACGTGGTGTTGCTTCCGAAGGAATGATTTGCGCCGAAGATGAAATTGGTTTAAGTGAAGATCATAGTGGCATCATGATACTGGATGCTGCTGCGCCTGTTGGCATTTCAGCACGTGAGTTTCTGAATGTAACTTCTGACAATATTATTCAGATTGGTTTAACACCCAATCGTGGCGATGCAACATCTCATATAGGTGTGGCGCGCGATCTGGCAGCTGCATTATCCGCAGAACAAATGGAAATCGTTCCGTTAAACATTCCTTCAGTCGAGAATTTTTCAGTTGCCGATCAATCACTTCAAATGGAGGTGAGGGTTGAAAATACAGAAGCTTGTCCCCGTTTTTCAGGATTAACTATTTCCGGAATTGTTGTTAAGGAGTCACCCGGTTGGTTAAAGAATAAATTGAAATCCATCGGACTACGCCCGATTAATAACATAGTTGATATCACTAATTTCGTAATGCATGAATGCGGTCAGCCATTGCATGCTTACGACGCGAAAGAAATTGCGGGTAAAAAGATGGTGGTGAAAACTTTGCCGCAAGACACAACATTCCGTACACTGGATGATAAAGAAATTAAACTTCGTGCGATTGATTTAATGGTCTGTTGCCAGGGCGAAAATAAGGATGATTCAATTTTGCCAATGTGCATTGCAGGCGTGTATGGTGGAATAAAATCCGGTGTAAAAGATGCAACCACTTCCCTTTTCCTGGAAGCGGCTTGCTGGAATCCAAAATGGATCCGGCGGACGTCTACTTTTCACAACCTGAGAACAGATGCTGCATCGCGTTTTGAAAAAGGTGTTGATCCCAATGGAAATATATATGCATTGAAACGTGCTGCTTTACTGATCGTAGAACTGGCAGGTGGTAAGATCAGCTCTGAAATTATTGATGTTTACCCGAGTCCTGTTAAGGAGAAACAGATTGTATTAACATGGGAAAAACTGAATCGTTTAGCAGGCATTGAAATTTCAAAATCGGTTACGAAAAATATTCTGAAGGCACTTTCTTTCAAAATAGAATCGGAGGATGAACTTCAGATTACAGTTGCTGTACCTACTTTTAAAACAGATGTTTTCCGCAGTGAAGATGTGATTGAAGAAGTGCTGCGGATTTATGGATATGATAAAATTCCTGTTCCCGATGCGATCCGTTCCTCGCTCAGTTTTTCGACCGCTGATAAAAAGGAAACCTTTGTGGAAGAATTGTCGCAAATGCTGGCCGCTTCAGGATTTCGGGAGATGATGAATAACTCTATTTCAAATTCAAAATATCAGGAAGCTTTTTTTCCCGGATCGAATGAATCCATTGTCAGCTTGTTGAGTTATTCCAACATCGGACTTGATTCCATGCGAACGTCTATGTTGTTTCCCGGTTTGGAAGTAATCCGTTACAACCACAACCGTAAGATGGTTGATTTGAAATTATTTGAATTCGGAAAAACATATTTGAAGAAGTCAGGCAATTATGAAGAAAAATCACACCTGGTATTGTTGTTAACCGGTGAACTTACTGCTGAATCATGGAAAGTGAAACAAGAACCTGCAGATTATTTTTTCCTGAAAGGAATTATCAAAAACATTTTGAATAAATGCGGGATTAAAAAGGTGACTTCCTCCATTACAGGCGGCGGTATCTGGGAACAGGCAACGACTTTTCAAACCGGAAAAACTGAACTCGCAACTTTTGGAAAGATCAATGAAAAAGTAACTGCGTCATTTGATATTAAAAAAGCAGTATACTATGCGGAAATAGATGTTGAAGCACTGCTTCGTTTTTCAAAGAACCTGTTAAAATTCACTTCACTTCCGAAATTTCCATCTGTGCGCAGGGATCTGGCACTCGTGATTGATAACACTGTTTCTTTCGCGGAAATAGAACAAATTGCCTACCAACATGCAGGCGCATTGCTCAAAGAAGTGAACCTGTTTGATGTGTACGCAGATGAAAGACTGGGTGCCGGTAAAAAGTCGTATGCGGTGAGTTTTATTTTTGTGAATGAAGAAAAAACGCTCACGGATGCTGAAGTTGACAAGGTGATCGGGAACCTAATGCTGCAATTCCAGTCGAAGTTGAACGCAAACATCCGCAATTGATATGAAAGACCTGCTCAAACAAGCTGATGATCTGATTGTGAAAATCAACCGCCTGCTTGACAAAACAGATAAACTGTCGGCAGACCTGCTGGCGAAGGATGAGTCTATAAGGCAATTACAACTTCAGTTGAAAGAGAAATCAGAACGCATCCGCGTCCTGGAAGAGGAACGCTCTTCTCAAAAAGTTACGGAATCACTTCAATTCCCAACTGGTGATACCAGGGAGGCAAAGAAGAAAATCAACGATTATCTGCGTGAAATTGATAAGTGCATTGCAAAGCTTTCCGCGGAAGGTTAAGGAATCTTTTCCCAACATATTATAAAATGAAACAGCCATGTCAGAAATCATCAGTATCAATGTAACCATTGGCGATCGGATGTATCCTTTAAAAGTGCGTGGGGAAGATGAACCTGTTGTAAGACAGGCGGAGCAACTTCTCAACCATAAATACAGTGAATTTCAATTGAGGTTTTCCGGGCAGGAGAAACTCGACTATCTGGCTATGAGCTCGCTGATGAATATGGTTGAGGTGATGAAGCAACAGGAAGATATAGCGTCACTCAGGGATGAATTGGCACATAGGCTTACGAATGCATCGCAGTTGGTAATGGATGGATTGAAACGCAGTTAAAACTGTTACTAAAATTTTTTTCCGGCAAAGGCAATAAATTTAGCTGTGTATCTTAAAAAGTATGCCCTGATAAATAGTTCGTTGTCAGCAGGAAATGATAAATTGTGGTGGAAACCTATATTACTCCGATAGTTAAATTTTTTTATTTTTGTATGAATTCTTCCGGTTAGTGTTGTACCAAACGTAACCGTTTTCCATTACCACCTACGATCTGATCATGTTGTTTAAAGCAAAAAACCCAATCAATGGAATCCCAATTTCCCTATATAATTATTGCAGTAGTTGCCGTGAGTACGATGGTCTTAGGCCTCCTCATTGGCAAGATGATCTTCGGTAAGTCATCAAAAAGAGAACGTGAGCAGGCCGAACAGGAAGCTGAAATATTGCTTGCAGAAGCAAAAGCGCAGGCAGAAACCCTGAAGCAGAGCAAGTTGCTGGAAGCCAAGGAAGAGATGCTTCGGCAGAAAACGGAGTTTGAACGCGATTCAATTCAAAAATCCAAAGCTGCTGAGCAAAACGATCTGAGGCTGCGTTCTAAAGAACAATCAATCAATCAAAAACTGGAAGGACTGCAGCGTAAAGAGCAGGAAGTGGATACCATCAAAACAAACCTGAACCGGCAGCTTGAATTGATCGCCGTAAAGAAAACAGAACTCGATAAAGTACAGGAAGAACATATTCAAAAGCTGGAAAAAATTGCGAGGCTGACGGAAGCGGAAGCCAAGGAACAGTTGATCGAAAACCTCAAGGATACTGCGCGCACACAGGCCATGTCGTATATTAAAGAAATTGTTGACGAAGCCAAGATTAAAGCCAATAAAGAAGCGAAGAAGGTAGTTATTCAAACCATTCAGCGCGTGGCTGCAGAACATGCGATTGAAAATTCGGTATCTGTTTTTCATATCGACAGTGATGATATCAAAGGACAAATAATTGGTCGTGAAGGAAGAAACATCCGCGCCCTTGAAGCTGCAACCGGTGTGGAAATTATTGTAGATGACACACCTGAAACTATTGTTATCTCGGGCTTTGATCCGGTAAGGCGTGAAATTGCGCGTCTTGCTTTACAGCGGTTGGTAACAGATGGAAGAATTCATCCCGCGCGCATTGAAGAGTCAGTAGAAAAAACACGCAAGCAGTTGGAAGAACATATTGTGGAGATTGGCGAACGCACAGTGGTGGAATTGGGCATTCACGGTTTGCATCCTGAACTGATCAGGATGGTCGGTCGCATGCGGTTCCGTTCTTCCTATGGACAAAATCTTTTAATGCATTCTAAAGAAGTCGCTAACCTCTGCGCCATCATGGCTGCTGAATTAGGATTGAATCCAAAGCTTGCCAAACGTGCAGGTCTCTTGCATGATATTGGAAAAGTGCCTGATGAAGAAAGTGAATTGAGTCATGCTTTACTTGGAATGAAGCTGGCCGAAAGATACAATGAACATCCTGCCATCATCAATGCCATTGGCGCCCATCACGATGAGGTGGAAATGGCGTATGTGATCTCACCAATCATACAAGCTTGTGATGCAATTTCCGGCGCACGGCCCGGTGCACGCCGTGAAATGATGCAACAATATTTGCAACGGTTGAAAGAACTGGAGAACCTGGCCATGGCATATGAAGGCGTGGAAAAAGCCTACGCAATCCAGGCCGGCCGTGAGTTGCGGGTGATTGTGGAAGCAGAAAAAATCACCGACAAGCAGGCGGAGGAATTGTCTTTTTCGCTGTCGCAGAAAATTCAGAATGACATGACTTATCCTGGTCAAATTAAAGTAACAGTGATCAGGGAAAAGAGGGCGGTGAGTTTTGCGAAGTAAGAATTGACCGGGTATTTTTCTGGAATGGCCTTTTCTGATTGAGGTTTGACATTCCGATCCCGATTTGATCGGGAAGGAATCTATTGTAAACACACATTGTTAACTCCTTCTTTACATTGTCACTATCTCGTTTTATTTATTAAAACAGATGAAATAAAAAATGAAAACAGATTCTTCGCTGCGCTCAGAATGACAATAAGGTCGTCGGAATTATTGAAAATCGAATACTGCTATACAGGTATTTCTCTGTTATTCTGACTAAAGGTGAATCTATTCGAAAGCATCGGTGCAATTTTATACATAAATGGATTGTACCGTTCCATCACACACTCTGAAACGAGAACCGATCTTTAAACTCCAGCAATTCCTCCTCGAGTTCCGATTCAGGTAACGGAAGATATTTGTACAACAAACTGTTCTGATCTACTTTCAATTCCTGCATGGTAATGTGCTGATTGATGAACAGGTATTCAAGATCAGGATATATCTTTTTCAACACTTCAATAATGTCCACGATCTCCAGGTTTTTATCGGAGAGGTTGTAAATACCGGAAGACACTTCCGCATGCAGCAAACCTGCCAGCATCTTCGTCACTTTATTAATATGAATGAAAGAACGCGATTGATTGCCGCTTCCGGTAATCGTTACGCGATGGCCAAAGTTCGCATCGAACATGAACCGGTTGATCACGGCATCAAACCGCATTGACTTGCTGTAACCATACACATTTCCGCAACGCAGGATGAGTGTGGGAATACTTTCGAACAAGCGTTTTACATGTTCTTCAGCCCGTTGTTTCGATACACCGTAAAAACTGGAAGGATGTGGCGGCGTTTCTTCCGTTGCTGGAATGGCGCTGCTGCCATAAATAGAAGCGCTGCTGGTGAAGATCAGTTTGGTAATGTTGCTTTCTTCAATCGCATACACCATTTCTGCTGTTCCCCAGTGATTGATCTGTTCGAAGAAGTGGGAATCAATATTTGCAAAAGGCGTCGTCACTTTCGCAGCAAGATGATAGACGACATCAATTCCTTTCAACACTTTGCGAATCGTTCGTGAATCAAGAATATCTCCCTGAATGAATTGTACATTTCCCTGTCTCGGCCCTTTCCCCAAAAACAAATTGTAATTGCCACGGCTGAGGTTGTCATACACCACGATCTTGTCAATATCAGGCCGCTGTGAAAGTTCAAAAGCGAGTTCTGTTCCGATGTAGCCGGCGCCGCCGGTGATTAGGATGTTCATGGGGTTCGAATAATGAGGATTGCTGCTACAAAATAAGAAACGTTTTGTATCATTATTCGAATCGCATCTCTTCAATACTTTTCATACTGTCATTTTCTCTTGAAAAGACTCACTTGATTATTTCCTTCCGAATAAATCAGTTCATAATTTGCCTCAATGTATTGCAGCATTAATTTTGTCTCATCCGTTATGTTTTGCTCTTTGGAATTTCTAAAAAGCAATGCAACATAATCAATGTTTCTTCCGGTTGCTTTTTCATAATTGCTGATACAAGCAGTATGAACTTCAACAATTAGCAATCAAATTAGTAAGTTTACGGTATTAATATTTTGCAGTTCGCTTCTAATTCATAAATCGCGTTATACAATGATCTCCATTGAAGAAATTCTAAAACTAAGTGCCGCTGAAAAAATACTGTTGGTTGAAAAGGTTTGGGATAGCATAGAACCGGGTGATATAGCTATTCCGGAATCTCATATTCTGGAAAGCAGGAGAAGGATAGAAGCAATTCGTAAAGGTGATATTCCTTTGGCAAGTTGGGAGGAAGTCAGGAAACGAATTCATTTACATTCATGAAGTTTCATTTGCTTGTTTCAGCGTTTGCTGAATTGGATTTGATAGATGCAATGACCTGGTATGAAGAACATCGTTCAGGCCTTAGTTATGAAATTGAATGAAGTATAGATGCAACTTTTTCACTGATTCAAAGAAATCCATTAGGTTTTCAGATAAGATATGATGATGTGCGAATTGCATTTGTCAACAGGTTTCCTTACGGTGTTCATTTTATTATAAAAATGGAAAAAATATTGGTGGTTGGAATTTATCACACCAGCAGAAATCCTGAACAATGGTCTGCAAGAAGGGAAGGATTTAGGAATGAAGAATTGTAAAGATAGAGGAGCCAAGAGTCAGGACTGACAATGAAGATCCTTCAAAGCTCATCCTGATTCCTGACTCCTGGTTCCTGATTCTCATCTCCTGGCTCCTTTTAATTTTCCAATTTAACTCCTACATTTATTCCGTATTCAATTTATTTTATCACACAAAAACCTAATTAATATGGAAGAAAATATTTTTTCCCATGAAAATGAAGACTCCCTGAATCCTGAATACAATGAACAACTGCGGATGGAGAATGAACTCCTGAAGTTGAAAATCCATGCGCAATACGGAGGTATACCCGGTAGTGAAAGCAGTAGTAACCTGCCTCCTGAAATTGAAAATGAATTCCTGAAAAATGTAATAGCGTTCGAAGAACAATACCACCGCGAACATCCACCGGTGAAAATTTCCACCTATCTCGGCAATCCTGTTTTTAAGAAATCGGCGGAATTGAATGATGATGAATTTGAAGTGGAATCGCACCGGCTTGCTGCATTGATGAAATCAAACTGCATTTTCGTTGATTTCATCCGCGAACGAGATGACCGTTTTCAGTACAGCTTCATCACAGAAGAGTTCTTTGATCATGAAACTGAATTCACCGTGGATATTCCCGGCATGATGCATTGCTTCATCTACGAAGAGTTCCATCCGGATCATGAGATGGACATCGAAAACAGAACCGAAGATTTCATGCAAGCATGGGCCAAGGGTGATACAGAATTTGCCAATCACTATCTCGCAAGTGAATTTATTCAGCCTGATAGAATTGTTTTATCGTTGAAAGAACTGATCATCAAACTGCGCCGGTTTTTTAATTCTTACAGGATCATTGAGAATTTTGACTACGAAATCTTAGAAATCAAATTTCAACTGGACCCGAAAAATAAACCGCAGGGTCTTGGGCATGCAGAAGGCTTAGTGAAGTATGATGCCATCCTTGAAAGCGGAGAAAGAAAATCATTTGAAGGGCCTTTCAAACTCTACATGGCACTTGAATACGGATGGTGGAGCATTGTTTACTTTGTGATGGAGGGGTATAATTGATTGGAAGTTTTTTCAGCGTATGATTGTTTTATTCTTGTCGTGATTAAAATTGTCTGAACTGTGATTTATGTGATGGTTATGATGATCATGATTGTCCTTATCATGATTATCATTTTAATCAATAAAATCACAGTTCAGACATTAAGCACATGAACGAATTGTGCCTGAAAAAACTGCAGTCCCTCTTTGAGGACTTTTTATTCAACGTCGATCGATGAAACAATAGAAGACATTCACTGAACTAAAAATTTTCCATTTACCTCACCATCAGGAAAAATTACTTTGTAGAAATAAATTCCATCACTCCATCCCTTAGTATTGATTTGAGACAGAGATTGATCTTGAATTTTCGTTTCGAAACAAAACCTTCCTGAGCAATCGTACACCATTATTTTTTCAGCACACGATGCCGTGAAACTTATGTTTGCACCATGAGCAACAGGATTTGGTATAACATTTACAGCATGCACAGTGTGTATTGTACTACAGATTGTTGATTGAAAGTTCAAGCGGCTGAAATAATTTTCTGCAGTTGCTGCATTGCCTTCTATGTAGCTGAATGAAGGACAAGGATATTGAACTGTATCAGTCCATACAACAGCAATATCAAATGTCTTTATTTCATTTGGGTGAAAGATGAAGGGACCTGACGACAAAATCATGCGATAATCCCAAATACCACCCTGAGGATAGCATTGCGAAAAACCATAAGGATCCGAAGGGTCGCCTGATAAAAAATAATTTGAAGAAAGGGAACCGTTATATCCATCCCCACCATATGTCAGGTGTTCTCCATCTTTGAAAATTGAATGGAGATAGTTGTAATAGTGAATAGGTTCGGTGGGAATACCTGTTTGTGTATAATCATTGTTATAACCCATGCAATAATCAAGGCGATTTACGATTTGATTTTCATCTGTAGGTCCTTGCAGGATGTCAATGGCAAGTAATGGAGGATCATCACCATAGCTGTTAGGGCATCCGCCGTCATTTGAAGATGAGTTGTAAACGACTCCAAGGTTATGGGAGGAATCACAACCAATGTTGTCATCGTATGGGCAACCAAGACCAGCGTTAACCCATAATCCAACAAAAGTTGAATCAAGATCAGATAATCCTTTGTACAACATCCTATAATGATAAAATGTAGCATTATTTAAACTGCTGTTGGTATCATTTACAGCATATGCCAGACATTGGACCTCCAAACCCAATGGTTCACCATGCGTTTGAGAATGCTCATTTCCCATATCATTAAATACAAACCACAGTGCCTGATCGCCGGGAATCTGAGGATAATCACCGGTAGCAGGATTATATATTCCATCACCATCGGTATCAGTAAATGGAGCTAAATCCTGATCAGGTAAGAATGAAAGTTTCAGATTTCCCCTTCCGGGCCATTCTAAGATGGAGGAAGGGATTGTCGTGTTCATTCCATTAATGAAAGAATCAATTGCTGACTTGTTTACTTTCCAAATGCGATTGAAATTGCTGCAGGCAACCGATTCAACATTTCCATTCGCATCTAGAGGTCCGGGAAAATAATCATTGCCGGTTTGCCGATAGGTTTGTGCAGCAACTTTTAATTGGCCGTTCGCATCAATGCCGCCAATCCACAATGCCCCCGCAAAAAGTGAAGAAACATTTCCATTTATCGGAACTACGTATTGTGCATTCTGAAATAAATCCCACCACATATCTCCTCCATTATTGATGCGCGCTTTCACATTATTAATTTCGAGATAATCGTAAGCACTTGCCGGAGCGCAATTTTGCGCGCTTGTTGAACATACGATCAGGCTGAAAAATACGAATGTGAAAATATTTTTTATGAACATAAAAAATTGAAAGAAATCAAATCTAAAGAAATCGAACTGTGAAAATAATAATGTGAAGAATAATTACTGGAATATGACGAATTGAAAATTGCAGTTTATCAGGCAATTCAAATTTTGAATACTGTTTATTCAACAATGAGCGGAGGAATTTGTATAAAAGGATTAATTACAGTGAGTTCTCTATGCGCTCTGTTAAAGTCCGCATCGTTCGTTACCAGATGCAAACCATTTACGATTGCTGTTGCTGCGATAATTGCATCTGCGGCTCTTAGATTATAGGCACGGGAAACTAATATTGCTTTTGAAATGATAATATCATCAACCCAAAATTCATCAGCATTGAGAAATGATGTTTCCAAATCAGCAATTTGCTCTTTAGTCAATTGCGGATAACCAAGCACTTCAAGCCGATTTACAAATGAAATATTGAATGAATTTTTAATAACCCGTTCAACAAATTCCATGATACTCTCCGGGAGATTTTCAGTATAATAGCCAATCAGAATATTCGTATCTAATAGATAACTCATTTTTCACGACTCACTTTTAAATATGCCTCAAAATCCTTCACATCAATTCCTTTCAATATACCACGACTGGATTTGCGAATATTTCCTTCAATTGAACCATTGAGTTCCATCAAATTTTTTTTCTCTTTCTGAAAACGTAAACGATCAAGTTCCTTGTCTAGCAAATCCTGAATACCTTTTTCTCCAAGAAGCGCAAGCAATTCTTCATTCACATTTAACTCTATCGTTTTCATAATGATGAAATTTTGACTATGCAATTTACCAAATTTACAATCTCTGTTTTAAATCCAACCTGAATTTCCTCGCTGTATCCTTCGCAATATCATATCCCGCATCCGCATGACGGATCACGCCCATTGCAGGATCATTGTTCAGCACACGTTTCAATCTGCGTGATGCATCATCAGTTCCATCGGCTACTATCACCATTCCCGCATGAATGGAATAACCCATCCCAACTCCACCACCATGATGCAACGAAACCCAACTCGCTCCACCTGCCGTATTGATCAATGCATTTAAGATCGGCCAATCGGCTACTGCATCGCTGCCATCAAGCATCGCTTCTGTTTCACGATTGGGTGAAGCGACACTTCCTGTATCGAGATGATCTCTTCCAATCACAATCGGCGCTTTCACTTTTCCGGTGCGTACCAGTTCATTGAAAGCAAGTCCTGCCTTTTCACGTTCACCCATTCCCAGCCAGCAGATGCGCGCGGGCAATCCCTGGAAAGCGATTTTTTCTTTCGCCATTTTCAGCCAGCGATGCAATCCTACATTTTCAGGAAACAATTCCATCAGCAAAGCATCTGTTATAGCAATATCATTTGGATCTCCACTCAAAGCCACCCATCGGAACGGACCTTTTCCTTCACAAAACAACGGACGGATATATGCCGGTACAAATCCCGGAAAGTCGAATGCATTTTTTACGCCGCGCTTATCATGTGCTTGTCCGCGAAGATTGTTGCCATAATCAAACGTGATGGCACCACGATTTTGCAATTCAAGCATCTGGCGCACATGCTTTGCCATTGTATCCAATGAACGGTTGATATAATCATCCGGATTTTTTTCACGCAGCACCTTTGCCTGTTCAACCGTGAGTCCTTCGGGAAAATATCCGATCAACTCATCGTGTGCTGAAGTCTGATCTGTTAAAGTATCAGGTGTGATGTGGCGGTCAATCATTCGTTGCAGCAAGTCCACTACGTTGCAACAAACACCGATGGAGATCGCTTCACCTTTTGCTTTTGCATCCAATGCCCAGTCAATAGCTTCATCAATGTCTTTCGAATATTTATCGAGATAACGGGTTTCAATTCTTTTCTGAATGCGCCACTCTTCCATTTCGGCAGCCAGGCAAACGCCTTCATTCATGGTAATAGCGAGAGGTTGAGCGCCACCCATTCCACCAAGTCCGGCAGTAACATTCAGTTTGCCTTTCAAAATTCCATTGAAATGTTTATCAGCTAAAGACAAGTATGTTTCATAAGTGCCTTGCACTATTCCCTGCGAGCCGATATAGATCCAGGAACCTGCAGTCATCTGTCCGTACATCATCAATCCTTTTGCATCCAGTTCTCTGAAATGCTCCCACGTTGCCCATTTGGGAACCAGCATGGAATTGGAAATGATAACACGCGGCGCATCTTTATGTGTAGGAAGAATGCCCACGGGTTTTCCCGATTGAATCAATAGTGTTTCATCTTCATTCAGATCTTTCAACGCTTTCACGATCAGTTCGAATGCGGGCCAGTTACGTGCGGCTTTTCCAAGACCACCGTAAACAATCAGTTCATCAGGACGTTCTGCAACATCAGGATCAAGATTGTTGTGCAGCATCCGAAGTGCGGCTTCCTGCACCCAACCTTTGCAACTTAATGTAGTTCCATGAGCGGCTTTGAGTAAACGCGGAGTAACATTGATGGCAGGTGAGGTCATAAAAAAGAATTTCGTGCAAAAATAAGTGCTGATCAGTGTGATAAAAAATGAATCGCGTGTATCTTTCCCGCTTCCATCCAATCGAAAACAATAACAACAAAATTGTAGTATTGAATTCAAGCTATTGCTATCCTAAAAACCTGACGAGACTACTTCAATAACCCCGTTTGTTCTGAACCTCCAGTTCAAGACCCCATTCTTTTGTATTTTCAGAATAGGTTAATTCAAAGATTACCTGCATATCGTTATAATCTGATGAGTAACCGCTTTTGATGGTGGAAGACTCAAAAGTGGTTGTATATTTTTCATTTGGCGTGGAGCTGGTATACTGTGTGAAGGTGCAGCAGTAGTTCGGACAGTTCTTAAAATCACTTACCACTTCATCATATTTATCCAGAGCCTGTTTTACATCAGTGAAAGTGTAGAGGTCGTTGTACCAAAATGACGGAATATCCTCATCGTCGAGTGAAGCAAACAATCCCGATTCGATACTTCCCTTCAGACTTACTGTTGACTCCCAGTTTTCAAGGATAAGCAGATCTCTTTTCCTGCCTTTTATATCATAAAAATCACCGGAATAACTTTTTATCACCTGTTGAAGGATGGAACATACATCATCATAAGTAACATATGAATAGTTTTGTGCAGTTGCATTGCCTGTGGATTGCGACGTTTGAGAATAGTCACTACTGGTACTGCCAATAAATTTGTTTTGTTGAAAGTAGCCATCCATAATGGTTCCGTCCTCTTTGGTATAATAACCCCTGCCATCGAGAAGTCCGTCTTTAAAATATCCGGTATAAAAACTTCCGTCTGCCCAATCGAATCTGCCATAACCTGACCGGTTGCCGTTGTGCCATTCTCCAACATAGATATCATTGTTGGTCCACAAATAAATGCCGGCGCCTTCATAACAACTTCCTATCAGGCAACCTGAAGTTCCAAAATCCCTGCTTTCTGAATATTTTCCATCATGAAAAATACCGACATACGTCGTTTTATCTTTATCGTTTCCGAGGTAAATTCCGTTGCCTTCCAGGATGCCACTTTTAAAGTATCCCAGATAATAAGATCCATCAGCCCAATCGTAACAACCGACACCTGTACGTTGTCCGTTTACCCATTCACCTGTATATTCAGCTTTGTCTGAAAAAAGGTAGGTTCCCATCCCATCCATACAATTGCCGCTGATGCAACCCGTCGACTGCGCCGGTGAAAAAAATGGAAGGGTCATCGAAAAAATGAAGAGAAGCAGTTGATTGTGATGTGGCATAGCAATGATTTTTTCGGCGAGACAGGAAATGCAGCATGGAAAATCAGTTGCATTGCCAAAGATCGGAGAGGTGTTTGAAATGAAGCAATGAATATAGGAGAGTAATCGGAGAAATAAAAAAGTGCTTCAAAAAAGTTCTCACTTAAGCCGGAAATTAATTTGCGTGGAAGCCATTGCCTTCCTGCAATCATGAAAACGGTGATTGACTTACGGGCTATTGGTAAACTCAAAAAATCACCCTGCCATTTTTTGGTAGCTGTGATGTGAATGCATGCTACCAGGGTTAACAACTATTGGTAATGGCAACATTTTATCCTGTCCTGATTTTCATCAATCATTTGATTAGATTTGGTCAATCAAAAACACTCATTATTAATGTCTCAGACACGCCAGCTCGCGGCGATTCTTTTTGCAGATATAGAAGGCTTTACCGGTCTCATGCAACGGGATGAATCGTATGCGAATACGCTTCGTGAAAAGCTAAAAAGCGTGATGGAAGATCAGGTCCTGTTGCATGGTGGACACATTCATCATTGGAGTGGGGATGGTGCATTGTGTTCATTCAATAGTGCGGTGGAGGCAGTCCATGCTGCTATTGAAGTGCAAAAGCAAATGTTGAGAGAACCCAAAGTTCCGCTTCGTATCGGAGTGCATTCAGGAGATGTGCTTATACAGGAAAATGAACTATATGGTGATGGAGTGAATATCGCGTCCAGAATTGAATCATTTGCTGTTGCAGGCGGTGTATTTATGTCAGGTAAAATATATGACGAAATCAGGAATCAGAGTGACATTACAACGGTATCACTTGGGAAGTTCAACCTTAAAAATGTGAGTGCGCCCATTGAAATATTTGCGGTAAGCAGTGATGGTATGGTGGTGCCATCGCGGAAGCATCTCGAAGGAAAAGGGTCAGTAATCAACAACAGAAAATCATGGATATTGCCGGCTTTGTTAGTAACAATGCTTGCCGTAACAATTATCATCTGGATCCGGTTTTTCAACAATACATCACTTCCTGTTACTTCTATTGCTGTACTTCCATTTGTAGATATGAGTGCCAATAAGGACCAGGAATATTTCGGAGATGGATTAAGTGAAGAATTGCTGGACCGGCTTGCAAAAATTCCGGGGTTAAAAGTAATCGCACGTACGTCCTCCTTTTCTTTCAAAGGGAAAAATGTGGATTTGCGCACGATAGGTGACCAATTAGGTGTAACACATATTATTGAAGGTAGTGTAAGAAAATCAGACAACACCATCAGGATCACAGTGCAACTGAACAATACAAAAGACGGTTCGCACCTGTGGTCTGAAACCTACGATCGCACGCTCGATGATATTTTTAAAGTACAGGATGAGATTGCATTGGCTGTTGTCAAACAACTAAAGGCAACCTTATTGAATGATCATCTTTATGATTCAGATAAAAGCAGTCCGCAGGCATACAATATAATACTGCAAGGCAGGTATTTTTCTGAACAAGGTAATGATGAAAGCAGGGAAAAAGCCGTGACGCTTTTTAAGAAAGCACTGGCTATTGACTCGGGTGATGCGAGGGGTTGGGCAGCATTGTCACAGGTCTATGCGAAGTTAGCTGGCTCAAAATATCTCGATAAATCAGAAGGAATTATTAAAGCAAGACAAGCTGCAGACAAGGCCATTGCATTGCAACCTGATCTGGCTGACGGATACCTTGCACGTGGTCGTATCAAACAGATTTATGATTGGGACTGGATGGGAGCAGATGCCGATTACAACAAAGCATTTCTACTTAACCCGAATGATGCTGCTATTATTCACAGGAAAGCCAGTCTGGCCCGTACCCTTGGACGATTCGACGAAGCCATTCCACTGTATCGCAAAGCCATTGAACTGGACCCGGTTACTGCTTCCACTTACAATAGCCTGGCCATCGCACTGGTGAATTGGAATCATTTTGATGAAGCAAAAAAGCAATTCAGAAAAGTAATGGAATTGAATCCGCAATATAATGGGTGTTTTTCAATACTAAGTGCTATTTACATGGTGCAGGGAAAGTATGACAGCGCATATGCCACTTTGGAGCAAGAGCCTGAACCGGTTTGGAAGCTGGCTACACTTCCGATGATTCATTTCTCAACAGGTCGTAAGGCGGAATCAGATTCTTTATTACAACTACTCATTTCGAGGTACCATGAAGACTGGACCTTTCAGATTGCTGAGAACTATGCCTGGAGAGGAGACCGTGATCCTGCTTTTTATTGGTTAGAACAGGCTTACGCAAACCGCGATGGCGGATTGGTGGAAATGAAAGGCAATCCACTTTTCAGAAATATAGAAAGTGATCCCCGGTATGCAGTGTTTATGAAAAAGATGGGGTTAAATTGAAAAAGAAAATAATTTTTATTATCCAAAATAAGTTAAGCAAGATATTGGTCACGGGACCTGAATACCGCAATCTAAAAACTCAACTCTTTCTCTTCACCCATCTCCGGCATAGAAATAAATTGAAATCCATTTTTCTCCAATCCCTTTTTTAAAGCGAGCTGTGCTTCAAAATCGCCATGCACGAGAAATAATTTTTTCAATCTTTCACGATTGAGATTATTCATGAATTGAAGCAGTTCATTGTGATCTCCATGAGCACTGAATGAATCCATAATTTCCACTTTTGCTTTCAATATTTTTTCTTCGCCAAATAAACGGATGGGAGAAATACCTTTCCGGATTTTCCATCCAAGCGATTGTTCCGCACAATAGCCAACAATTAAGATCGTGTTGCGCGGATCTTCCATATTGTTTTTTATGTGATGCACAATGCGTCCCGCTTCTGCCATGCCTGAAGCAGAAATGATAATACAAGGTTCAGGCATCAGATTCAATGCTTTCGATTGTTCCACATCAGTGATGTATTTGAGATCATTGAAACCGAAAGGGTTGTCATCGGTGAGAATATATTTACTGATGAAATCATCAAAACACTCTGTATGTTTTCTGTAAATCTCTGTCGCATTAGTGGAAAGCGGACTGTCGACATAAACAGGCACACGTGGAAGTCTGCCTTCTTTGTATAACTGATCCATCATGAATACTAACTCCTGTGTTCTGCCAATGCTGAAGGCGGGAATTATCAATTTACCTTTTCTCCGGATGCACGTATCAATAATTACTTTGAGAAAATATTCTTTGTCATCCGGAAAACTTTCGTGATAACGCCCGCCATAAGTTGATTCACTGATCAGGTAATCTACATCTTCCATCGGAACAGGATCTTTCAGTATGGGCCGGTTCGGCCTGCCGATGTCCCCGGTGAAACCAATTTTTCTTTCTGTACCGTTCACGTTTATATTTAACAATACGCTGCCACTTCCGATGATGTGCCCGTTGTCGCGGAAGTAAGCGCTCACTCCATTATGGACATCAAATGGAGTTTCATAATTTACCATTTCAAATTGTTTGAGAGCAGCTTCGGCGTCTTCCTGATTGTACAAAGGACTGATAGGAGGCTGGTTTCTTTTAGCGCGTTTTTTATTGACGTATTTCGCATCGTTCTCCTGAATGTGCGCGCTATCGCGAAGCATGATGCCGCATAAATCTTTGGTGGCAGACGTACAGTATATTTTTCCGCTAAAACCTTCCTTTACCAATTTTGGAATGCGTCCACTGTGATCAATGTGTGCGTGTGAAAGTATGAGCACGTCAATTTCTTTCGGATCAAATTCAAACGTTGCGTTAAAGGAATCCACATAATTTTCACCACCCTGGAACATACCGCAATCAAGCAATATCTTGAATCCATCGTCCAATACAATCAGGTGGGAACTTCCGGTAACCACGCGGGCCGCGCCGCAGAATTTGATATGCATATTTTGAAGTTGCTTTTTGTTAAGAAATAGGAGCTAATGGAAATTTCGCCTGTGTGAAGTTCAATATTTGGAATCACTTAATGAAATGCTGTGAAAATGTATCTTTGTTGTCTTCGATGAAACCTGTTGTACGGAATATTATTGCTGACTTCCTGTTGCTGGCATTTCTTTTTGCCATTACGCCGAAGGAATTTGTGCATGCTGTTGCCGGCCATCACGATACAGAAGAATGTATACCTGGCGGAGATCTTACCATTGGAAAGAGTCACGTACACTGCCAGGTGCTTCAATTGCAGGTGAATCCATTTCAAGAAAATCCTGAAGCTGCACTACCGCAGCGACTCGTATCTGCAACAATAAAAGTCTTTCCCTCCCCGAAAGCTTCTTCTTTTATTCCCACAGTGATTATCACACTGCGCGGACCACCTTCTATGGCATGACCTTTTTATAAGGCCGTTTTATCAATCGAAATACACGTTTTGTTCCCTTTGCCACTTAATAAGAGGCAATCATGATAATCCCATTCGTATGAGATATTCAAGACTTTTAATTTCAATAATTAAATGCTGTTGCTGCACTTTGCTGTTATTATCCCACCATCAGGCAAAGGCACAGATAAGCAGCGACAGTACTGCTGTTGATTCCGTGTTGTTAATCGAAATGGCAAAAGAAATGGAAGCAGCACAAGAAACTTCGGCTGCACCACGGGCTGCAGCTTCACCCAATCCAGACATCAGTGCTATTGGTGATTTCCAGGGTTCGTATAATAGTGAAGCAGAAAGAAATTTTGATTGGTACCTGCATGAAGCGGAGGTTTCATTGCAGGCAGTTGTAGATCCATATGTAAGAGCAGATTTGTTTCTTTCATTCGGAAGAGATCCTGAAACACTGAAGTATGGTGTGGATGTGGAAGAAGGTTATCTCACCACGCTTTCACTTCCAGCGAAGCTGCAATTAAAGGTCGGAAAATTCAGGCAGGCATTGGGTCGTATCAATCCGGTGCATCCACACGCTTTACCCTTTATTGATATGCCGAATGCTTTCGTAAACTATTTCGGAGAAGAAGGATTGAATGATGAAGGCATTTCATTGAGCTGGCTGATTCCGAATCATACATTTTACCAGGAGCTTACTTTCCAGGCAACAGCCGGCTTTTCAGAAACGCCGAGTTTCGAAAGAAGCAACGGTAATCAATTTGTTTATCTCGGTCATTTAAAAAATTTCTGGGATCTCACGCCAAATGCTACACTTGAGTTCGGAATAAGCGCAGTAACGGGTCCGAATGATTCATCAGGCACCACTAATATTGCAGCGGCAGATCTTACTTACAAATGGAAACCTGTTCAGTTGAACACTTACCATTCACTCACCTGGCAAACGGAGTTCTTCTATAGCAATGCCAACTTCAGTGAAAACAATAAAGTCAATTCTTTCGGCCTCTATTCTTTCATTACTTATCAGCTTGCAAAACGATGGATGACAACATTGCGATATGATTATTCACAACAACCTTATTCTTCAAAGGAAACAGAGCAGGCAGCGTCACTCACCTTTGAATGGTATGCGACAGAGTTTCAAAAAATAGGATTGGAAGGAAAAGTGACTGATCCCGGTGATCGTGATACTTTTTTTGAAGGATGGTTGCGATGGATTTTTATTATCGGATCACATGGCGCCCATCAGTATTAGCATTTAGAATGGAGAACTATGAATTTTAAAAAAAAGAAAAAGAAAATCTATGAGAACAATGAGAATCATCTGGATGGCTGTGATTTCAAGCTGCATTTCATTTTACAGTTTGGGTGGAACAATAAAAGTTGTTACCACGCTAACAGATTTAAAAAGTATTGCGGAGTTTATTGGTGGAGATAAAGTATCTGCTACTTCTATTGCTACCGGTTATCAGAATCCGCATTTCGTTGACCCTAAGCCAAGCTACATCATGAGCTTGACCAATGCAGATTTATTCGTAACCGTTGGATTGGATCTGGAAACCGGATGGTCGCCGCAATTGCTTACCAGTTCGCGCAACAATAAAATTCAAAAGGGATCAGCCGGTTATGTAGATGCATCCATTGGTGTAAATCTGTTGCAGGTACCTTCTGCTATCAACCGTGCTGAAGGTGATATTCATATTTATGGCAACCCGCACTATTGGCTTGATCCGTTAAATGGAAAAGTAATTGCAAGAAATATCTGCAATGGATTGGAACGTGTATCACCGGAGAATAAAGCGTATTTCGAAAGTAACCTCACCGCATTCAATACAATGATTGATGCAAAAATGAAACAGTGGCTTGCTGCAATGGCGCCGTATAGAGGTGCAAAGCTGATTGCTTACCACAACGAGTGGTGCTACTTTGAAAACAGGTTCGGGTTAAAAATTGTCGACTTCATGGAACCCAAGCCTGGTATTCCGCCTACGCCTTCACAATTGGTGAAGGTGATAAACGAAGTCAACACCAATCATATCAAAGTGATTATTTCTTCACCCTACTTCACTACTTCATCGTCAGATGTGGTAGCAAAAGAAACAGGTGTTAAAGTGCTTACACTAGCTACTTCGGCAGGAGCTTTTGATGGTGTCAAAAATTACTTTGATTTGTTTGAATATAATGTCAGACAACTTGTGAGTGCGTTGAAATAGTGGTTTATAGATATTAGTCATTGAGTCATTAGTCAATAATCAAAAGTTAATAGTCAAAAGTCAATAATCATTTTGTAGCTGTTGATTGCTTACTTTATCGTGTTTGGTGAATGACGTAAAGTTAGTTTGACTTTATGAATCGGCACATTTGCACATTAATTCAGAGGCACATCAATTCAGCAGATTTCAAAGCTCATACTTCATTAGTCATCAATTCTAAAAAAAAACCTCATGTTTCAGATGTTTCAATTGCCGTTTATGGTACAGGCTTTTGTGGTGGCAATAATCACAGGCGTACTGCTTTCCTATCTGGGCGTTCATGTAGTGGGGAGAGGAATCGTATTTGTTGATCTTGCCTTGGGTCAGATTTCTTCGCTGGGAGTTGCTTTTGCTGCATTCATCGGATTTGGTGTTACCACTATTCCTTTGGCATTTACATTAGTTGGAGCTTTGCTGATGTCTTTCATCAGCATTCGTGATAAGCGGTTAAAGCAGGAAGCGATCATTGGTATTTTATATGCATTCGCATCTGCGCTCACCGTTTTGCTGATTTCAAAAACACCGCATGGTGATGCTGACATCCAGGAAGTATTATTCGGCAGTATTTTATCAGTGAGCTGGGAACAGATCATTGCAATCAGCATCGTGTTTGGCCTCATAGCATTTGTTCATGGTATTTTCTACCGGAAATTTTTTGCACTCACCGAGTCCTTTGAAAATGGTGATCATCATCAAGCCGGAATTTTCAATAGTTGGAATTTTCTCTTTTACATTTCAATTGGCCTCGCCATCGTATATGCAGTGAAGGTAAATGGTGTAATTCCGGTTTTCTCCTATCTCATTATTCCGGCTGTGACCGCTATCATGCTTACAAAAAATAACCTGCTGGTACTTTTAATTTCACTTCTGATCAGCGTGTCGGGAAGTTTTGTAGGGTTGAATGTTTCGTTTCATTATGATTTTCCTGCCGGATCGTCGATTGTTGCAGTACTAGGTTCAATTTTTATCCTTGCTTCACTTTATAAAATGTTGAGCAATGTTGGCAAAGAAAAAAACATGAATGCTTAAATTGATTTGTTGAAATACTTTGTGGATGAATAGCAGAAGTAAGCGTGATCAGCAGCCGCCTGAAAGGGTACAATGCTGAAAGTATTTTTCGGCCGGAATGAAAAGTTTAACGCCTTGGAGGAAAAGATTTAAATTGTAATTTACTCTCGCAACAGGGATTCAATGATTAATATTTATTTCAGACAGCAGGATAAAATAGTGCGGGAGTCGGATTTACGCACGTTGCCGCAGATAGATCCGCTCAACGTGGTGTGGGTGGATCTAAACAGGCTCGATGAGCTGGAGACACGTTATATCAGCAGCAAGTTTGGAATTAATTTAAGTGAAAAGCAGCAGCAGGAAGAAATTGAGAGTAGCTCCCGGTATCATGAAACCAACAAGATCATTGTTGCGAACTCCAACTTCTTACTCCAACAAGGAGATACCTACATAAGCGATCCGGCCTCTTTTATTTTGAAAAACAATTACCTGATCACACACCGAACAAATGAGTTCCGGTCATTTACAGAAATTTCGAAACGGGTGTTATACGCACCAAAGTCATTCCCGTCAGGTTACCATGTGATGTTGTCGATTTTTGAAAACCGCATTGACTTTGATGCTGACTTGCTCGAGAACATCGCGAAAGAGATATCGCGCATCGGCAAATTCATGGGCGCAGAGCAAAAAGCGGATAAAGAAATTCTCATTCGTGCTACGCAGTTGCAGGAAATGACGATGTTGCTCCGTCAGAATATGATTGACAAGCAGCGTATGATTTCCGCCATGTTGCGCAGCGATCACTTTCCGAAAGATTGTTATGAGCGATTACGTATGATGATTAAAGATGTGAATTCACTGATGGATCACACTACTTTCAGTTTCGACAGGCTCGAATATTTACAGGATACATTTCTTGGCCTGATCAATATCGAACAAAACAAGATCATCAAACTCTTTACGGTTGCCTCAGTGGTTTTTCTTCCTCCCACATTAGTAGCTTCTATTTATGGAATGAACTTCGATACGCTGCCCGAGCTGCACTGGAAGTATGGATATCTCTTTGCTTTGGTGCTCATGCTGCTGTCTTCCTTGCTAACACTTTGGATTTTCAGGCGCAACAGGTGGTTATAAATATTCAACTGAATGTTGTCCGCCCATCTTCCCTGTTGCAGTTCATAGCCTTTCGATTTCAAAAATGCCATCGCTTAATATTTTGAACCCGGATTATTTTCCCGCATTTTTCAGTTGAAATCCTGCTACGCTGAACTGCAAATGTGGTTGAAGTAATATTTCCCAAACCCAAAGCAGTGCTAGGCCAGGGTTAAACCAGCTTTGTTTTGAAATATTAAATGCGGGTTTATGTGATCCAAATAAGAATACCTGATCTATGAATAAAAAAACCGGCGGTGAATTGCGCCGGCTTCAATTGCTTGATTTTCAATTTCAAAGAGTGTTTTTCAGCGAACCAATTCCATTTGTTTTGTCGCAATAATTTTTCCATCCACATACAAAGTGTAAGCGTAGGTACCTGCTGCAAATATTCCTGCATCAAGTCGCAGGTGATCTTCATTGCAGGAAACCGGAATCACACTGATTACTTCTGCAGACGAAGTATTGGTGATCATGATAGAAGCATCGTGACAGTTGGATGGAATGCGGAAGGGAATTAATGTGGAGTTGTCAAAGGGATTTGGGATATTCTGCCCAAGCAATGCAATGTGTTCGGATGCTGTGAATGAAAGCTTGGCGAAACCATCATTCGAAGAAGCTTGATTGGCTGACATTGATTGTTTTAATTCAACTATCTGTTGCTGTAAATTTTCATTCTGAGATTTAATTTCATCGTTTTGTTTTGACAACTCCTGAACGGATTTTACCAAAGGAACAACAAAATCAGAGTAGCTTAAACCATAAGGATCTTTCTCGTTTTGTGGTTTATAAATCCCACTGAAGTCGTAATTTATTTTTTCTGCAGCGGCTTCAACTTCCTGAGCAATGAATCCTGTGTATTGAATTTCTTCTTTCTTCGTGATTTCTTCTTCATAACCATTAGTTTCATTTTTGTCCCCAGATTGGATCCCAATAAATTTATTGAGACCATGAATATCATAATTGTAGGTAACAGGTTTCAATTGATTTATAAATGACAATCCCGGAACATTTTCTTCTATATTTTTCTTGAAACGGCCATCAGAATAAATTACAAAACTGCCAGCAGCTTTAACGGATGTTACAGTTGTACCGCCTAACATCACTTGATTGCTGGCGGTGATAGTGGCTCCATATCCCAAGGAAGAGGAATAGTTGAAACCAGCGGCATTAGCCCCGGCCTGGAAGCCGACGCAGGTGTTGCCATTGCCAATTGCCAGATCTCCAAACTGACCTGCAACCCCGCTTCCATATCCCACTGCAGTATTCGCGGTATATGTATCTCCATTTTTTAAAGCTCCTGATCCTATTGCTGTATTGCCTGACCCGATTGTATTGGAATATAATGTATTATATCCAACTGCAGTATTGTTCCAAGCGATCGTATTTAAACCCAATGAATTTGCACCATAGGCGGAATTGTTGTTACCTGTAGAATTTGCGCCAAGGGAAAAGGATCCCATGCTGCTATTGTAATTTCCAGTTGTATTTTGATATAGTGAGCGAAAGCCCAAAGCAGCATTATTTGAACCCGTACTATTGGAGTAAAGAGATTCATTTCCAAATGCACAATTGTCAAGTCCCGTAGTATTTGAATATCCTGCACTATGTCCTGTCATGGTATTTTTGTTTCCTGTGGTATTTAATGTGCCGCAGGAAGCACCAACGAAAACATTCTCAAAACCAGTTGTATTTGAAAAGCCTGAATAAATCCCTAGAAAAATATTTGATGCGCCATCTAAATTTGAATACCCGGATTGAAATCCGATCATCACATTTCCTGAACCAGTAGTGTTAGTATATGCGGCATCTTTGCCAATGAAAGTATTTTCGGAACCTATGGTATTTTTTGCACCCGCACTCGTACCATAAAATGCATTCCAGTAACCTGTTGTGTTTTTAACTCCGCAATATTCTCCTGTAAATGTGTTTGAATAACCGGTGGTATTATTGAATCCTGCTGAATCTCCAAGAAAAGTGTTATAGCTACCTGAAGTATTATTATAGCCGCTTAGTGTTCCTATGAATGTATTTTGCAACCCTGAAGTATTGAAGTTGCCTGAAAAGGCACCATAAAATGAATTATCATTTGCATTATTATTAGCACCTGATTGGTAACCAGAGAAGGAATTTTGACTGCCGGTTGTATTAATGTTACCTGAACCACTTCCCGCAAAAGTATTCCCATAACCGGTGCTGTTATTTCTCCCACTGTAAGCACCAGTAAAAGTATTGTGGCCGCCTGAATTTGCATATCCTGCCTCTGTACCGAAGAATGAATTATAAAATCCTGTACCGGTAAAGCCGGCATTATTGCCTGCAAATACATTACTTTTTGTTACAGAAGAATTGCTTGCAAAAAATACTCTTTTATTGTTGATGTAAATACCATTGTTTGTGGAAAGATTGATGTTTCCTTTCACATCTAATTTCTGCACAGGAGCAGCAACACCAATTCCTACATTTCCTCCTGCCTGGATACGAATTTTTTCTACGGCAAAAGTTCTTAACACCAGATCGGTATTGTCGCTGGTTCCTACATAATTTGTGGCAGGATTGGTGCCTTCATTACCGCTGGTATTCCATGTTTGTGCAAAAGATACTTGAGTGAAACACAGCGCTATAAGTGCGATGACAAACTGTGTAATTTGTTTTGTTGTTTTCATTTGACGTTTTTTTAGAATGATTGAATAATATTTAACGGTACAAAGATGTATTTGCACGATACCTGATTCCACTACCGGATGATGTGGTTAATCAGCACAACGAAACCATATTTTTGGAAAACAGGTAGTTATAGAACTCCACTTTTGTTGATTGACAGCAATGAAAAAGACCACTTACTTTTGTAAGTGGCCTTGTGATTTTAACAGGATAATAATTATATATATAAAGTACCCGCGTTACTTATTTCTATTTCGGTCATCAATGCTGCACCAATAATTTTACCGGCTTTAATAAATTATTTTCAGCAGAGGTGATTTTGCAGAAATATATTCCGCTGTTCCATGTTGAGGTGTTGAGTGTTATAGAATTTCCATTTGTAAAATCAACAGCTGAAATGGTTTCCATCAGTTTTCCGCTGACATCAAAAACCTGAAGCGTACCGGTTACTGATTCATTGTTGTCAATAGAGAGTTGGACCAGATCGCCTGCAGGATTGGGAGAGACCTGAAGGTGAAGGTCTCCAGTTGTGAGAAGTGCATTTCCTGTTTTAAGTGTTCCGCCGAAATGCCTGACCACCCATGCTGTGGAATACACATTCGATGCATTTTTTACAATTACATTTCCACCGATCGTTACCTCATCTGGGTGATTGGGATTAATGCCCACACAACTGCCACCGCTGGTTGAAAATGTTTGTTGTTCGATTACATCCGGTGAGTACACATCTTCCCATATTAAGTTGCCTGCTTTATTGTATCTCGCAGCAAACGTTTGTGCACTTGTGCCTGACGTGCCGGCTACATAAACATCACCTGAAGCAGTTACATCAAAGTCATACAGTCTGGCAGTACTTTTTTTTGCGTTCCATCTAAAAGTACCATCTGCCTTGAACTTATAAAGCTGAATGCTATAACCCCACTCAGAATATAAGGATCCAATGTGCGCCCTGTATCGGTACGCTCCCATGTACACATTTTCATTTGCATCCAATCGGATTCGAACGGGATATAATTGGCCATTCGGTGCATCGGCTTCAATGTTAATATTCCAAATCAGCTCGCCGGAAGTATTGTATTTTAAAATGATAGGGCGATTTTTGCCTACACCAACATCGCTTGTAAGCACAACATAAGTATTGCCATTGGGAGCTGTCACAATAGAACCACCCTGATCGCTGGCTGTTGATGCAACATTGAAATCGTAGCTGCTGGTCCACAGTTGATTTCCATCAGCATCATATTTTATAGTGATCGCCGACAGGCCGGAAGCTGCAGTACCAATGCCTCCTGTTACATAGCTGTTTCCCGAAGCATCAGCTGATACATCGTTTCCATAATCAACATAATTTCCGTTGCCGGGAAAAACTACCGTCCAAAGCAAGTCACCTGAAATATTGTATTTGGCCGTAACTATATTGGAACTGCTGCCGTCTCCATTGTTTTTTGTTGATCCGTTTACAATCACATTGCCCTCGGAATCAAAGATCATAGAGAGCCAATTATTATCAGGCGAGGTGTGTTTCCATTCCAGATTCATATTCGCATCGAGCTTCACTACTGCACGGATTCCTTTGTATAAAGTGGTGCCTACCGTTACAATGTCGCTTTGCGTTTCTATAAAATAAATGTTGTCTGCTTCATCAATCAGCAGATCGAGTACTCCATTATTCAATCCTATCGGATAAAGTAATGGAGCATCTCCCCAATCGGCATCAACGTCAAGATATTCGCTTAATAACGTTCCGGTAGAGCTGTATTTCTGAATGATCACGCGACCAGCAGCAGGATTGGTAATGCTGTTGTATAAAGCTCCGTCAGTTGCTGAACCGGCAACAATGATGCTACCATCCGATGCCGTTACAATTTTACTATCACCCTGAACAGCATAGCCATTCGAAGAGTATTTATATAGATTGGGGCTTAGACTCCAGTCTGCTGTTACCTGAGCAGAAGTCCGGTACGTGAAAAATAATGCCATCACCAGGATAGCAATTTGAGGAACGTATTTTCTTGTTTTCATAGAATTGTTTTTTAAGATGAATGAATTTTTAATAGGACAAAGATGTGGTGGTACCAGCGCGGATTGCACTACCTGAGCATGTAGTTATTGGTGAAAATGAAAAAGCCGCATTCATGCGGCTTTAAGTGGTAATAAAATATATGGTGCAACTATTTCCTGCTCTTCGTCATCAACTCAAATCGTGAATGAACCTGGAGCAGCTCATAAATATTTTTCACGTGATAACGAACCGTTTCAATAGAAATAAAAAGTTTTTCAGCAATCAGTTTATAGCTCATGCCTTGCTGAATGCATTGTAATATCTCGCGCTGCCGATCATTTAGTTGCGCTTCCTTTTTATCGGGTGGGCTTTTAACACCTTTACGAAACAACTGCAGTGTTTTAGCTGCAATCACCGGCGTCATAGGTGCACCACCGAGGTGCACTTCTTCGATAGCTTCAAGTATTTTTGAAGGGGGTGTTTTTTTCAAAATGTAACCGCTGGCGCCGGCCTGTATCGCCTCGAATATTTTATCATCATCTTCGAACACTGTTTGCATCACAATACGTGCTCCGGGAAAATTTTTAATGATTATGCCAACCGCTTCTATGCCATTTATGCCCGGCATATCAATATCCATCAGTATTACATCGGGTTCGCTTCGCCTGATTTTGAAAACAAGGTCATTCGCATCACCGTATGCACCTGCGCAGGTGAATCCGGGCATGCCATTTATCAGTTGAAAATAACTGTCACGAAGGAGATAATTATCTTCAAATAGTACAACTTTGATATCTTTTTCCATCACACGGTAAATGTCAATTTAAAGTTAGATTCTTTTACTACATGATCGGGTAGTTATGAAAAATTACTTCACTTGTAGAAGTTATTTTTTTAGAAACGCAACAGTCCTGTTTAATGTCGATTTGCAAAGTTTTCAGAATGGTTAACTGTTAAAAGCAACCATAGCGTATCGAAGTAAGAAAGCGAATTTATAAACGCCCTCGTTTCAATTATGAATGAGGCCGGACATGGAAAGGTTTCATTTTAATGCCATGCTAAAATGAATACGTGTGCCTTTTCCTACCCAGCTTGTGATGGTTAATTTTGCTTTGATTTCTTCTGCTCGTACTTTCATATTTTTTAATCCATTGCCTCCGGATTGCTTTATTATTATTGTTTCCGGTTCCATGGAGGTCTCGAATCCTTTGCCGTTATCTGTTATGATCATGATCAGATGGCTGTTTTCCAATGCAACACTTACGTTTACATTTTTGCAAATTGAATATTTATAAATGTTGTTGATTGCTTCCTTATAAATAAGATAAAAATTTTTGCGCTGCTCCATAGTGAGTTTTATTTTTTTAACACGTTCATCGGTATCAAATTGAAGCAGGATATTTTGTCCTGAAAGCAGCTCACCGGCAAAATATCTCATTCGTTTCAGTATATTTTCAAAATTGTCGTTCTTAGGATTTACCGTCCATACAATGTCATTCATAATATCAATCATCTCGCGGGAAGCATCGCCCATTTTTTCCAATATATTTTTAGCGTTACCGGTATTGATATTCATTTGCTGATAAGCAATCTCACTATATACTGAAATACTATTGAGTGTTGAACCAATATCGTCATGAAGGTCTGCGGAAATTCTCTTCCGTATATTTTGCATGGATGTCCGGTTGCGTTTCCTGATCATTGCATAAGAAAAGACGATGGCCCCAATTATGATAAAATATATTAATAAAAACCACCAGTTTAAATAAAATGGAAGAAGTATTTCGATTGCAATCTGAGTGACCGGAGCATCTTCTATAGATGAAGAAATGGCGCGCACTTCAAATACATAGTGACCACTTTTTAATCCTGAATAAGTTACTTCATTATTAGGGGATGGAAACCGCCAGTCCTGATCTGCGCCACGCAGCCGGTATGAATACGAGAATGAGTGAGCCTGAAAATAGGAAGGGCATGCAAAATCAATTGAAAAATAATTCTTACTGTTAGCAATTTCAACAGGGAGACGATGCTCCATTAAGGAATCAATATTAATTTGCTGATTCTGCACGCGGAATCTGGTGATCTTCACAAACCGGCGTGGTGGCGTTTGCAAAACTCTTGTTGGATCAATGCAAAGAAATCCAAAACTATTGCCAATCAATAGGCGGTTGCCATCCTGGTAAAATGGTGAATTGTATGAATTATCTGCAATACCATCGGCTTCCGTGTAGTGTATAATTTCATGGGAATAAAGATCAAATTGACAGAGTCCGCTATAAGATGCAACCCATAGTTTATTCCTTAATGGTTCAGACACACCAACTATGAATGCATCAAACAAGCCGTTTACTGGAACCAACCGGCTAAATTTTTCAGATTGAAGATTGAAAAGATAGACGCCGTTGTTTGCAGTACCTACGGAAAGGTTGTTATTATCAAAACGGCTCACACAAAGTACTGCACTGTCAGCATTCACATCACCCTGCATCTGATCGTATGGAATAAAATATTTTATTGATTTCTTTTCCGGAATGAAATGAACAAGCCCTTTACTTTCGGAAGTAATCCAAATGCTATTCGCATTCTCAATTAACATATCATCCGATAAATGAGGAACGATTCCAGCAGATTGGAAAAGCGAATCATAGGAGAAAAAATTCTGAAGACGCTCACTCCAAATACAAAAAGATCCTCTTCTCATTCCTATCAGTATATTTCCCTGATCGTCCTTTTTCATTACAATTGGAGAGAAGTGTTTGAATATTTCCGGTTGTGAGTTGGAAAACCGTTCAGTAGCAGGGTCATAAATAGAAAGATGGGAAGCTCTTCCTCCAATCCATATCCTTCCATGCGAGTCTTCCAACAATGATAAAAACTGATCGTATTCAGCATAGGGAGACTGCTGATCAATTAAATTACGTCCACTTTTGTAAACCTTTAGAATATTAAATAATGAATCACATTTCACCACACCGCCATCACTGGTTGCAATCCAATATTCACCTTGAGTCGACTTAAGGAATTTCAGCGGTGCCGTTTTTGGAAAGGAATGAGGATTCAATGCATCGTGTGTATGATTTGTAAACATTGTTTGCGCAGGATTGAAGCAAGAAACCCCCTGATCAGAAGTGAGCCAGATATTTCCTTCGTGGTCCTCCCGTATCGTATTTATAGATGTGTTGTACTGCACCGACATTGGATTGCTCGGCGAATATCGATTAGAAGTAAATTTGCTCTTTTTGCCATCATAAGTAAGTAAACCACCATGTTCTGTAGCGATTCGGAAATTTCCAAGCATGTCTTCATGAAAATCATGGAAGAAAATATTTACCCCATTCTTCAATCCAATCTGCTCCATTATTTTCTTTTGATCAAATGATTTGAAGTTACGCGTTTGAGGGTCGAAACAAAAAAGGCCCATACTGTAGGTGGAAATCCAAAGACTTCCAGAACGGGTAGAATAAATACAATCCACATGCCCGCCAATGGGAATATAATAGCGATCGTTTTTTTTGTTGCATGGGAAAAGGACTTTTGTAGTAAGATCATAGGCATACATTCCTGTGCTCATTCCCAACCAGACAATGGGAAGCTGCCGATCAAATATTGAAATGGCAATGTCGAATTTTTCTGAAGAAGGTAGAACCCCTTCGCAGATAAATTTTTGAAGCCGATAATCATAACGATATAATCCCCGGGAACCTGTTGCCCATACTTCGCCCTTTGGAGATAGCAAAATGCTGATGATGCTGTCAGCACCGGATTCTATGGTAGTGAACTTTTTTCTGTAACGGTCAAGTCTTAAAATGGAAACGGGTGAAGTAGTAACCCAAACATTATCGTTGCTATCGATCAATACTCCACCTACCAAGTTAGAAGCAATAGAAGAAGGATCAGCAGGATCATGACGATAGGTAATAAAGTTTTTACCATCGTAACGCTGAAGGCCATTATTCGTGGCAAACCAAATAAATCCCGAAGAGTCTTGGGCCATTGCCCATACCTGGTTGTTTGCGAGGCCATCCGCAGTGCTGAGGTGATGGAAGCAAAGATCTTGTGAAGCTGACATATTAATACGACAAACGAAAATCAATAGCAAGGGTAAGTAGCCGTTGATCATTAGTCGTATAAATTGAATTTTTAAATAATGCACTTTGCAAGATAGGAGAAAGGAAAATATCACCGGAGTTAGCGATCACAGGCATGAAATAGAGTATATTGAAATGTGAAAGCGGCAAAACAACCTTCAGTATTCACAATAAAGAATGAACTAAGCACTTTGAAACATATTAGATATTCTTCTGTGTATAAAAGGCTAATGAACATTAAGGATTAAAAAGGAGTGTAAGGGCAAAAAAAAATCCCGACTTGTGCCGGGATTTTTTAGCGACATAAATGTCGCTGTACATTTTTGTTTTTTATGCAGTAACACCAGCTTTCGCGGTAGCCCACTCAATAAGAATGTCCGCCACTTCAGCGCGGGAGAATTCTGCCGGTGGGCGTTCCCCGTTCGACAGCATCTCGCGCACCTTCGTTCCACTCAATGAAACCTGTGTTGCATTTTTAGGAGCAGTTTTACTTGAAGCCATACCTTCCGTTTCTTTACAGAAGAAAGTATTCTCGAACTTCAGAATGGTCATGCCAGTACGTTCAGCTACGCTGTCCATCATTTCCTGTGCTTCGTAAGTTCCATAGTATGTTCCTACACCTGCATGGTCACGACCGACAATCATGTGTGTGCAGCCATAATTCTTGCGGATCATGGTATGATTGATTGCTTCACGTGGTCCGGCATAACGCATAGCAGTTGGCAATGCACTTACCATTGTATTGTCAGGATTAAAATATCCGTTGATCAATGCTTCGTAGCAACGCATGCGGATAGGAGCGGGAATATCATCTGGTTTTGTTTCACCAACGATAGGATGAATCAAAGCGCCATCCACAATTTCCTGTGCACATTTAATAAGGTATTCATGTGCGCGGTGAATCGGATTTCTTGTTTGGAAAGCCACCACTGTTTTCCAGTTGCGTCTTTCAAATTCAGCCCGTGTTTCTGAAGGATCCATGAAATATTTATCATCGATCTGATCGTGACGGGTCGGGCGGGTGATCATTTCAAGTGGTCCGGCAATGAATTTGTTTCCACCACTCAATACTGCTTTAACACCGGGATGTTTGTCTTCCGTGGTTTTAAAACATTTTTGGGTAAGATTCATTAAATCCAATTCAAACTTTTCTTCCACCTTCATTATAGCCAGCACATTGCCTGAGCTTTTTTCTATCAATGCAATCTCTGCACCGATGTTGATGTTGTCGTGCTGATCACCTGAAGGCAATAAAATGGGTATACCCCAAAGCAATCCATTGCTCAATGTCATCTTTTCAATAGTACCTTCTGCATCTGCTTTGTTCATAAAACCTGTGAGCGGGCTGAATGCGCCATTGGCAATCATTTCAATATCCGCTGCATAACGGTCTTCAATTACCAATTGAAAAAGTGATTTTGCCTTATTTTCTAATTCTGTTTTGCGGGCGCCGGTTGCAATTCGGTTTACGAGCACTCCACCATGTGGTTGATTCATTACTGTATTGGATTTTAATTGTTAAAATGAGTGGGTTATTCAACTGTTATGTAATTCTTTTCCTTCAACCATGCTATTACCTCGTCAGCACAATCATCTACTGTCCGGCCTGCAGAAAGGATTTCAATCTCTGGTTTTTCAGGCGCTTCATAGGGGGAATCAATTCCTGTAAAAAATTTGATTTCGCCGGCACGCGCCTTTTTATAAAGTCCTTTAGGATCACGTTCTTCGCAAACATCAAGCGGTGTATTCACAAAAACTTCAATGAATTCACCTTCTTTCATAATGCTGCGCGCCATTTCACGATCGCTGCGGAAAGGAGATATGAAAGCCGTACCTACAATTACACCTGCGTCAACAAATAATTTAGACACTTCTCCAATCCGGCGGATATTTTCTTTGCGATCATCGTCGCTGAATGTAAGTCCTTTGTTCAGGCCCATACGCACATTATCGCCATCAAGTATATAGGTATGCAAACCCATATCGAACATCTTTTCTTCTACCTTATTGGCAATGGTCGATTTTCCTGAACCTGAAAGGCCTGTGTACCATAGGATGCAGGATTTGTGACCCTTGAGAGCCTGACGGTTTTCTTTGGTAATGGTGTGGCCGTGGGGAATAATGTACTTTACTTCTGCCATGGTTTATGGGTTGATTTAATGAGGGTTAAAAAAAATGAAGGCGCAAAGATAGTAAAACGGGTTTGAATACGGTACGAAAACTTATAAGTTTCGTATGATCGAAGCCTGTCATTTGAAGGAGATGAAAATTGTTTTTTAAAATTTATTTGATTTTGGCGGTCATTCCTTCTATTGCATGGTCTGCCTTTCTCTGTAATCCTTAAACCGCGGGGCAATATTCGCTAAAGTTCTATTAAGTAGGTAGAATTTAAAGATTTATTTTTCAGAAAGCATCGCCGCCTGTCGGATTGTGGATACTATATTGATTATCAATAGTTTAAGTGTCATGTTTTCTTATCAAAATTGGAAAAACCTGACTTTTTTTGAAAGGAATTTTATAATTCTACTAGTTCTGTAGTACTACTAATATAATAGAATATATAGATTAGCGCTTTGTTTTGTTAACCAAGCCCTTTAACACTTATGGAAATAACACTGGTACTCTCTCTGCTTCTGATTGCCGTTATTCTCTTTTCATTGGAGAAAATCTCTGTCGACATAGTTACCTGCATGCTGCTGGTGGTGCTCGTTTTAAGCGGGATACTTACCACCAAGGAAGCTTTTGCCGGATTCAGCAGCGATTTCATGCTGATATTGGCGTCCATCTTCGTCATCACCACCGCTATTCAGGAAAACGGGGTGCTGGACAGTGTTGCCAACTACATGTTGAAAATGGCAAAATCAAATCCCAACCGGATATTGCTTTACCTGATTTCGCTTACCGGAGTTATATCCGCCTTTATGAACAATACCACGGCCACAGCCCTGATGATTAATCCCGTAGTCAGTATTTCGCGAAAGGCCGGTTTCAGTCCTTCTAAATTTCTGATGCCCGTGGCTTTTGCTTCCATCATTGGCGGCACCTGCACCCTCATCGGAACTTCCACCAATGTGGCGGTGAGCGGCTATCTGAAAAACATAAACATGGAACCGATCAGCATGTTTGAATTCTCGGCGGTTGGTGCGATATTGCTGGTAGTCACCATCCTTTATATGATGACCATCGGAAAGCGGTTATTGCCAAACCGGGAGATTCATGACCTTCAGGAAGATTATCAGTTAAGAGACTATCTGAGCGAATTGGTAATTATGCCAGGCTCACCGCTTATAGGTCAACCAGCCAGCAAATCGTCACTTGCCCAATCAGGATTTTCTGTGCTGGGAATTGTGAGGGGCAAAGAGAAATTTCATCCGGGAAATTTTGCGACTCTTGAAAAAGGGGATGTATTATTGGTGGAAGGTAAAGCGGATAACCTGATCAGGATAAAAAATACAATCGGTCTGGAGCTTCTTCCGGATACGAAAGATTTTTACAAAAGCGGAGAAGACCTGAGATTGCTGGAAGTGTTGATACCTCCACGTTCTGAATTTGTTGGAGCACATATAAAAGAAACAGATCTGCGACAGAAGTATGGAATCGTACCTATCGCCATTCACCGTTCAGGCGAAAACCTTTTTGAACAGATTGATGATATTAAACTTGAAATCGGGGACTTACTCCTCGTGCAAGGCTCAAGACACAGGATGAATGGCTTTTCCGGTGATCACAACCTGATTACACTGGTTGAACATAAACCCAATCTGAAAAAACGCAGGCGGGGAATGCTTACACTCGGGTTCTTTCTTGCCGCCATACTGGTAGGTTCATTTGAATTGATGCCGTTGTCTATTGCATTTTTGATCGCTGCTATTTTAACAGTGTTCTTCAAAGGAATCAACCTGCAGAAAGCCTATGAAAATATTGACTGGCGGCTGCTGATACTCATTGCCGGCATGAGCGCCTTCGGAACAGCCATGACAAAAACAGGCACTGATAAATTTCTTGCAGAAGGTATTGTGGGTATTTTCAACTCACTTGGTACTATGGGAATTTTAGGCGGCTTTATGGTACTCACCGTTTTGTTGACGCAACCCATGTCGAATGCTGCTGCGGCATTGGTGGTATTGCCGGTAGCGCTGGAAACAGCAAATGCCTTGGGTGCCAATCCGCGCACATTCGCTATAACGGTTATGCTGGCGGCCTCCATTTCCCTTATTACCCCTTTTGAGCCTTCCTGCATACTTGTTTATGGCCCCGGGAAATATAAATT
Organism: Chitinophagaceae bacterium; assembly: GCA_016717285.1. Taxonomy (NCBI): domain Bacteria; kingdom Pseudomonadati; phylum Bacteroidota; class Chitinophagia; order Chitinophagales; family Chitinophagaceae; species Chitinophagaceae bacterium. Next base: position 1,044,459 of record JADKFU010000004.1, read on the forward strand.
TGGAGATTTTATGAAGGTGGGCGGAGTGCTCACATTTATACTGATGGCTATACTACTGGTTTTGATACCAGTCTTTTGGCCATTGGAAATGTAGATTAAAAGGATACGGATTCAAATTTCGGCTGCCTGAACTAAGTAATCAGGCAGCCGGAAATTTTTATAGTCTGTTGTATTATTGCATCAGCAACTGCAACGCCATCCAGGCCATCAATCCCGCAGAAATTTCAAGGGCATCTTCATCAATAGTAAAGGTGGCAGTATGAACGGGCGAAACGATATTTTTCGCTGGATTGCCCGTCCCGATTCTATAAAAACACGCGGGAACTTTTTGGGAATAAAATGCAAAATCCTCCGAGGCCATCCAGATGCCGAGTGCCATCACGTTATCTTCTCCAAGATATTCGGTTGCTGCAATGATGGAAGTTTTAGTTACTTCTTCATTGTTGATGAGACAAGGGTAGCCAATCCTGATTTCCAGTTCAATTTCAATTCCTGAATTTTTAGAATAAAGAGCGATCGTATTCCTTATGCGATTGTGCGATTCAAATCTCCACTCTTCATCCATCGTCCTGAATGTTCCTTCGATTTTCACTTCATCAGGAATCACATTAGTTGCTCCGGGGCCGGTGATTTTGCCAAAGGCCAGCACCGTTGGAATAACTTCATTCGCAAATTCTTTGGAAAGATCTTCCAGCAAAATCAACAGCCTTGCCGCCGGATACAAAGGATTGATCACACCGGATGGCACCGCAGCATGGCCGCCTTTTCCCTTCACCGAAATATAGATTTCATCGCTGGAAGCCATGTATTTTCCCGCAAAAAATCCGGCTTTTCCAACCGGTAATTGGGTAAAAACATGCTGCGCGAGAATGACTTCAGGAATAGGTTGTTCCAGCACACCGTCTTTGATCATGAGTGACGCACCTCCGGGTAATTTTTCTTCTCCGGGCTGAAAAATAAGCTTGATGGTTCCTTCAAATTCATCTCTCAGATCAGCAAGTATTTTTGCAGTTCCCAGCAAGGAAGAAGAATGTACATCATGTCCGCAGGCATGCATCACGCCAATATTTTGAGACCGGTAATCGACATCATTTTTTTCAGTAATCGGCAATGCATCCATATCAGCGCGCAATGCAATCACTTTCTTACCAGGATTTTTGCCTTTGATCAATGCAACAATACCGGTTCCGGCAATGCCTTTTACATGCTCAATATTCCATGCAGTGAGCTTGGAAGAAATATAGGCAGAAGTTTCTTTTTCCTGGAACGACAATTCAGGATGCGCATGAAGATGGCGCCTGATAGCAATCACTTCCTGCTTCAGATCTTTTGAAAGTTGTTTTATCAGTTCAAGGGTGATCATGCCATAATTTAAGGAATGCAAAGTTGCCAATATTTTCCGGGAAGGGAATGGATAGTTGTTGGTTCATTTGATATTATCAGCGTTCTGTTCTACCTTTTGAACGGGTAAAACTTTCATTCACTGTACCGCTGTTCTTCATATTGTTTCTTTCTGATTATCGTACTTCAGTCCGGCGTGCAGTTTTGTGTGGCACAAATGCCTGCCTTGCGATTCAACAGGTACACTACCTCCGACGGCCTTTCTTCCAATACCATTACCTCAATATTTCAGGATCGTCGTGGATTTATGTGGTTCGGAACGCAGGATGGATTGTGCAGGTTTGACGGAAGAAATTTTGTGATCTATAAAAATGATCCGTTTAACAAGACTACTATCTGCGGCAATGTAATCAACGATCTTGCAGAAGACAGCAGTGGCGTGCTTTGGATTGCTACCGGCGATGGCGGACTTTGCAGTTATGATTTCAGAAACAATCATTTCAAATCAATTGATTATTCACGCAGCGATTCTGTTTTGAATTTTATCCCCAACGTGCTTGCTGTTGCAGTGGATTCAAAGCAAAACATATGGGCTGGCGTTGAGAAAACAGGTGTTTTTTGTTTCCATCAGGAAACGGACTCTTTCAAATTTATTGGATTCGAAAACCAAAAAGCAACCGCGACTATTAATGACATTACCACCGATGGTAATGGAAGAGTCTATTTCGGTTCTATTGGCGGTTCACTCAATTACAAAGCGCAGGACAACAGCTTCAAACAGGTAGTGAATTTCAGTTTGGATTTTCCTTTTCCTGCTTATGCCATCACCAAAATTTTCTGCAACGATAAAAATGAAATCTGGTGTGGAAGCTGGGACAATGGATTGTATCATTTCAATGCCGCCACCAACAGGCTGGAACAATACTTATTTGAAACCGGAAAACCATTCACGTATTCGGGAAATGAAGTACACGCCATAGACCAGGATGAACACGGCATGCTTTGGCTGGGCACCACTACCGGCGGATTGTATTTGTTTGATCCTGCCACAAAAAAATCATTGCATTATCCGCCACAAAAAAATGATCCGCATGGATTAAAAGGCAGCCGTATTTATTCAATTTACCGCGATCGCAACAACCGTATGTGGCTTGGAACTGATGCTGGTGTTCAAATATATGATCCTTTACTCAACCCGTTTGAAATAATAAACCTCGAAAGCAGAGTGATGCCGCCAGGATTAAACCTGAAAGTGATGGATTTTCTGGTGGACGATAATCAGACACTTTACATCGGAACAAAGGCAGGTTTGCTTATCAGGAAAAAAAGCAGCACTGACTTTTTTCTTAAATCCTTCCTTTATAAAAATCAACCATTAAACATCAATAAAATATTTCGCGATAGCAGGGGAGCCATTTACCTCGGAACACAGCGAACGATGTTTGTTTTTGACCCTGGAAAATTATCGTTGAAAACGGTTCATTCTTTCTCCCGCAATTTCGTCTATTTCGATTTTTTCGATATCGGTTCTTCCAGCGTGAACGCGATGGCTGAAGCTGTATTCATGAATGATACTGTGCTATGGGTTTCCGCCTATGGCCACGGCGTTTGTCTTTTCGACCGCAATACACTTAATGGAGGTATCGGTTTGCTTTCAAAACAGGATGAAGTTCAAAATCTTATCCGGAAGATAATGGTTGACAGCAAAGGCCGTGTGTGGATGACAGGTGCTTCTTTGGGAATCATTACGGATATCAGCAGCACTTATTTTTCTGAAGAAGACAGCTTTTGGCGGAAGGAGCATAGTGTAGCCCGGCGTGTTATAGATTCTTTCGGCATGTTTACCGGTACCACATTTATTGCAGCGAATAAAGACTATGCGCTCAGAAGCAACGATGTGTTCGACATGGTGGAAAATAATGACGGCACTTTCTGGATCACTACCAAAGGCAGCGGGTTATATTTATTCAACCCGGAAGATCGTGAAAAAACATTCATCCACTTTGAATCACAACACCAGAACCTTGAAGGAATTGCAAAAGATAAAAACGGAAATCTCTGGATCATAGCAGCGGGCGGCATTGACTTCTTTGATGTGCATTCAAAAACTTTTTTCAGGTATGATGTTGTATATGGCCTTCCTGAAGAAGGTGTGTCTGGTTATTTTTATTGCGACAACAATGGATATTTATATGCAGGAGGCAATGGATTTTATATTCGGTTCAAACCCGAAGCGGTACAGCGGAATCAATCAGTTCCACCGGTTTTTATCACCCATCTTCAATTGCTGAATCAACCTGCGGATTCTCTTTTGTTGCAGAAAACTATTTGCCTCCAATACAACCAGAATTTCCTTTCATTTGAAATGGCGGCGCTCAATTATACGAATGCAAATGCTAACCAGTTCAGGTACCGACTAACGGGTTTTGACAAAGACTGGAGTCAGGACCGCTATGTTAATCAAGTGAGCTATACCAATATTCCTCCGGGCGATTATACACTGGAAGTAAAAGCATCCAATAATGATGGTGTGTGGAATGAAACGGGAACAAGTTTGCAGATTATCATACTTCCGCCCTGGTGGCGCACCTGGTGGTTTTACCTGTTGATGTTGACGATGGTTGCTTCATCTGTGTATGGAATATTCCGCTACCGGTTGAATCAATTGCTTCAGCTTCAAAATATCCGCAACAAGATTGCGCGCGACCTGCATGATGACATTGGTTCTACGCTTGGAAGTATTTCTTTTTTCAGCGAAGCGGCAAAACAACAGCTCGACAATAACGATGTGGTTGCTTCACAAAAAGTAATCGACAAAATCGGCGAGAATTCGCGTGCAATGATTGAAACCATGAGTGATATTGTTTGGTCGGTGAATCCTGAGAATGATTCCGTACAACAACTTACCTCGCGCATGGAAGCATTGGCATCGGACGTGCTTTCTATGCAAGATATACGGTTAAAATTTTTTGCTGATGAAACATTGAAAAAGATTAAGCTGAACATGGAGCAGCGAAAAAATATTTTCATGATTTTTAAAGAAGCGCTTTACAATATTGTGAAGTATGCTGAATGCTCACAGGTAGAGATTTCAATACGCGATACCGGAAAAAAAATAAGAATGGAGATCGCCGACAACGGGAAAGGTTTTGACGTTGCCGGAATAAAAAGCTATAATGGAAACGGATTACCAAACATCCGTTCACGTGCAAAAGAAATTAATGCAGAAGTCCATATTCTATCAACATCTGAAACCGGCACCACTATTATTTTAATACTCAACAAAACATGATTGTTAAAAGAAAAGAGGCATCACTCAAAGCAACTCATTATTAGTTAATGATTACAACAACTCAAGCGATCAATAATAATTCCTGATTCTCAACTGCTATCCCCCGATTGCGGGATTGATATTCACAATTTAAGCACGCACTTTTGTAACATGAAAGGTATCAGTGTAGTAATTTTCGACGACAGTAATTCTATTCGTGAAGCTATTTCACTGCTCATCAGCAGCAATCCTAAATTTATATTGACAGGTAGTTATTCTGATGCCACAAGCTGTATTGAAATGCTGGAAGAAGAAACGCCTGATGTGGTGCTGATGGATATTGATATGCCGGAAGTTACAGGCATACAAGCTGTCCAACGCATTCATTCGCGGTTTCCTTCATTGCCCATCATCATGCTTACAGTGTTCGACCATGAGGACAAAGTTTTTGAATCTCTGTGTGCCGGAGCAGTTGGATATTTATTAAAGAATACACCGCCGGCGCGTTTGCTGGAAGCCATACAGGAAGTTTATGAAGGTGGCGCACCGATGACGCCTTCAATCGCGAGAAAAGTGATGCACCACTTTCAACAAAATGAAACACTGCCGGAGAAAGAAGATTATCACCTGAGCCCGCGCGAAAAAGAAGTGCTGGCACACCTTGTAAATGGATTGGCGTATAAAATGATTGCGGCACAAATGGGCATCACGTATGAGACTGTTCGTACCCATTCCAAAAAAATTTATGACAAGCTGCATGTCTCGTCTATGACAGAAGCTGTTGTGAAAACTCTGAATCAGAAGTTGCTGGGGTTGTGAGCAGGGTAACTCATCGGTTAGTTTGCAGCGTTTTGAGTGATGTGTTATCCGATGAGTTGGATGGGCATTTGATTTCTATCGGATACAGCTTGACTCAGAATTAAAGCAACCTATCCGCCGGATGTCGTAAATTTTTCACCAGGGAATGCCTTTCAGCAGAATCTTATCAGGAACAACAAATGCACTTGGAAAACTGCTTTTAATTTCTTCCATGAACTGATTGGCTTCAACACGTTTTTCAAAATCACCCACACGTAATTTGAATTGCGGCTGCTGATAAGTCAGATAAGAATTTACATCAGGATATTCCTGTGAGAAGGAACTTTTCATATCCATCACCATTGTGCGGTTGCTGTTGGAAGCTAACTGTACCCGGAACCCATTCACCGCGCGCTTTTCTGTTGCAAAAGTTTGATAGAGCTTCAGAACTTTTTGAACGCCGGAATCTTCGACAAGTATGATGTTGCCTGTTTGCGCATGCATCAGTGTTGGCAGAAAAATTAAAAGTGCGACTACGAAGCTTTTCATGAAAAATTGATTAATGAAATTACTTTTTCGTTCACGGTAGATGAGAGTTGGTTTTGGAAGAAGCATTGTGTAGTGAAGTAAAAAATAATTCATCTGATTCGTTTGCGCTGTGTTGTGGTCAGTAAAGAAACAAATTTTCGGTTATAGAAAAAGTGTTGTTTTTGGAGGAGCGTTTTACTTCTTCATCGAAGTGAGAAAGAAAAAAAATGCGGGTCATTCAGGAGGAACCTCCCTACAACAATGCATTATTCCCGAATAGCCCCGGGATTTTAAATGGTAAGAAATAGTTGACGGGTTGGTAACGTGAACAAGGTTCCTTCTGAATGAAAAAATGCGGGTCATTCAGGAGGAACCTCCTTACAACAATGCATTATTCCCGAATAGCCTGGGATTTTAAATGGTAAGAAATAGTTGGCGGGTTGGTAACGTGAACAAGGTTACAAGAGGTGATTGAGTTGGGCGGTCTTTGTTCCTTTAGAATGACTATGGGAGAGGTGATTGCTTTGAATGGACCTTCTGCTAACAGAATAACTGCCAATGAATTGACAGCATCAAAAAGAGTTTTGTAATCTGTAAATTTATTCAGCGCCCCACTTCAAACTTCTTAATTCTTAATTCATACCTCCACCTTCTCCATCATCTGCATCGCAGAAGAAGTACCAATACGATCAGCGCCGGCTTCTATAAGCTGGAGCAGTTGTGCTTTTGTTTTGATACCGCCTGAGGCTTTAATCTTTATTTTTTTCGGAAGCAGTTTACGCATGGTTTCAATCATCTCCACGGTAGCTCCTTGCCCGACAAAGCCAGTGGATGTTTTTACATAATCCACTTCTGCTTTTACTGCCAGCGCACAGGCACGCTTAAGATCACTTTCGGATAATAATCCTGCTTCAATAATCAGCTTCACCATTTTGCCACGCAGGTGTGCCAACTGTGTGATGCTTTGTAATTCTTTCAATACATCTTTATCGTTGCCGGAATAAAATGCGCCAAGATTCATCACCACATCCAATTCATGCGCTCCATCTTCCATGGCACGTTTCGCTTCTTCCACTTTTATATAAGCGCTGGAATAACCAAACGGAAAACCAATCACCGTAGCAATTTTCACCTTCTCATTTTCAAGAATGGCAAATGCATTGCGCACATAGTAAGGTGGTACGCACACTGTCGCAAATTGATTTTCAATTGCTTCAGCGCAGAGCTGTTTGATCTGCTCCAGTGTGGTTTCGGGCTTTAATAAAGTGTGGTCTATTTTAGCTGCGATATCAATTCCTTCACGCTTCTTTTCCATGACAATTCTTATATTTTTTTCCACTGCCACAAGGGCAAGGATCGTTTCTTCCTGTTTTTGCTCCCACGCGAATGGGTTCTAATTTTTTCGGAGGTTCGTTTTGTCCGTCCACTCCATTGCCGTTTTCACTTCCATTGTTATCAGATGGTGAAGGCATATTGCTCATGGCTGCTCCGCGTCCTTCGCGCATCCTGCTGTAATCTGTTTTTTCCTGCACCCTTGCCTGGTTCACCTGTTGAACAGGTTGATTCGGTAAGCCGGCTTTGAAGAGGAAAGAGACCACTTCGCGGTTAATTTCTCCCATCATCTTTTTGAAAAGCTCGAATGCTTCAAACTTATAAATCAGCAAAGGATCTTTCTGTTCATACCGCGCATTTTGAACCGATTGTTTCAGGTCATCCAACTGGCGCAGGTTTTCTTTCCAGGCATCATCAATAAATGAAAGTGTGATGGCCCGCTCAAATGATTTGATCACTTCACGGCTTCCGGATTCATAGGCCTTCTTCAGGTTGGTAACTATCTGCATGCCGCGGATACCATCGGTAAACGGAACCACAATGTTCTCAATAGTTTCACCGCGATTAATAAACACATCTTTAATCACAGGGCTGATGCTGTCGGAAAGATGCTGCATCTTGCGTTTGTACACTTCAGTTACTTCTTCATACAAACGGTGAGATAAATCAGCAGCTTTCTGGCCCTTGAATTCTTCCGCAGTAATCTGCGTATCGGTAGAAAGAAAACGGATCACATCAAATTTGAATGCTTCGTAATCATTTGCATCCTGGTGTTGTACGGTGAGTTCTTCGCAAAGATCAAACACCATGTTGTTCAGATCATAGGAAAGGCGTTCTCCAAACAATGCATGCCGGCGTTTCTTGTAAATTACTTCACGTTGCGCATTCATCACATCATCATACTCGAGCAAATGTTTGCGGATACCGAAGTTGTTTTCTTCCACTTTCTTCTGCGCGCGTTCAATGGATTTGGTAATCATCGAATGCTGAATCACTTCACCTTCCTTATATCCAAATCGATCCATGAAGCCGGCAATACGATCGCTGCCGAACAAACGCATCAAATCATCTTCCAGTGAAACAAAAAATTGTGTGGTGCCCGGATCACCTTGTCGTCCTGCACGACCACGTAACTGCCGGTCTACACGACGTGCTTCGTGACGTTCAGTACCTACAATAGCTAATCCGCCTGATTCTTTTACGCCGGGACCGAGTTTAATATCTGTACCGCGGCCGGCCATGTTGGTGGCAATCGTTACTGCACCCGGCAAACCTGCTTCGGCAACAATTTCCGCTTCACGCTGGTGTTGCTTTGCATTCAATACATTGTGTTTAATGTTCTTGAACTTCAGCATGCGTGAAAGCAATTCTGACACTTCCACATTGGTAGTTCCCACCAGCACCGGTCTTCCTGCCTTGCTGAGCTTGATGATCTCATCTATGGCAGCATTGTACTTTTCACGCTTGGTTTTATAAACAAGGTCCTGCTCATCTTTTCGGATCATCTCTACATTGGTAGGAATCACCACCACATCAAGTTTATAGATCGACCAGAATTCACCGGCTTCTGTTTCAGCAGTACCCGTCATGCCGCACAGCTTGTGATACATGCGGAAATAATTCTGCAGGGTAACAGTGGCAAATGTTTGTGTGGCTGCTTCAACCTTTACATTTTCTTTTGCTTCAATAGCCTGGTGTAAACCGTCAGAATAACGTCGACCATCGAGAATACGGCCTGTTTGTTCATCTACAATCTTCACCTTACCATCCATCACCACGTACTCATTATCTTTCTCGAAAAGAGTATAGGCTTTCAACAATTGTTGCAGAGTATGAATGCGTTCGCTCTTGATGGCGAAGTCCTGCATCAACTGATCTTTCTTCAATAATTTTTCTTCCTGCGATGCACTTGTTTTTTCAATATCGGCAATCAGCGCGCCTACGTCAGGAATCACAAAGAAACTTTTGTCTTCACCTGCTTCGGTGAGCAACTCGATACCTTTTTCGGTAAGATCTACCTGGTTATTTTTTTCATCTATCGTGAAATACAATTCGGCATCTGCTTTTGGCATTTCTTTCTGATTATCGGTGAGGTGATAGCTCTCCGATTTCAGCATGATGGCCTTGTTGCCTTCTTCACTCATAAACTTGATAAGGTTGCCATATTTCGGCAAGCCACGGTGCGCTCTCAATAAAGCAAGACCACCTTCTGTCGCGCCGGTCTTACCTGCTTCAATTAATTTTTTAGCATCATTCAGAAATTGGTTCACCGCACGTTTCTGCGAATCCACCAATTTTAAGATACGCGGTTTCATTTGCTGAAACTGCTGGTCTTCGCCTTTTGGAATGGGTCCTGAAATGATCAGGGGTGTACGTGCATCATCAATCAATACAGAATCCACTTCATCCACCATTGCATAATGCAACTTACGTTGTACGAGCTCTTCTCTTGAGCGCGACATGTTATCACGTAAGTAATCGAAGCCGAATTCATTATTCGTACCATAGGTGATATCGCAGTTATAAGCAGCGCGGCGTTCCTGTGAGTGCGGCGGATAGTTATCGATGCAATCGACGGTAATTCCAAGAAACTGGAACAAAGGTCCATTCCATTCACAGTCACGGCGGGAGAGATAATCATTCACTGTAACAAGGTGAACACCCAAACCGGTGAGCGCATTGAGATAAGAAGGCAAAGTGGAAACAAGTGTTTTTCCTTCACCGGTTGCCATTTCAGAAATTTTTCCCTGGTGCAGTACGATACCGCCAATCAACTGCACGTCGTAGTGAACCATTTTCCAGGTAACCGGCAAGCCACGAACAAGCCACGTGTTGCTGTAAATTGCTTTATCATCAGCAATGGTTACAAAATCTTTTTTCGCGGCAAATTCCCGATCGAGATCAGTGGCCGTAACAGTGATGGTGGTGTTTTCGGTAAAACGGCGGGCAGTTTCTTTCATCACTGCAAATGCTTCGGGAAGAATTTCATTGAGGATGTCTTCCAGCTTTTGGTCGCGGTCTTTTTCGAGTCCATCAATTTTTTTATAGAACTCTTCCTTTTGATCGAAAGAAACTTCCTCACTTTCCGCTTCCGTTTTGAGTGTGTTGATTTCACCGTCTATCTCTGCGATATGGGCAGTAATACGATCTTTGAAATCTGTTGTTTTAGCTCGCAACTCATCATGCGAAAGTGATTCGAGCTTGGCAAACTCTGTTTTAATCTGCTCAACAATCGGTTCAATGGCACGGACATCTTTATCCGACTTATTGCCTCCGAGTAATTTAGTAAGGAAACCAAACATGGTATTTCATTTAATGTAATCCCCAACATGCCTGAGTATCAGTTGTATTACCTGGAAAAAAATGGTTTCTACGACGAAATGAAGCGGAAACAGCGTTTTTTGCGCAGGAATGACTAAAGAATCAGCAAGCGATAAAAAAGGAGGACAAAGTTAATTTAAAAAATCCGACGGTGCGGAATCAAAAGCAAATGAATACACGACAAATTTTTAATGACGAAATATTCTCCGTGCATTTTCTGTGTCTCCGTAGCTAATGATTTATTGGCATGGAGGAACAGCAAATGCATGGAAATTTGAATGAAACGCAACAAGATGTTGCCGGGCAGTCAAATTATATTCCGTTTACCGGATATTGGACAAGATGGCAGAGAAGGAGAAAGATTCATTGTAATTTTTCATTTTCCTTGTGACGCGTGGCATCACGAATTGATTTTTTCTCCAGGTTTTTGTTAAGTGCTTCTGTAAGATCCACACCTGTTTGATTCGCGATACAGATCAGTACAAATAGCACATCTGCAAGTTCATCAGCAAGGTTTTTCTCCTTGTCGGAAGGTTTGAAAGACTGTTCACCGTATTTGCGCGAAATAATTCGCGCCACTTCACCCACTTCTTCGGTGAGCATGGCCATGTTGGTGAGTTCGTTGAAATAGCGGACACCGGTAGTTTTAATCCATTGATCTACCTGTTGCTGGGCTTCGGAAATAAGCATTGAAATTTTTTGAAATGATTTATCAATAGTCGGTAAATGATCAACTGCGAAAACTTATTGAGTGTATTCTTGCAAAAAAATAAATCATTACTGAATGATCAGTTTGCCTGTCGCCATCAGATTATGCATTGCATCAGTTAACCTGAAGTAATAAATACCGCCCGGTAATGCATCGCGGAAAATTGGAATGGTATTTCCATTTAGGTGATCTTGCGTTACAACTACTTTCCCCTGAATATCCTGAATCAGCAACTTCCCGTTATGTAATTGATAATTATTGGCAAGTTGTAAAGTAGTATACGTTTCAAATGGATTCGGGGAAACGATTATTTCAATAAAAGATGGGATGATAAGAAGGCCGATAGAGGTGACTTCAAAATTTTCTGATGCAGTAGCACAGCCCGGGGGATAAGTGACGATTACACTATAGGTTCCATTTAGGGAAGGTGTGTAAATTTGCGCCGTAGCACCTGCAATCGATGCACCATTGTAATACCATTGATTACCCGCAGGCGCGCTTGAAATAAGATCATTGTTAACAAAAGTTATAACCGGTACCGGAGGATAAGCGACAACAACCACCGTTAAAGTTGTATCGTGTGCATTACAATCACTTTCCATCACTACAGTAATTGCCCCCGATTCATTTCCAAACAATACTGTAATAGTAGTATCGCCTTGTGAAGAAAGGATGGAGGCATCACCCGGGATTGTCCATAAATAATTAACACCCTCCACAGCACCAATACTATAAACAGCAGTATCACCACTGCAAACCAATGTGTCACCAACTATATTCTGGATGGGAGCAAAAGGCATTACATTCACGAACAAGGAAGTGTCCTGTATACCGCAAGGACTCTCAGCGGTCACCGAAATTTCGCCCGCATTATTTCCAAACAGTACCGTTATGGTAGTATCACCCTGAGAAGCAATAACAGTGGCACCAGCAGGTACCGTCCAGGAATATTGAACACCTGCTTCAGCACCAATGCTATAAGTAGCTGTATCGCCGCTGCACACATTCACATCGCCGGTAATCGCTTCTATTGGACTAATCGTAATCACATTTACAATTAAAGTGGTATCCTGTAATGCACAAGCACTGCCGGCCACCACGGTAATACCATCGGACGAATTTCCGAACAAAACTGTGATAACTGTATCGCCCTGCGACGAAATAATATTGGCATCAAATGGTACCGTCCAGGAATAGTCAACGCCTTCCACTGCCCCAATGCTATACGTGGCAGTATCACCACTGCAAACTATAGTATCGCCTATAATTCCCTGAATAGGTGGAACGCCGGGATGTATCATCACATACAAAGACGATGAGACAGTATCACATGTGGAAGCCGCAGAAAAAACCACATCACCGGATATGTCGCCAAAGATTACCAGAATCAGCGTATCACCCAAATTTGAAATGAGTGTAGCTCCTGCCGGAATTGTCCACGAGTAGGAAACTGCTCCGGCTACTGAAGAAATAATGTACTCCCCTGTATCTCCGCTGCAAAGTGCGTTTACGCCAATAATATCCCCGGGTTGATTGAGTGATGCCGTAACATTTACAAAAAGAGATGCAACTGCGGCATCACAATCTATAGTACCTGCAGTGATTGCTACAAAACCTGATGAGGATCCAAATGCAACAACTACCATTGTATCGCCCTGGCCTGATAAAATACTTGCATCATCAGGCACTGACCATACATAATCGGTTGCGCCTGAAACCGGAGGAATGAAATAGCTTACAGGGTCACCTTCGCAGGCTGTAACGGAACCATAAATAGTATCGATAGGTAAAAATTCGCCCAACACTTCTACAAAAAGATGCGTGCTAACTGAATCACAATATCCATTCGCCGTAACACCAATATTTCCTGAAGTGGAATCAAATTGAATTACAATCAAAGTGTCGGCTTGTGAATATATTATGGAGGCTCCTTCGGGAAGTGTCCAGTCGTAGGAAAAAGCATCGGGAACAGCTGAAATCTGATAAGAAGCAACTCCTGTCAGGCAAACTGAAGTGATACCGGTTATTCCGCTCACCGGAGGCAATGATGTATGTGCTGTTATTGGAAGCGATAGTATCAGTGTGTCGCAGTTACCCGCAACAGTCACTTTTATTATGCCTGAACTGGTGCCGAGTGCTACCATAATCATGGTATCATTCTGTGATAAGATAGTGGCATCGGAAGGAACAGACCACGTATACGTTACTGCATTCTGAATGTGTGGAATAAAATAAATACCTGTATCGCCATAGCAATAATTTGCCGCACCGGATATGGAACTGTCAGCCTGCAAAGGTGGAATGATGATAACCGGAAATGAAGCAATCGATGTATCACAATCAGCACCCGCAATTACGGTAACATTCCCTGATTCTGCGCCAAAGGTTACAGCAACTAAAGTATCTCCCTGAGAAAAAACTACAGTGGCATCTGAAGGAACCTGCCATTCATAGGAATTGGCACCAGTAACCGGAGCAACTGAATAAGTTGTAGTGGTTCCAAAGCAAAGATTTGATTCGCCGGTTATATTGCCCAATGGAGTTATTGTATCAGAACAAGGAATGTACTTAAATATACTGCCAAGTGCACCCACAACATAACCGGTGTCCTGAGCAGTAAAAAAAATTCCATTTAATCCGGTTGTACTCACATCGTTTACCGACCATGTGTTACCACCATCTTTAGTCCTGATCACTGATCCGGCATCATCAACAAACCAACCTGCAATAGTTGAACTGAATGTTCCGCGGCGAATTGAAAATCCGGGTGGCCCGGTAAAAACTTCTTCCCATGTATCGCCACCATCCGAAGAGCGAACAATAAACTCATGTCCTCCATTTGGAGAAGTTCCGCCACCTGCAAAAATCACATTGTCTTCACTTACCGCCAAAGCCGGTATCGCCTGTGTTGATGTATACACGGATTGCCACGAAGCGCCACCGTCGAGTGTTCTGAGAATAATACCATTTGAAAAACCTGTACTGCCTGTCGAGAAGCCGGTGTCATTATTCAAAAATTCGATATCGAGCAAATCCTGTGTAAAACCGGTATTTAAAGAATCCCAGAATACGCCAACATCTACTGTTTTCAGAAATACTCCGGCTTCACCGGCTACGTATCCGATTTCTTTAGAAGGAAAATCAATAGCCCGCAAACTTGCAGTAGTACCAATAGGCACTGTTCCCCAGGATTCACCACCATCAGTTGTTTTTAGCAAGGTGCCATACATTCCACAGGCAAACCCTTTGGAGTTGGTGTTGAAAGCAATATCGCGAAGGGCATTAGCGGTGTTGGAAGATTTTTGTATCCAATGCGCACCACCGTCTGTTGTTTTCAGAATGGGTGCAAAGTTGGGAGGAAAAGCTTCGCCAACAGCAAACCCGGTGGATTCGTTAAGAACAAATATGCCGCGAAGATTATTGGTGATGCCTGTGCTTTGAGGAATCCATTGAGCAAAAAGCGAAATGGGAAAGAGTAAAAGCAGTACTATTGAATATGATGTTTTCAAGATCAGAAAATTAAAATAGGTTAAAGAGGACAAACGCTTTTAAATATCAATCGAAGTATTTCTGCCGGAGATTTCGTTATGCAAATCAATCGTTGGAAATCAGTATTGAAATTATTAAGGTGTCTTAAAAAGTATTTGCTGAAAAATCAGCAACAGAAGCAAATATACATGCTCCATTCCGGAACAGGAAAATACAAAAAAGAACAGGTACTTATGCTGCATTTGTGTAAGCAGCAAATCCTATGGCTCAGGAATGTTCTCATTCAGAATTTAGCTCCTTAATTTGACGAATTCGCCATAGATGACCGGCAGTACTGCAATGGGTTGCTAAACAGGCTATTTGTTTGGATGCTAAGCAGTTTTAAATAATAACAAACCCGGATTTTTCAGTAGAAAAATCCGGGTTCGGTTCCTGTTTTATTAATGTTATAATGGATGCTTATCCATCATTGCATGCACCGGCGCCGATGCATTTCCCTTATTAGGCTGAGGTCTTACTATATTAAGTTTTTTAAACACCCATGTCTTGAGGCGGTCATTTAGCAAGTACATGACCGGCACAACCAGCAAAGTAATAAAGGTCGCGTAACTCAATCCAAAGACAATCGTCCATGCCAGCGGGCCCCAGAAGACTACATTTTCGCCACCCAGCCAGATATCAGGATTCAATGACGTAAATAGTCCATAAAAGTTGATGTTCAATCCAATCGCAAGCGGAATCATTCCGAGAATTGTTGCGGTAGCAGTGAGTACCACAGGCGTCATTCTGATTTTCGCTGCTTCTACCACGGCAGCTTTCACTTCAACTCCTTCCGAAATCAGCAGGTCAGTAAATTCCACAAGCAGAATCCCGTTTCTGACCACAATTCCCAGCAAGGCGACGACCCCAACTCCGGTCATTACCGCTGAAAAGTTCATGCCTGTGATGCCATATCCCAATAACACACCGATGATGCTGAAAAACACTTCTGCAAAAATGATAAGTGGTTTAGAAGCGGAATTGAATTGTGCAACAAGAATAATAATGATCAGGAAGAGCGAAACAATCCAGGCAATACCCATAAAGTTGATCGTTTCTTCCATATCCTGACTTGCACCGGTATATCCGATTGTGACATCTTCCGGCAACTGATAGTTTTCAAGTGCATCAGTTACCTGCCCCATAATTACGGGTTGCTGACTTTCGTATCCGGATAATAGATTTGAACCTAACGTTACCACTCGTTTCTGATCAATTCTCTTAATGCCTGAATAGGTGTTTGAATATTTGATTGTTGCAAACGCGCTCAAGGGTACCTGACGAACCTGGCCATTTGTTTGATCCATGAAAGTGATTTTCAAATCCTTGAGCTGATCAATATTCTTGCGCTGTGCTTCATCATACCTGATCACAATCGGAAAATCATCATTGCCTTCTTTATATTTACTTGCTTCCCAACCATAGATTGCGTTCCGCATTTCGAAGCCCACTGTTTGGGTAGAAATTCCTTCCCTGTTCATTCGCTCACGGTCAAGGTCAATGGTAATCTCCGGTTTATTAGCCTGAAGATCTGTTTTCAGTTCTTCAATTCCCGGGATATTTAATGAATCAAGGTATCTTTTGATACTGTTGGTGGTAGTCAGCAACTGGTCAAAATTATCTCCTGATATTTCGATGTTGATGGGTTTGCCTTGTGGTGGTCCGTTTTGTTCCGCGCCTACGGAAATTTGCGCACCGGGAATACCTTTCAGTGCTTCACGGAATTTTTCAGCATACACTTCCGACTTCCTGTTTCTGCGGTCAGCAGGTTCAATAAATGCCACCGACACTTTTGCTTTATTGGTACTTACGCTTTGATCAAATGGATCTTCACTTGCTCCGACAGCCACATTGGAGATCACCGATTTTACAATCGGATTTTTTTCTCCAATAACTTTATAGATTCTCTTTTCAACAATCTTAGCTACAGAATCTGTAGTTGCCTGATCAGTGCCTGCAGGCATTACCACATAGGCATAAAGGAAATTGGGGTCACCTGTCGGAAATTGTTCTAATCCCGGCTTGGTTACCATGAGTAATCCAATTGCCAGAATAAGTGTTGCAAAAATGGAAGAAAACAAAATCACAGGGTGTTTTAGTGTCCAGCGAAGAAAATTTGCATAACGTGCCTGAAAGGCGGGCCATCCTTTCTTCTGAAAACTACGCACCCAATGCACCAGCACCAACTGGTACAGCCAGTAAACCAGAACAAGTGCAATTAATATATTTCCCAGCAGCAGGTAGCCACTGATATCAAGAAGCAATCCGACTGCTGCCACAATGCCTGACCAGAGAATTTGCTTTCTTCTGTTTGGAAGTTCATTTTCATTATGAGGCCTCATAAAAGCAGAAGCGAAGACAGGGTTGATCAGATAAGCGACCAGCAAAGAAGCAGTGAGTGTGAGTATGAGCGTAACCGGAAGAGAATGCATAAAGGATCCGATTACACCAGGCCAGAATAACAAAGGAAAGAAAGGAGCCAGGGTTGTCATGGTTCCTGAAAACACAGGAGCAAATACTTCGCCTGCAGCATTTTTAGCTGCCAGCTTGATGGGCACTTTGCCATTGTTAAAAATGCGGTGTGTATTTTCAATTACTACAATCGCATCGTCTACCACTATTCCCAGACCTAACAAAAAGCCAAACAGTACGATTACATTCATGGTCATACCTAAAGCACTCAGTACGAGAAAAGCGATAAACATGGAAAGCGGAACGGACAGTCCAACAAACATCGCGTCGGTTGCACCCATAAAAAACATCAACACCAACGTGACCAGTATAAAACCGATAATGATGGTATTAATCAGGTCGGCCACCTGTGAGCGGGTAGTGGTAGAAGTATCTCCGGTAATGGTTAAATTAACATCTTTAGGAATGTCTTTTCCCTGGATATCATTAACAAGCTCATGGATATGATCAGAAGCTTCAATCAGGTTAGCACCACTTTTCTTAATCACGTTCAGGGTGATTACTTTTTTGTGATCAAGTCGTGCGAAGCTTTCCTGTTCTTTAAAACTGTCTTTGATTTCAGCTACATCTCTCAGGTAGATGGGATCATTGCTTTTGTTGTTGACCGTAAGATTCGCGATTTGATTTACACTGCTGAATTCACCACTCACACTGATGCTTCTGCGCACATCGCCCAACTTGATGGTGCCTCCTGAAACAATCTGGTTTTCACTATTGATAGCCGAGTAGATATCGAACATGGACAGTTGTGCTGCCTGCATCTTATACATATCTACATTGATCTGAATTTCTCTTTCCGGTGCACCGATAATATCTACACGGTTGATCTCCGGGAAAGCTTCGATTTTATCCTGAAGCAACTCTGAATATCTTTTCAGACTGGCAAGGTCATAATCGCCACTCACGTTTACCTGCATAATGGGAATCTGTGAAAATTCCACTTTGGCTACGTCAGGTCCCCAGGTTGGATCGAGATCGTTCGGAAGATTATTTTTTGCTTTATCCACCGCATCTTTCACTTTCTGATTGGCATCGGCGAGTACCGTTCCTGAAACAAATTCAACCTGAATGGAAGAAAAATCCTGCACCGAACTACTGGTGATCTTATTTACACCATTTATAGCGCCGATTTCTTTTTCCAGGGGTTTTGTAATGAGGTTTTCAATATCAGTAGGAGCAGAACCAGGATAGATGGTTGCCACATAAATCGTAGGCATTGTAACATCAGGAAACAATTCCTTTGGCAATGAATTATAGGCCCTGATTCCCATAATGGTAAGCATCGCAACCAATATAAAAATCGTGGTGCGGTTATCAATGGCCCAACTGCTTGGCTTAAATTCTTTAAAAGTGTCTTTCATTTTTTATCTGTTGTGTTGTAGTACTTAAAAACAGTCGTTATTGCCTTTCAGCAATCACCTGATCAAAACTTTATCGCCTGTCCTGCGATGATATCCTGGTAACCTACTGTAATAACCTTTTCACCTGCGCTGATTCCTCCGGTAATTTCGGCTTGTCCATTGTAGATGCGGCCTACTGTAACCGTTTTGCGTTTGGCTATTTGCCTTCCGTTTTCTTCCGCCGCCACATACACATAACTACCTTCCTCAGAATTTTGTATCAGGTTCACAGGAACAGAGAATGCTGTCTTGTTTTCATAATCAAGAATTTTAAGGAGGGCCACCATATTCGGTTTGTAAGCTTCTTTTGCCGGGAGTTTAGATTCAACAGTAAAGGTGCGCGACTGGGAGTTGATCACTTTGGCGGCATAGCTGATTTTAGAATCCAGTTCGAGGTTCAGATCAGGGAATAAAATCTTCACCTTGTCGCCCTGATGAATCATCGAGGAATAAGATTCTGAAACTTCACCTATCACTTTCAGATTGCTGAAATTCACTACCCTGATGCCTGCATAACCCGGTGCTGCCACCTGCCCTGCTTTAATGTCCACGTTGTCCACTACACCATTAATGGGTGACACCAGTTTGGTTAATTGGTATTGCTCATTCAAAGCGCTCATTTGTTTCTCCAAAGATTCTTTTTGATTCTTAGCAGTAAGGTATTGTACCTCAGTGCCGATATTCTGCTCCCAGAGTGATTTTTGTTTATCATATAGCAGCGTTGCCAACTCGAGGCTTTTCTTCAATGCATCAATTTGCGCATTGATAGTGGCAGGGTCAAGGGCTGCAAGCACCTGTCCTTTCTTTACATTTTGTCCTGTTACCACGAAAACACTCTGAATTGTTCCGGGTAATTGCGGAGTAACAATTACATTGTCTTCAGCATCTACTTTGCCTTGCAATTCAATGTAATGCTCAAAGGGTTGTGCAGCGGCTTCGGTCACTGAGACCAGGACTGGCTTTTCAACCGGTTTTGATCCTGCTTCTTTTCCTATTTCTGTTTCCAGATCCTTGATTTGTTTCTCCAGATCTTTTTGCTCGCTCTTCAGGCTTTCCAGTTTTGCTTTTTTATCTCCGGCACCGGAAGAATTGCAGGATGCAATTGTAAAAGCAATTGCAAGTATTAATAACAGGTTTTTCATCATGATTGAAATCAGTTTAAAAATGAATGTTGTTTTATTTATAATTTTTTACTGCTGGATTTATTTTCCGTAATTATTTACAAGCGTGCCCAAAGCTTTTTCCATTTCAATTCTTGCCGTCCAGGCATCATACAAAGCACTTAGGTAGCTGGCCTGAGCATCTTTAAAAGATGTTTCAGCATCTGTAACTTCCAAACTGCTTCCTACACCCAATTCAAATTTTTTGCGGGAAATAGTTACGATTTCACCCGCCAGTTCCTGGTTGCTTCGCTGAACATTCAAAGCGTCAATGGCATTTTCGAGATTTGATTTTGAGGTGTTGACTTCGAGCTTCATTACATTTTGGAAGTTGACGATGTCATTTTCTTTTTTCATCATGCTCAATTTGCCCTGCTGGATCTGCCTTGCTTTCTGTAATCCATCGAAAATCGGAAGGTTAAACGAGAAACCGATGAATGCTGTATTATACCATTTGCTGGAAGGTATCAGGTCGAATTCATTCACCTGTGCCTGGTAGCTGTAATTGCCAATTGCATATAAAGTAGGCAGGTAACCCACCTTGTATTGCTTAACATTCATCTCAGCAAGTGAGCGGGAAGTCTCCAGCATCTGGTATTCGATACGATTATTAATATCAGGAGCAGCAGCATTCTGAAGTATCGTTTCAAAGTCAGCTTCATACAACGAATCGGTAAGAATCAATGTTTGATTCACGTCCATTCCCATTTGAAATTTCAAGAGGTCGTTGCTGACCAGACTGTACTTGGCAATTTTATCTTTTTCCGCAAGCAGGTTATTGAAACCTACAGTGATACGGTCAACGTCTACTTTCTCCACAAATCCGCTTTTATACAAGGCTTTTGTATTATCGAGTGTTTGCTGAAGGCTCGCTACGTTTATTTTAAGTTGATCGAATCGTTCTTTAGTGATTAAGGCTGTCAGGTAAGCTTTCATTACACTCTCTGTAATTTCAATAGCAGTTCTGTCCACGCTCTTGGAACTAAGTTCAGCAAGTGCTTTAGTGGCTTTCAATCCCAGAAAATACCTTCCGTCAAATAAAAGCTGAGAGGCACTTAAACTGGCAGTACCATTGTACTGCGTTCCAAACTGAATGGCCTGGTAGGTGCCGGGTTCGCCACCAAAAAACTCCGCGGGAATAAGAGAGGTAGGAAGTTTGAGATAATCTGCAAACTCAAATTTTCCACTTATCTGCGGAAGTGCAATACCCGTATATTCCTGCGACTGGCGCCTGGAAATTTCTTCATCCAATAATGCATTCTTAGCAGTAACCTGCTCCGTTTTTGCATAATCAATACATTGGCGAAGCGTCATTCGTAAAGTATCACCGGATACTGATTGGGCGCTTGTGTTCAGGAAGAATCCCACTACGAAAACTGCCGGAATAAATAAATTTTTCATGCTACTACCTTTTGTTTTTTTAATTTTTTTCCTGTGTTGTATTTGCCAAGCAACCTGATGCCCTGCATGGTTAAGATGCCATAGAGGAAGTGTTGGAGCAAGGCTATCTGCACTTCATGTATGTTAAACTTTGAAGGTGAAAAGAGAGCAGGCGTAAGTCCCATTTGAATTTCTTCCACTCTTAGCTTTGCAATAATTCTGACATTGATATCTGAACGGTAAAGACCTTGTTTAATACCTTTTTTCAAATTGGTTTCCACTGTTCCAAGTAAATGCTGTTCACGAAATGTGTTGAAATCTTTCCAGCTTTCAGGATGATATTTTTGCAGATCGTAGATAAGGTTTGGGTTCATCTTCGATAATATGTCGCTCAGGAACTCCATCGATTGAAGGATTTCATCAATGGCATCCAGTGAGTTGTTTGCTATGGAAAGCATTCGTTCAACATTGCTGGCACAATCCAACTTGCAGAGCATATGCACTATCTGATGCTTGTCTTCAAAATACTGGTAAATCGTCTTTTTTGAAATAGACAAATGCCTGGCGATGTCATCCATGGTGATGCTGCGGATCCCATAACTGTAAAATAATTCCTGTGCTGCTTCCAGAATGCGTTCGCGGGTGTTGCTGCTGTTTTCTTTACTGTGGTTACTCATAAATCGGCGACAAAACTATGGAAACAATTTTAATTTCCAAAGTTTCCTTTACTTTTTCGATTGATTTAAACGATTGTTTGACAAAAGACATGATTTAGTCGACGAACGAGGAAGGGTGATATTGTAGAGTTGGAGATATAAAAAGTCCTCAGGCGTTGAAATACTATTCAGCGTCGTGGAACTAAAGTAGAACCGGGAAAAAAAATAGTATACCCTTAGGAATTACACCGGTTTTCTTTAGTCGTTAATCAGAAGAGCCATTTAATCCGGTAGAAAAATTTACGGTGATTTAACATGCATTCTCCAAAAAGGTTGTGCAATTGCTATATTAATTTTTGAATCGTTGTATTTTCTTTAAACTGAAAGGAAGGTGTGGTGTTGATGATAAGGTTAAGCCCTGGTTTTTTTCCGGCTTCAATGCTCCCTAATTCACGGTCCCATCCGAAAAACTTTGCACCATTGAGTGTACTCCATTTTATCAAATCAATCGTAGCTAAAGATGGATGATACCGCTGTATCGTTTTTATTTCTTCCAGCACGGAGAGTTGATGATTGGAAGCATAACTGTCTGTTCCGATACAAATGCGGTCGTGATAATTTGCAAATAATGAAAATTCCGGTAAGTGGTTTTCAATAAAAAGGTTTGCATTCGGACAAAAACAAAAGTACGCTTCCGGCAGTCGTTCAGTGATGAGAAGAATATCATCTGCATTAGAAAAAGTGTTATGGACAAAAAGTGTTTTTTTACTATCGGGAAAATAGTTGATCACAGATTGCAGACTGTTCTTCCCGGTAGGAAAATGGATGGAGGAAGGAATATTAAAATGCTGAAACACTTTCAGAAGATCACCTGCTCCGTTTTTAAAAAAGGTTGACTCTGCTGCTGATTCCTGGTTATGATAACTGTAGATGGCAGGATTATTTTCCTGGTAAGAAAAAATTTTTTGAAACAATCCGGGAGGCACGCTATAAGGCGCATGTGGCGTGATGGATGCAGCAAGTTTTAATGCGCGTGCTTTTTCAAAGACGTCCTTTGAATGCTGAAAATATTTTTCTGCCTTATCAGGAAAAAATCCGAGGCACTCAATAAAAGTATGAAAGCGTAACGGATTGTTTGCCTTGGTGCTGAAAGTGTAACGTTCATTCGAAATGTCACCGATTCCGATAATGCCATTTTCCTGCATTTCTGCAGTTGCGTTCCGGATGGCGGTATCAATCTCATCGGTTACAATCAGGTCTTCCCCCGAAAGCAAAAAGCCATTCCGGTAATCAATAAGGTCGATAATGAATTGAGCGATTCCTTTTTTCTCCGCGATCTTTCCTTTCATGTAAGAAAGTTCCAGATGACAATGCGCATTGATGAAACCCGGGCAAATGATTCCATCATATATTTCCAGATCAGCGGGATCGAAATCTTTTCGTTCACCAATTAAAACGATGGTTCCATCATCATCCAACACTACTACTCCTTTGATCAGGGCCGGTGTGGAAACTGATATTAAAAGATCTGCTGAAATTTTTCGCACGTGCAAAAATAACAGATCGGTTGAAGTGCACGATACTAACGCCTAAACATTAAATCAGGGACTTGTTTCATGATAATGATTTTTGTTGGAAGCTCATTAACTTCAACCCGACAAATATTTTACCATGACAACTCTTTCACTTGGACGATCTCAATTCGGAAATCCTGCCAACACCGGATTGAATATTACGCGCGCTGATGCAAATGAAATTTTAGATGCATGGGTAAAAAATGACCGCCTGAAACTGCACATGAAACAGGTGGCAGCATTGATGAAAGCGTGGGCTGTTGAGCGCGAATGTTTGAATGAAAAGGAGCAATGGGCCTGGGAGACAGCCGGATTGCTGCATGATGCGGATTGGGATCAATGGCCCAATGAACATTGCAAGCGAATTATAGCCGAGTTGGAAACCAGGAATGTAGACCCTGAGATTATTCACGCCATAGCATCCCATGGTCCGAAGTATTTTGGAGTAGAGCCTGTGACAAAAATGGATAAGATGCTCTATGCATTTGATGAATTATCAGGATTGATTCATGCGTATTCACTCATGCGGCCAAATGGATATGAAGCCATGGAATTGAAAGGCGTCAAGAAGCGCTTGAAAGAAAAAAGCTTTGCTGCAAATGTTTCGCGTGATGACATTGCAGATGCGAGCGAACGTGCGGGAATCAGTTTGGATGAATTGATTTCGTTCATCATCATTCATCAACCCGCTGTTCAGTAAACAAGCGGAAGTGATTTCAACTCCCTTTTTCAGTATGACGCTTATTTTATCAGTTGCACTTTCTCCATAAGGTTTATTTCAGAAGATCTTACCTGCATTAAATAGAGTCCGTTTGGAAAAGTGGCCAGGTCAACTGATTCAGGCATGCTGCCGGAAGCTGTCATTAATTGACTCCAGATTCTTTTTCCTGTTGATGAATAGAGAATCAATTCTGTTTCCCTGGCTTTAACATTGTTATTGTTTATGGAAATTTTTCCTGATGTTGGATTGGGAAAAATTTCAAAGTAGCTGTTGGCTTCCGGCATTTTATCACCATTATAAATCAGGTTACACTCAATGCCGTATTTCAATGAGTCATGTTCTTTAAAGCAGGTTAGAAAACCAATTCCATCCACAATATTCCAACCTCCGCCCGGTGAAAACAATCCATCATTGCTGCCAATTCCCTCCATCCATACCACAGGATCATGGTTATCGCTGAAGTAATTAGTCTGATCAAAAACAGCGTATCCGCTTGGCTCACTAAAGTAAATGCATTTTCTGAGCTCATTGGCTATCATGATTTGTCCAATACTATCCACCATTAGCGAATAATTAGGATAATCTGAATACACTTGTGCAACGTTGCCGGGTTGCAGTGAGAAATCATATAAGAGCGTATCATTGTCAATATTTGCGAAGAAGTAATAAACTTTGTCTCCTTCTTCACGAATTAATCTTGGCGGCATATTAAAAATGTTGCCGGCCGCATCGGCACTGTACATTTTAATGTAGGTATAACCATTCAGCAGAGAATCGCCCCCGGCAACATATTGGTTGCTTGAACCGATGTAATAATCGCTTCCAAAAGGGCTGTCATAATAAACACCATTAAATTGTCCCCATGTGGCTTCCGTGTGCGGGAAATGAAAAGTGACTTGTGCAAAAGAGATTCGGATCAAAGAAATAAATACCAAAGTGCGTAGCATGTTTTTCATAAGGTAGAATTTTTTTTAAAGATACCTTACGGTATGTTATGAAACGTAGTTTTGGGTGTCAGTTTACTGTCATGAATTCGCTCACCTGTTTAAATCTGCTTGATCAACTGCTTTTGCAAATTGTAATTTAAAGAGTATCACAGAATTTATTCGAGTCGATATAATTTATGAAACCTGATTTCAATCATAATTCTTCAACGTGTATAATCCTTCATTCTTACAGACTTCGATGATAAACCAAATTCTTCTGATATTTTAGCGCCCGCTTTACAAAACAGGAGCAATTTTTTTTAATCAAAATTCTAATCATGAATCTTTTTGAAACAAAATACAAGCATCCTTACGCGTACAATCCCAAGTATTCAAAACGTGTTGCCTACTTCAGTATGGAGTTTGCCGTTGATCAATCGCTGAAAACGTATTCCGGCGGATTGGGCTTTCTGGCCGGCTCACATATGAAGAGTGCTTACGAGTTACAACAAAACCTTATCGGCATTGGCATACTCTGGAAGCATGGATATTATGATCAGATCCGCAAACAGGATCAGTCCATGGATGTACTTTTCCTCGAAAAAAATTATTCCTTTTTAGAAGATACCGGCATTCGCTTCACGATAGAAATAAACAGTCATCCGGTTTGGGTAACGGCGAAATACCTGGCACCACATTATTTCCAAACTGTACCTATGTTTTTTCTCAGTACTGACTTGCCTGAGAATGATTACCTCGCACAATCCATCAGCCATCATTTATATGATCCTGACAGCGCCGCTAAAATTGCGCAGTTTATTTTGCTTGGAATTGGTGGCTCAAAATTATTGGACTACCTCAGCTTTAATGCGGAAGTGATACATCTTAACGAAGCACATGGCTTTTCTTCAGCGTTTTATTTGTATCAGAAATACAAGAGTCTGACGGAAGTAAAAAAAAGATTGGTGTTTACCACACACACACCTGAAGAAGCAGGCAATGAAAAACATGATATATACCTGCTGCAAAAACTTGGATTCTTCTGTGGATTATCGTTGGAGGATGCAAGGAAGCTGACGAAGACCACTGGAGACGTTTTTGATCATTCGCTATGCGCGCTGCGGTTTGCGCGACTTGCCAACGGAGTATCGCAGTTGCACGGGAAGGTTTCCATAGAAATGTGGTCGAAATACGATGACATTTGCCCCATTATTGCCATCACCAATTCACAGAATGGTCGTTACTGGGTCGACAGCATTATGTATGAGTATATGAGCAAACACCGTTACAAATATCTTGTTCAGCGAAAGAAGGCGCTAAAGGTTAAACTGTTTGAAACAATTGCAGATCAAACCGGGAAAATATTTGATGAGGATGTGTTGACTATTGTATGGGCAAGACGATTTGCGGGATATAAACGTCCCGATCTGATTGCGCAGGACATTGACCGTTTTGAAAAACTGATGACACGTACCGATCAACCGATTCAGATTATCTGGGCAGGAAAACCTTATCCGACAGACTACGGAGCTATTTCCACTTTCAACAGTCTGGTGCACCTTTCAAAGAAATATAAAAACATGGCGGTGCTTGTTGGTTACGAGCTCCGCCTGTCGCGTGAATTAAAAGCAGGGGCGGATATATGGCTTAACACACCGCGCGTGCCGCGTGAGGCATCGGGTACTTCTGGAATGACGGCTGCGATGAACGGTGCGATTAATTTTTCGACGGATGACGGATGGATACCGGAGTATGCGACAAAAGAAAATTCTTTTATTATTCCCTGGGCAGATCAAAATGCGCCTGTCCACATTCAGGATGTGCAGGACATGAATCAGCTTTATGAAATTCTTGAACACCGGATCATTCCCATGTATTATAAAAAACCTTCGGCGTGGATAAAAATGATGAAGCAAAGCATGCATGGTGTTTTTCCGATGTTTGAATCCAACCGCATGGTTGATGAATACTACGAAGAGTTGTACAACGGATAACAGGTAATTATTTGAAAGAGGCCGGACTGCTTTTCAAAGTTGTCCGGCCTTTGCATTGTATCTTTGTGAAATAAAATTGCACAATGCATTTCAAAATAATTTCTTGATTATGAAAAGGATCCTGGTTTGGCTGATTAGTATAGCTGTTTTAAATGTTGCCACATTACTGCAAAGTTGCAATGAGTTTGCAGGCGCAAAAGAAAACGCGAACGAAAAAGTTGTGACTGTTCAAGAAGTTAAAGATCCGTTTATACTATCGGAAGCTTTTAAGAATTACTGGTATGCAGGCAAAGCTGAATTGTGTTCCTATCAATTAAAGCAGGCGCGTTATGGTGAAATACATGAAGGAAATGCAGTCACCATTTTTGTGACTGAAGATTTCTCTCAATCAAAACAGGTGAAGCTGGATCGTCCTGAAGCTGCAGGAGCTGATCGACTTCCAGTGATGAAGTTAAACCTGGTGAAGAAATTTAACACCGGAATTTATCCGTACTCGATGATGCTTTCTGTTTTCTCACCGGTTGATCTCTATAATTATCCGGAAGCAGTAAAAGTGGCTGCCAATGTGCAGGAATGGTGCGGTATTACTTATATGCAAATGAACAGGCAGAACAATAAATACCATGTTGTTTCGAATTCATATTTTGAAGATGAAGGCGACCATACAGAAAATTTCGAGGATTGTTTTCCTGAAGATGAATTGTGGAACCTTATCAGAATGGCGCCTGAAAAATTACCGGTTGGTGAGCAGCATTTATTGCCGGGAAGTTTGTATACGCGGATGACACATATTCCATTAAGTGTTCAGGTAGCCAATTTATCCGTGAAAGAAAATGGGGATGAAAATATTTATACCATTGATTACGCTGAACAAAAGCATACGTTGAATATTCATTTTGAAAAAGCATTTCCTTATAAAATTACAGGTTGGGATGAAACCTTTGCAGGCTTTGACGGAAAATTGCTGACCACCACTGCAACACTCAACAAAACTATGATGAGCGATTATTGGGTACATCACAACAATGTGGATCGTGTGATGCGGGAACAGTTGGGATTGCCGGTTGACTTTCAGTAAGGATTGAAAAAAAATCCGGAATCCTTAATTTGTTTATCACTTTCCGGCAAAAATATATTTAGGAAATAAATTTTTCGAAAGCCGGAATGAATTTTTTTAAATCATATCATTACGTTAAGATAATAATGATGGAGTCAATGGATTACTTCAGAACAGTGTTTAACGGAACACCATTATCTTCTTCGTTTCCGAATGATCAGGTGTTTCGAGCCGCAGGAGATAAATGCCAGTATTCACAGCAGCGTGCTGGCCATTGTCGGCATTCCAGGATGACTGATAAATGCCTGCAGCCATATCTGCCTCAGCAAGTGTCCTGATCCATCTTCCGGCTACATCATAAATTTTGAGACTGCACTTTCCGGGTGTTGTCACCTTCCATTGAATAATCGCAGTTGCAGTTACAGGATTGGGATACGTGAACAAAGCCGCATCCTGCACATTTCCTGATAAGTTGACGGAATCGGTGGCTACGGTTAATTGAATGCTGTCTTTATAAATGAACACCTGCGGAATAGTGATGATGCCTCCCTGGTACACCTGCATTCCGGATTGAATAACTGAATTGTTATGGAGGACATTCCACCATAGCGTGTCGCCAGGTGAAGGTTGGAACACCTGTCTTCTTCTCAAAGTGACATCCGCGGTACAATTATCCGGCGCCGGATAAATTGTTTTGTCCTGCTTAATCAGATCTTTCATAAATAGTGTGATCCGCAGGAAGGAAGAATCATCAATGATGTTGTCCTTCCAATCAAGAAACCCGTTGACGGTGCCATACGCTTCACCATCCGTGGAATGACCATCGCCCGGATCTTCATTGGTGCTGCAATAGGCGAATGCCGGAAATAAAACATTCCTTCTGTATTTTAATATATTAAAATTCTCATCGCTCCATACCAATTCAGGGCCACCACCGTGTCCACGTCCATCCCAGAAATAATAACCACCGGTGTGATTTGCATTTACTGAATTATAGTAATAAGTTTTTTCGGTCCAACCGACTATCGAATCATTCTTGCCATTCACACTGTAGATAACGGGATAATCTTTTTCATTGAAATTCTGAAGGAGCCAGTTTCCATCCACCAAATTATAGAACGGGATTCCTAAGTTGCTTGACAGGTTGGTGCTTACCATTCCAAATTTATTGTCCCCGTTCACACGATTGCTCATTCCGGGATTGAGCGAGCAGACAGGGTTGTAATCATTCTGAAAAGAAAGATCAAAAACGCTGCCGCTCAATTTTATGGCTGCGATTCGTTCAGGATAAAGCATGGTATAATAAAAAGCACCGATGGAGCCGAGTGAAGTTCCTTCGAGATAAATACGGTTACTATCAACGGGAAGGTTTTTAATAACCCAGTTAATCAGTTGTGTGATTCGCTGATGACAGAAATTGTAATTGATACCGGAAACAGGAGGCACCAGATTACTATCAGAATTAAAAATGTTATAGTTTTCATTGGCTCCCCACCAGCTTGAATTATCTCCGCCCGGAAGAAAATCTTCAGGATTCAGATTGATTTCATCTTCTTTAACATTGAGTACGTTGTAGAAAAAATCTGCCCCACCTCCATGAAAACGAATTCTGATAGGATGCTGACCTCCGGTAGCGCCATTTCTGTATAGAATAAAATCGTTGGTGATAAATCCTGCTTCATTCATCAATGGTTGACCGATCGCATACTTGCTGCTTGCGAACGTGGCATAGATTTCAACCTCTTTTTCACTGATCAAACGTTGCTGCTGAAAGACAGGTTGCGGTTCCGCCACCTTTTCTGAAACCGGATTTTGTAATGCATTGACGCCAACGGTAATGTCTTTCTGCTCAATGCCATTGTTTACTGTTGTAACGGCATAATAATAATTGCCATCCAAAAGAGTAGTTGCCACAAATAATCCGGTTGACTTGGTGAGCGGAGCGGATCCTGAGTCAATCACTAAAAAGTGCACTATTCCATCATGCTTTGAGAGGTTGTGATCCTTAGAAGATTCTGAATTCGTCCAACCCAGATATTCGCACGCTGCAAGCTGATCGGTGTTGGTGATGGGAAGGTTGGAACGATATACTTTATAATATACGAGCGAATCTTCAATATTCTGCCAGGTTAAAAACACCTGTCCATTGCGATAAAATCCGGAAAGATTAGTAACTGATAATGGCTGCGCTATAACAGAGGCAGAAAACATAACTAATAATAATATCCATGAGGCCCGGAACAAAATGGTGAAATTTCTCCGGCTAAAAATCACTCTCATTGTTGAAGGAACATTTTGCTGCAGCAATTAAAATTTGAAAGACGAACTCATTAACCAAAAATATGCCATACATGCTGACACAGGTCAATGAACACAACATTCACCGGATCGTTTCTATAATGATGCGAATTGTGACCTCCGTATTTATAAATCTAGTGAAATTCCCAAAAAAAATGGACGGCACTGGCCGTCCATCTCCTTTCAAAAACTCCGGTGTTTAATTCACCAGCTTGATCTCAACCCTCCTGTTCTTTGCCCGGCCGGCAGCAGTTTTATTCGTTGTAACCGGTTTGTCTATACCATAACCTTCCGAAGAAAGCCGCTCAGCACTGATTCCTTTAGAAACAAAATAAGCCTTTACAGCAGCAGCACGTTTTTTCGATAAGGCAAGATTGGTGGCCACACTTCCCGTATTGTCCGTATATCCTTCGATGTTCCATTTTGTATAACTGTATTGTCCCATGATCTCAGCAATCAAATCAAGCACTTCTGTAGAAGAACCTTTGATCTTATCACTTCCTGTTTCAAACGTGATGGATTTTGAACTGAGCTTAACCTTCGACAGTTCATCTTCGCGCAAGCCAGGACAGCCTTTATTTTCTACCCTGCCAGCAACATCCGGGCAGTTATCCCTGAAGTCAGGCACCATGTCACCATCGCGGTCAGGACAACCATTGGTAGAAAGCGGACCAGCTTCATTTATACAGGAATCCAATTTGTCGGTTATGCCATCTCCATCTGTATCCGGACAACCGTGAAACTGTAACGTGCCAGCCACATACGGGCACTCATCTTCAAAATCAGGAATGCCATCAGCATCACCATCCGGGCAGCCATCAAATTGCGGGAGACCTGCCTGATCAGGGCATTTATCTTTAGCATCAGTAATGCCATCGCCATCTTTATCAGGACAACCGTTCAGGGCAATTACACCTTTTACATCCGGACAATTATCCCTGGAATCTTCCACGCCATCTCTATCGCGGTCAGGACAACCCATTAAAGTAACGGAACCCGGCACCTCAGGACAATGATCCTTCGCATCAGATACCAAATCCTTGTCAACATCTTTCATTTTATGACTCGGAATATTCACCTTAATGCCACCGTAGATATCAGCACCTTCCATATCATTCAAAGCGAGCAAAGAACCTATTTCATCAGTACCCACAAATACGGGTCCTGCACGCAAGGCAAAGCCAATTCTTGCTTTTGTATGTCCATAATTTTCTACGGAAAGCGGCACAGCCACCTCAAACCATTTATGCTCATAACGCGGCGTAAGCGAATAAATATCCGGTCGAACAATACCCTGATCGCTGCTATGTCCAAATCCTGTGATAATAGTAGCATTCACAAAAAAATTGTGGTAAATATTCCAGTCAACCTGCAGACTAAAGGCCGCCGGCAATGTCATTTTAAAATTATCATCAACAAACGAGGCCGTAGAGTCACCATAAAAAACATAGCTCAGACTTTTGTCAAAGTCAATGTTATTATTATAATGTTCACCTTTCCATTCAGGATATGCAGCACTGCCTGTTTCGAGGTGGTATGTATTGGAAGTCTTGTTGAATTTTATGGTTCCCATATCAATCAATGATGCGCCGATGCGGAGCTTATACTTATTCTTATCCGGATCAGCCCATTTCTGCTGGTCCATTTCATACGTCCACTGAGAAGAATCGCGCAGCCATTCATACGTAAAGCCAATATCCCATCCAAAGCCACCACCATGTTTAAGATCTTTGTAACTATGTATAGGATCATAAGAATTAAAATCGGTACGGCCATAATCAAAAGATGTAGGACCGAACAGAATCGTATCTGGTCCGGTAACATTGTAAGTAACATCTCCGTTTTTCAAATAGCCACCGCCAAAGCCGTCCACAATCTTAAGGGTAATGCCACCTTTCAATTCATGTTTTCCTTTCTCATAAACGATGATCCCATAGTTCAAACCATATTCTGCCCAGGCAAGAACATTCATTTGCATATTATCTGTAGTCCAGTAATTATTGTACAACGATTCATCCCGCAATTCCTGGTAAGCATTTTCAGCTACGTGTGCGGCAATGTTATCCATTGTCATAAACATTTTTGCTCCTGTGGTGAAACCGAGGCTGTGTCGTCCTGCAAAATTGATCATGAAAGAGGGACCCATGCCTTCTGTAGAGGCTGTTAAACTTTGCGGGTCATTCGGATCATTCGGATCCCACCGTGTAAGAAACTCCTTGTTCTTCAAAATGTCAACGATGTTCCCGAAACCAAAAAATGTCAGGTCATCTTTTGGGATGTATAAATAAGTATTGTCGAATGACGCACCACCACTGAGCAAGTTGATATCGAACTTAAGTTTTGAATCCACAAAGGAACTTGGATTGAGTTGAACGCCGATGGTGCCGGCATAATTGCTGTTCATGATTCCAAGGTATTCCTGCGCTTGAACGGGAAGGTAAAGACAACCAAAAAGTAGTAGCAGTAAGGTTCTTTTCATGGATTTCGACTTGATTCTGAAAGAGGTGTTTTTCAGCGATGGCTAAAGATGAAGAATAAAAGCCCGCTGTATAAATTTTTTATCTATTCGTTATTCACACCTGCTCTCAAAAGTGTATACAAATGCGTTGCAACGCACCATTCAGTTGGTAAATGCATGTTTTAAACCAATAGGGTGCCTATCAAATTGAGACGGCGAAAACTACCAGTTCTTTTTTCTGTTGCTTTATATATCTGCAATAGAAATATTAATCGATTCATAACCGTACAGCGTTTTAACTGTTGATTGCTATTCAATTAGTTTATTGGGCATCTGCCACAACAGGCGCAACACCACCTGACAACAGCATTAAATTATTAGGAATGAAGGAAGGCAGTTCCGAAGTAGTAATTACATTGCCAAACCTTTTATGAATCACCACTTTCCGGTCTGGGCTATAGAGGAAAACATAAGGTTGCGCATCATACACCAATTGCTGCAGCCTTTGCACCATCGGAATCCGCTGTGCTTCATTTAATGTATTGGAGATAGAATCTATCAGTGCATCGCTGGCCGCATTTCCGAAACCGGTGTAGTTGCTTCCTTTTGTCGCCCATGCATTGGTTGACCACAACTGACTGAAGTCTTCCGGCATCGAAGAAAATGCCCAACTCGAAAGCTCCAGGTCAAAATCATGATCTGTAATCATTTGCCGGAGCACACCTGTTTCAACCGGACGTGGAATAATTTTGACACCTGCCGGATAGGCACCTTCCGCAATAATATTCGTCATCTCCTTTACCATATTGCCCTGCACGAAATTGAGCAGTTCCAGTTGCAATGGAATGCGCTCGCCGTCTATAACCTTATCGCGGATGTTGTCTCCGTCAGAATCTGTCCATCCTGCTTCTTCCAATAGTTTGGATGCTGCCGCCACATCATAAGGTATAGGTTTTAGCGTCGCATTGTATTCCGGTTTCAAAGGAGAAACCATGCTGGTCCAGCGACGCGCTCTACCCATGGCAATCACTTCTATTAACCGGTCGACAGGAACCAGTAATGCAATGGCGCGACGCACACGCACATCGTCGAGTATTTTTTTATGCTTCACACCATCAGGCCGCATGTTCATGCCGATATACGTGAAGTTGTAACTGTTGAGAAACACAGAGTTGTAATTGCGGTTGAAAAGACTATCACGCTGAAGTTCGAGCAATGTTCTGCTGGTGAGCGCAGTGGAAGCATCCATCGATTGCGACTTAAACTCCAGCATGCCTGCATTTTCATCTTTTACGGTTTTAAAAATAATTTCCTGAGGAAAAGCATGCAGGTAGATGTTCTCGTTCTTAAGATGATCTGTCCAGTGGTTGGATTTTTTTTCCAGTGTTATGGTGTTTCCGCTTTCCCAGCTCTTCACGCTGTAAGCACCGCAGCCATAAAAATAATGCAGGTCGTTGCCATACTTTCCATCGTTGAAATTGGCAGCCCATTTTTTTACTGCGGGAACCTGGTCTGCATTAAAACCGGGATCATCCATCTGCTCTATCGTCATCTGACCCAAATTATTTTCAGGATCAAAAAAATGGCGGCTTAAAACCGGAAAGTCAGTCACCATGCTGATAGCCTGCAGATATTTTCTTTTCATCACCATCGTAAACTTTTTCGGATTGGTTGCATCCTGCAAAATGGTTTTGAGGTTATCAGTGACGGACTTACGCTGCGGATTATCTGTTAATGGACATTTACTGGCTTTAAAAGTAAATACTACATCATCGCTTGTTACCGCGCTGCCATCATCCCAAACTGCTTCATCGAGTAATGTATAGGTATACTGTAATTCATCTTCGCTCACTTCAGGCAACGACTTTGCAAGACAAGGTGCGAGCTTTGTTGCAACCAAATCAACAGTCAGCAATGTGGGATGCGTTAGACTCAGAATTACTTTTGCATTCTGAAAAGTAAAATTGGCAGGATGTATATATCCCGGATCAGAAAGCGCATGAATCACAAGCACATTCTGCTTCGACCAGTCATCCATCATCACTTCCGCATCCGGTAAAATGGCATAACCATCCGTCCTCTTTATAGCCAGCGCTTCATTTTTACCCTGGTTTCCGCTTGAACAACCTTGTATCAAAAACGTCATCAGCAATAAAAAATAACGGTAATTTTTTTTCATGAGACTGTGATTTGCAAAAATGAATTTAGACATTAATCGGGTATGTTACAGGGCAAAATTGTTAAATTGTTAAATTGTTGCGGCGAAGCCGGTGAAGGGTTGGATGGTTAAATAGTGAATGGTTGCGGCGAAGCCGGAGGGTAGTTGTTGCGCGACTTGTAATTCTCGTCCCCACAACTTCTTTCCATTTCAATTGTATACTGATCCATTCATCACCACCTTTGATACATGAAGACCATACTCATCACCGGCGGCTCCGGATTAATTGGAAACCATTTAACACAATTGTTGCGGCAGGAAGGTTACGGTGTCATACATCTTAGCAGGAAAAAAGGAAGCAGTAACGTCACAACGTATGAATGGAATCCGGATGCCGGCGAAATAGATGATGCAGCAATCGCGAATGCAGACTACATCATTCATCTCGCAGGTGCCAACGTAGCTGAACACCGCTGGACGAAAAAATACAAAGCGGAGATCCTGCGAAGCCGCACACAAAGTGCTGCATTAATTTATGCCGCGCTTGAACGCACACCGAATAAAGTTCAGGCCATCATTTCCGCATCTGCCATCGGTTATTATGGAGACCGTGGTGATGAATGGTTGCAGGAAGATGCACCACCTGCTAATGATTTTTTAGCCACCACCTGCTTGCAATGGGAAGCTGCTGTAAACAAAATAAGTGCATTGAACAAAAGAATAGTGATCCTGCGCACCGGCATCGTACTTAGCAAAGATGGTGGCGCATTGCCTCCTTTGGTACAACCCATTAGGTTCGGCATCGCGCCCATTTTCGGAAACGGCCAGCAATATTATCCCTGGATACATATCGATGATCTTTGCAGGATGTACCTGCATGCCATCAACAATGAAACAATGCGCGGCGCTTACAATGCAGTAGCACCAACACCGGAACGTTTTTATGCATTGATGAATACCATTGCAAAAGTGATGCACCGAAAAAAGTTGAATATTCCCCTACCGATGTTTGCGTTGGAAATGGTGTTGGGGGAGTTTGTTAAATCACTTGCGATGAGCACGAGATGTTCGGCGGATAAAATGGTGGGGAGTGGGTTTGAGTTTCGGTATCGTGAGTTGGAAGCGGCTTTGAAAGCATTGGTTGGGAAATAGTACTGAGTTAAATTAATAGCTGTGACGGTAAAACCAGATTCACCCATTCTATCATTCACCACTATAAAGGAGTGGACTTCCTGGTTGGCCAAGCATCATGCAACATCAACAGGAATCTGGATACGGCTTTTCAAAAAAAATGCTGGTGTTTTAACAATCACCTATCCGGAGGCACTAGATGTTGCATTGTGTTATGGATGGATTGACGGGCAAAAAAAGCCGTACGATGCAGCATCATGGCTTCAGAAATTCACACCCCGAAGGCCTAAAAGCATCTGGTCTAAAAGAAACCGTGAGCATATAGCACGCCTTGAAGCAGCAGGGAAAATGAAAGCAGCAGGTATGAAACAAGTGGAGGCAGCTAAAGCAGATGGAAGGTGGGAACAGGCGTATGATTCGCCAGGTAATATGGTGGTGCCCGCTGACTTCCTGGAAAGATTGGCTAAGCATAAAAAAGCGGAAGCCTTTTTCAAAACACTTAACAAAACAAATACCTACGCTATTGTATGGCGACTGCAAACCGCCAAAAAACCTGAAACAAGAGAGAGGAAAATGAAGGTGATTCTTGAGAAGTTAAAAAAAGGAGAAAAATTTCATCCGTGAATTAAGGAATAAGTGCCATTTACTCCTTCCGTGAGTTAGTCTTTTACAAGCTCGCAAACATGCAGACCAATACCGTCACTTACTTTCAACAAATAAAATCCGGATGGCAGATCACTTATGTCTATATGGAATTCGGAAGCATTGGTCTTAACAGAAAAAATTTTCAACACAGTTCCCGATAAACTAACAACAAAGACGTGAAGTGCTTCACCATGCTGGTGTGACTACTCTTTATGGAATAACCGGTGATATTTTTGTTTATGCCTGTGCAGGATTTATTCTTTTTTATTTAGTATGGAGAGTTAAGTCAGAGCATACGAATATGAAATAAAATGATCGGTCATGCGAACGCTCTGGAAACTCTCCATAAAATAACACAGCTACCTTTTTCCCGCCGCATTACTTTTCGTTGCACCTTTTTTCTCAATCTTCTTACCTCCTTTCTTTACAGGCGGAGCTTTTTTTACCACAGCAGCTTTGCTTGCTTTTTTTGCTGCTGGCTTACTGGTTTTTTTTACGGCTTTTTTCGCAGTTTTCTTAGCTGCATTTTTATTGACCTCGGGTACTTTGCGCGCAGTGATATCGTGCACTGCCGTTTTCACTTTATCAATTGCACCTCCGGCCACTTCCATTAAGTGATTCTTTTCATTGACTAGCTTACCCGCCAGTTCGCCAACTTTTCCGGCTATTTTTATCATAGTCGATTTTTCCGGTGCAGATTTTTTGGAGCTGCTTTTTTTCTTTGCCATCAGGATGAATTTTTATTTTAATTAAAAATAGACAAAATTATTTCGCTATCCCAAACCATTCATTTGCTCCTCCATTCATTTGCTTTTGTCTGCAAGTAAAATAGAAAAACCTGGAACGAACAACACAGTGATTGAAACCGGTTTCCATTTACCTGACTATAGTAAATCAGCATTTATTGTTGCTCTTTGTCGCATGACCGGATTATTAAAGTAAGCCTATTTCTTCCCGGTGAAGACGATTCAAAATTTGTTTACAATCGTTGCATGAGTGTTCCATTTAAAAAACATCGATAACTTACCAGGAAAGTATTCATGAAAATAATAGAAAATGCAAATTCACCCTCTGTTTGAGCAGATAAAATGCTGGACGAGTTGACGGGTGTTGATGGTGTAAAAGATTTCATTACAACGGAACCCGGACTTTGACTTCAGAAAGAATGTGCTCTTAATCCTCAGGATGAATTTTGTATTTGACCATTCATAATTAATAACAAAAGCAAACATCATAAAATGAGAAAAATGTCACTTTTATTACCAGGGATCATCATTGCAACTTTTATAGTAAGCAGTTGTAATCACAATGAACATGCAACAGAGATGTCAGCGCATCAGGTAATGAAAATGCGGCCAGATACCGCCGAATATTTTAACCTGCGACCTCAGCTTGAAAAAGAATATGGGTATTCACATGCAGTTAAAATCGGTGATGACCTTAAAATCTCCGGAGCAGTCAGCATGAATGATTCGGGAGTGATCGTTGCTCCCGGTAACATGGAACAGCAGATGAAAAACTGCTACAGCGACCTGGAAAAAATATTACAGCATTACGGTTACACTTACGACGATGTGGTAGCTGAAAATATTTATACCACCGATATGGCTGAATTTATCAAAGTGTCAGGTT
Source organism: Chitinophagaceae bacterium (assembly GCA_016717285.1). Classification (NCBI taxonomy): domain Bacteria; kingdom Pseudomonadati; phylum Bacteroidota; class Chitinophagia; order Chitinophagales; family Chitinophagaceae; species Chitinophagaceae bacterium. Next base: position 1,082,949 of record JADKFU010000004.1, read on the forward strand.
TCCGCAATGCTATTTATAAAAAACAGTTTCCCAGCGGAACATGGCTGGAGGTAAAAGGTCTCGCCGTTGATGGACAACTGATTGAAATAGATATGGAGGCGCACAAGTCTGAATAATTTTGAAGCGGGATTATTATTAAAGGCCGTTCTTATTCAACCACGAGAGTGAATATGCTGCTACTTCTTTCCATCCATGATCTACAATCAATGAGTGACCGCGGCCTTCAAATAATAGGAAGTCAGTTACAACAGATTTATTGTATTTCTCCAGCGATGCTTTACCCAATATCGGTGGAGCGATATTATCTTTCGAACCGCCTGTGATAAGCAACGGTCCGCGTGTTTTGTTTGCGGTATCTGCTCTTGTTTCTGATCCGGCAAAAGTAGCGATAGCTGCCTGGAAGAGTGGCCTGGCAGGAGCAGGAATCGTCCAGCGATCATACAGTTCTTTTGCTTCAACAATTGGTATTGCGTTAGCGAAACCATACCTGAACTGATCGAATGTTAATGAGATGGCTTTCTTCAGATGAAATGGATTCCACAAAACAGGTAAGGATGCTCTGAGCGCTGAGAATGGTAATTGCCATACACCTTTTATCGGCGCCGGATCAATAGCCACTCCTGCAGCGGCAATGCCACTGCTTAAAAGTATTTGTGTGATGAGTCCGCCGAAAGAATGTCCGATTACTATCGGTGGTTCAGGAAGTGTTGCAATAACTTTTGCATAATTATCGGTGATCTCCTTCACACCACGGTTGGCTATATCTTCGGGATGTGCCCGCGATGCTTCTACAGTTGCTGAATCACCGGGCCACGGAGGATTAATGGTTACATAGCCATTTTCCCGGAAGAAATCCATCCAGGGCTGCCATGAACTGTTATGCATCCATAATCCGTGAACAAACACTACTGTTCTTTTTGCCATGATGAGATTGATTTGAAATTTTAAGCGGAATTAAACTAAGGTACACGGATATTTGGCAAAATAAATTAGTGTTTCACTTTATCATTTGATGGTGCAGGCAATGTTCGCAGTTGTTATTTGAACAATTACCTTAGTAAATGTTAATGGGTAATTTGATTTGGTTTCTTAAAATTGAGTTTTCAAAAATAAAATCGATAATCATGGATCATCACACTTACGGCAATGGAAAAATTTGTTACCTCGAAATTCCTGCTATTGATATAAATACCTCAGCAGACTTTTGTCAAAAATGCTTCGGCTGGCTGATCAGGAATGACAACCACGGAAAACCCCGGGGGGGGGGGGGGGGGGGGGGGGGGGGGGGGGGGGGGGGGCTGCCACCATTGATTTGATTGCTGGCAATGGCGGAAAAATAATGAAGGTTGATGTTGAAGGAAATGAAAAGACGGCATGGTTCAGTGATCCTGCAGGAAACATCTTCGGACTTTATCAGCACAGTAAATAGCATCGTGTTTTGCTTCGTACAACCTTAAGAGTCTGCTGCAGTTTATATTAACTTTGATGAATTAATCGCTCAATAATCCTTAACCTGTTTTTCAAAAACATTAATACATGGAAACAAAAGATAAAACAACTATCACAGTACAAACTACCGTGAATGCGCCCATTGAAAAAACCTGGGACTATTGGACAACACCCAAACACATAATGCAATGGAACAATGCTTCCGATGACTGGTATTCGCCCATCGCGGTAAACGATTTACGCGTTGGCGGCAAATTTAATTTTCGCATGGAAGCGAAAGATGGCAGCATGGGTTTTGACTTTGAAGGAACGTATAATGAAGTGAAAGTGAAGGAGCGGATTGCTTACAAAATCATTGATGGCCGGGAAGTACACATTACATTCACTGCTAAAGGCAATGCAACTGAAGTAACGGAAACATTTGTGCCTGAAGAGGAGAATACGCTTGAATTGCAACGTGGCGGCTGGCAGGCAATTTTGGACAACTTCAAAAAATATACGGAGGCAAATTGAAAGCGAATGAGCAACATACATGCGTTACACGAATTCCGGTATTACTATGCTACCAACCGTTATGCAGAAACGGTTTCCTTTTATCGCGGCTTGTTGCAACTTGAAATCACGCAATCCTGAGACAGAGGATATTTAGATAATAAATACTGCAAGCATTATCATAGTTTGGAATAAGTGGCTACCCGAATTAAATTGCCTGGAAAAATGCTCATGGATTTTAATGACATTAGGCGTCAACCTTTATTCATAGCACAAAATGAAATTCCTACGGATGATCTTTATAATAAGTTACCTCGTTTATGGCGGAATGCTCCTATATTCCATCACAGAATTAATGTTGCTGAATGCATGGATAAATATATTTGAGTTCAAACAGGTAACTTCTGAAAAAACAGCAATTAATAAGCGTGAACGAAACATAACCAGGATAACTTACGAATTTAAATACAACGGAAAGACACATTATAATTGGAGGGATGTTAGTAATGAAATAGTTGAAACAAAACTTCCAAAAAACATAAACCAACTGCAAATCTCATTCAATACGCTTTTTCCACAAGTAAATTACATTGAAGACATTGGATTAAAAACAAGGAGTGGAAATATTGGGATGGTGATTTCGGGATTTCTCTTATTTTTTACTATACTAATTGATCTCTTTGGTAATAAGAAGAAATGGCTGAGATTGTATGGTTTGGAAAAATAAATGTATGTGGTGAAAATACGCGGACGCTTAATAATTATAGCAGGGTTTTACGTTCCATAATCAAAATGTTATCAGTCATTACAAAAGAAAATTGTGAAAGACATCTTTTTGACAAGAATTCAAAAATGGTATCAGACCAACTGCAACAATGACTGGGAACATCGCTATGGTTTTACTATCAGCACCCTTGACAATCCCGGCTGGGTTATTAAAATAGACTTAGCTGAAACATCACTGGAGAATTTGCAGTTTGAAAGAAATATTGCAAACGGAAGATTTGATTGGTTGACTATCAAAGTTATTGACAGTGTATTTGAATGCTACTGCGACCCTTCAAAGCTGGATGAAGTATTGAGGATATTTCTTGACGAAATTATACCCGGGTATGCTGATGAGAACTTTCATTACCTCGTTTATCTTCCGCTGAAAGGTGCATCCACCAATGCCTGGCGGCCAGCAAGCGCGAAAATGCTGACAGAGGAGATTTTAGAAATTGTCAGCATACCGGAATTAAAATTTGAAGACATTAAAACCAAAGCACTTGATGACATTACTTTCAACAGGGTTGAAATTTTAACATTTAAAACTGAATATTCGATTGGCGACAAAATAAAAACGTGTTTGACGGAAATGTTTGATGGAGTAACGTTAATCGTAAGAGAAGAGTAATTCCTATCCCAGGTTATTTTCAATAGGAGAGGCAATCACACTTCGTCATTCAAAAATCGTTAACCGGTGTTCAATATTTATTTTGGTGCTGGCTTGTCCGGAAGAAATGACTCTGTTATCACAAAAAACAAATGCTAAACAACGGCCTTCCAATACTGTTCCTAAGTTTCTTTCTCATTTCCTCTCATCCTTCCTAAATTGCCGCACAAAAATTTAAAGTTATGTCTGCGGGGTTAATTCTGGGAGTTGCATTTGTTTATTTTCTGTTGCTGATGGTGATCGCCTGGTACACTTCGCGCGGTGCGGATGCCCATTCATTTTTTATCGGCAATAAAAAATCCACCTGGTACATCGTGGCGTATGGGATGATCGGGACGTCGCTAAGTGGCGTAACTTTTATGAGCGTGCCCGGCGAAGTTGGCGTTAAACAGTTTGCCTACATGCAGATTGTGCTGGGTTACCTGTTCGGTTATTTTGTGATTGCTTTGGTGTTGCTTCCTTTGTATTACCGGCTTAATCTTACTTCCATTTACAGTTACCTGCAGCAACGATTCGGCAACGTAACGTATAAAACAGGTTCTTCATTTTTTATTCTCTCGCGAACGCTCGGTGCTTCCATCCGTGTTTTTCTGGTCGTGAATGTGTTGCAGGTTTTTGTGCTCGATGCGATGCACATTCCGTTTGCAGTTACCGGCGCTGTCATTATTTTTCTGATACTGGTCTATACTTTTAAAGGTGGCGTGAAAACGATTGTGTGGACGGACATGATTCAAACCACCTGCATGTTACTGGCGCTGATATTGTCTGTGGTGCTCATCATGCAAAATCTTCACTATTCACCAACAGAGATGCTGGCAGCGATCCGCGAAAAGAAGATGACGCAGGTATTTTTCTGGGACTGGAAAGACAAAACTTTTTTCGGCAAGCAATTTCTCAGCGGTATGTTCATCACCATTGCCATGACGGGTCTCGACCAGGAGATGATGCAGAAAAATCTCAGTTGCCGTTCGTTGAAAGAGGCACAGAAAAACATGTTCACCTTCAGCTTTATTCTCGTGTTGGTCAACCTGCTCTTTCTGACGTTGGGAGCTGTGCTGTTTGTATTTGCAGAAAAAACCGGCCTTGCGATTCCTCCACAAACAGATCAGCTCTTTCCGGCTATTGCACTCAGTCATCTAGGTGAATTGGCAGGATTAATTTTTCTTGTCGGTTTAATTTCAGCTTTGTATCCAAGTGCTGATGGTGCGCTCACGGCATTAACCAGCGCCTTCTGTATCGACATTTTAGGTTTGCGCGAAAGAAAGGAGTGGGATGATAAAAAGAAAACCAATGTGCGCTATGCTGTGCATCTCTCCTTCGCAGTAATTTTTTTATTGTGCATTCTCTATTTCAAAGCGCATAACAACAGCTCCGTTATCAGCACCATTCTTACGATTGCCGGTTACACCTACGGTCCATTGCTGGGTCTTTATGCTTTCGGAATGTTTACGCAAAAAGCCATTCGTGATACATGGTCGCCTTTGGTGTGCATCGTTTCGCCCATCATTTGTTACTATGTAAATCTTCATTCAACTCAATGGTTCAATGGATATCAATTGGGTTTTGAAGTGCTGGTGTTGAATGGGCTGCTCACATTCTTAGGACTGGTGTTGATTTCGCGTAAGCAAAATAAAAACCCGGAAACGAGGTTAGCGGATTGATTCAATGCGTCAATTTTAAAATGTCTTTGATTAAGGTTTGCCGTTGAATAAATTCAACGGCAAAAAATTTCAGGGCGACATTATTTTGTAAGTGACAATTTTGGGGTTGACAACCATGAACAGATTTAAAAAAACGCTTACTTCCTTTTGTATTGTTTGCATTGCTTTGGCAATGTTTAATAACAGTATTGTTGCACAGTCACCCGATTATTTCCGCAATCCATTAGATATTCCCATCACACTCGCCGCAAATTTCGGAGAGATCCGTTCCAATCATTTTCATACCGGTTTCGATATCCGCACCAATGCAGAGATTGGCTATAAAGTTTATGCTGCTGCAGATGGCGTGATTTCCCGCATCAAGGTTTCAGCAGGTGGTTTCGGTAATGTGTTGTACATCACGCATCCGAATGGTTACATGACAGTGTATGCGCACCTTGACCATTTCAATGATGCTATTGCCGCTTATGTAAAACAGCAACAATATGCGAAGCAATCGTTTGAGGTGGAATTGTTTCCGGAAGCTTCAAAATTTCCTGTCAGGAAAAGCGACCTGATTGCATATTCGGGCAATTCCGGCGCATCGGGCGGACCGCACCTGCATTTTGAAATACGCGATGCATCGGGAGAAACGTATCCGCTGAATCCGGCAGCATTTTACAAACTGGAAGATACCATTGCACCAAAAATTACTGCGGCTTATATATATGGTATCGAAAAAACTACGGGCATTCCTGTTAAGTATGCTGTTAAAAAAATAAAATCAGGTTACACGCTTGCAAAAGATTCTGTTGTAGTAAACAATGCAATGGTTGGCGTAGCAGTAGAAGCCGCTGATTACATGAATCGCGCATCGAATGATTACGGTGTATTTGAATTTACAGTGAAGCTGGACGGCAAGCAGATTTACAATGTAAAATTTGACAAGTTCGATTTTGCAAACGGCCGCTATGTAAATGCATTCACAGATTACAAGGCGATAAAGACATCAGATAAAACCATTCAACGTTTGTTCAGGTTGCCGGGCGATCACAATACCATTTATCACGACCTGGTGAATGATGGAAAAATTTCATTTACCGATAGCTTGTTTCATTTGGTGGAAGTGATGGCTGCTGATGCTTATCAAAACACAACCACACTTTCCTTTCATGTGAAAGGTAACCACGTAACAAAAGCTGTTCCTGCAACCACTGAAGAAGGACGCGTCTTTCATTACAATCAACCTAATACATTTACTTCCGATAGTATCCAACTGAATCTTCCTGCCAACATTCTTTACGAAGATTTAACCTTCAGCTATGTTGAGATTCCAAGTGCTGCAAAAAGATATTCTGCAACACATGTTGTTCAGAATGCGAATATACCTGTTCACGATAGTTATGAAATCAGGATTCTCCCACGCAACATTTCAACAACATTGCAACCGAAAGCGGTGATTGCTTATGACGAAGGCAAAGGAGTGAGCGGTACAAAAACTTCTCATTGGGATGGAAAATGGCTGGTGGCGCGCGCGCGCGAATTCGGTTATTTTTATGTGATGCTTGACACCACCGCTCCGAAAATTACACCGGTGAATGTGAAACAAAACTCGCTACTCACTACCAACAACATTAAATTTACCATCAGCGATAACCTGTCGGGAATTGTAGCTTACAAAGGGCTGCTTGACGGAAAATGGATACTGATGGAATATGATCCGAAAAACAAACGGTTGCAATGCACGCTTGACAAACAATTAGCGCCAGGCGAACATTCTTTGAAAATTACCGTTGCTGATGATGTGAAAAATGAATCGGTTTATCTTTTAAAATTTAAAAAATAAATACATGTTAGCACCTGGTGATAAAGCTCCGGCATTTAAAGCAAAAGATCAAAACGGCAACGTTGTTTCGCTTGCTGATTTTAAAGGGAAAAAGGTAGTGGTTTACTTCTACCCTGAAGATGACACGCCAACCTGTACCGAACAAGCCTGCAACCTTCGTGATAACTATTCATTACTAAAGAAAAGAGGATTTGCAATCGTAGGTATCAGTCCGGATGATGTGAAATCACATAAAAAATTTGAAGCCAAATTCACGCTGCCTTTTCCGTTATTAGCTGATCCTGATAAGAAAATCATTGAAGCCTACGGCACGTGGGGCGAAAAGCAAATGTTCGGTCATCATTACATGGGTGTTTTCAGGCACACTTATATTATTGACGAAAAAGGAAACATTGAAAGGATTTTCAGAAAAGTGTTTTCAAAAAAACATACGCAGCAGATTCTCGACAGCTATGATAAAAAGAAGTAAGGCTGACATACAGTTTTCCTGGTAAGAAATCAGGACCGGACATTTGCATGGTATTTTTTAGCATAGTCCTGCACACAAAAGTGTTAAGGCCGGACAGCATCAGCAGGTTGATAACCAAAAGAAAATAGCATTCGTTAATCTGTCGATTTGGAGGAGGCTGGATTATCAATTATTTTTGACCTCCTAAAAAAACTCTTACTACATGCGAAAATCTACCATAGCTCTCATAACTTTTACAATTACAGCAGGCCTGATATTCAGGTTTTCTGAGGTGAAAACAAACATTATACAACCACCTTCAGCAAGAACAGGTGCGCCCGGTGAATTAACATGCGGCACCAGCGACTGTCATAATAATACGCCCAACTCCGGCATAGGATCCGTTAGCATTGCCTTCAGTGATCCTGAAATGGTGTATGTTCCGGGTAATACTTATACGCTAACGGTAGTAGTGAACGACGAGACGCAAACGCGTTTCGGATTCGAGCTTACTTCCCTGAATGGCACCAATGCCCAGGCCGGTACCTTTGCAGAAATAAGTGGCGGCTCTGATCTTTCTTTTCCGATAAGCACCAATGGAAGGTTGTACACTTCGCATCACAATGCGAGTTCAACGAAGGTCTGGAACATAAGCTGGACAGCTCCTATTACTGATGTTGGTCCTGTAACATTTTATGCCGGTGGTAATGCAGCCAATAATAATGATGAGAGCACAGGCGATCACATTTATACCAGTTCTTTGCAAATTCTTGCCGACAACAATATCGGCATTGAAGAATTGACCGGCACCGGTGCTCCTGTTGTTCAATTCCTTACTTCTAAAAATGTAAGTATTCACTATGAAACGCCGGGATCCGCGAACACAACGATGCTACTTTACAGCATTAACGGCCAGATGAAGCAAAGGCTCTTAAATATTGTTGAAGGCCCCGGAATGCATACACATTCCTTCAACCTCGAAAACTTGTCTGCAGGATTGTATCTCCTTCAATTGAAGTCTGGAGCTATCTTGCACACTGAAAAAATCATCATCGACTAAATCCTTTGTGAAGCATGAAATTTATTATCAGCTACACCTTTGCCTTTTCCATAATTACCTGTCTTGTTTTAATGGGCAGTTGCGCGAAAGACAAAGCAAGCCTGGGGCCGAAAGCACTTGATACCATTGGCTGCATAAAAATCGGTGACACCATCACTTATACCGGTGACGTGAAGAGAATAATGGAAACCTACTGCACCGGAACCAGTCAGGAACATTTTGGAATCTGCCACCAATCGGAGGCAGATGGCGGTACACCCGGACTTGATTTTACCTCTTATGCAGGAATTAAAGAAAAAGCGGATGATGGAAAGCTTATCGAGAGGGTAGTCAATGATCCGGCAAGTCCGATGCCTTCTATTTTGACAACGGGGCCACAAAAATTATCCGATTGTGATTTTGTAAAAATCCAGGCGTGGGTTGAAGATGGAGCGGTGGAGAATTAGCGAAGTGGTATGGTAATTGAAATTCAGCATACTTTTAAAAATATTTCCGCTTCAGTAAATCACAGAATAAGTTTACAATGAAAAAAAATTTGCTTCTCGCAATTGCACTTTGTTGCCTGTTTACAGCCCGGGCACAGGATGTTTTTCTTTCTTCCACCAGCACCGTTTCGTTTTTCTCTGAAACGCCTGTTGAAAACATTGATGCTACCAGCAAACAGGTAGTAGGTGCTGTAAATGTGAAGGCCAAATCGGTTTACTTCAAAGCAAAGATGTCAACGTTTGAATTTAAGAAAGCACTGATGCAGGAGCACTTTAATGAAAATTATATAGAGAGTGAAAAATATCCGAATGCAACTTTCAATGGCATCATCAACGAATCGGTTGACCTTACCAAAGATGGAACATATGCTGTTACAGTAACCGGAAATTTTAATCTGCACGGAGTTGACCAGAAACGAACTATTCCCGGAAGCATTACCGTAAAATCAGGTACCATTGATGTGTCGGCTGAATTTGATGTTAAATTGTCCGATCACAACATTACTATTCCAACAGTAGTAGTTAAGAATATTTCCGAAACTGTGAAGGTGAAAGTGCAGGCATCATTGTTACCTGTTAAATCTGAAAAATAGTATTCGCCTGAACCGCACACCGGATTTTCTTTAACTCATTTCAATTTTCACCGGTTGATTTTCCTGCTCTTGTATCGAAAAAATTTTAATCTTCCATTAAGTTAGTTGCTTATGAAAAAAATCTCCACTGTCATTTTCATCCTGATTACTTTTTTCTATTCATCTCTGTTATTTGCCCAACAGGATCCCGATTTGTCAGCTATCGTTGATGAAAATTCAGCACCCGCCGCCAAAGAATTTGTCAGCGCTACTTTTAAAGCATTTCGTATTGTAAATGCGCAAACCAATGAAACGGCAAAAAAGAACAACCTGCATTTTAACATTGCGCATCGTTTTGGCGACATTGCAGGGGAAGCCGGCGGCATAAGCACCTTCTATGGTTTTGACAATGCAGCAGATATTCGTTTCTCCTTTGATTATGGTATTACGGACCGTCTTCAGGTGGGCATCGGAAGATCCAAAGGCGTTGATGCTTACGCCCAATTTTATGATGTGAATATCAAGTACAGGTTGCTGCGCCAAACTACCGACAATAAGATGCCGGTGAGTGTAACCTTATACGGAATTGGCGGCATTACCGGACGACCGGCCACCAGTGACAGCACATCAGATGCTTCTTTTCAAAATACAGCACAGAGAATGTCGTATGTATCACAGGCGGTTATTGCAAGAAAATTCACACCCGGATTTTCACTGGAAGTATTACCTACGTGGCTGCACCGCAACTATGTTTCCTATGAAGATAAAAATGATATGTTTTCTTTAGGAATAGGTGCGCGTGTTAAACTGACCAAACGTTTTGCCCTGATTGCGGATTACTATCACAACTTCTCATCCTATCGCACCAATGCTAAAGATGCGAACGGCAACAAAGAATTTTATGATCCTTTAAGTATAGGTGTTGAAATAGAAACCGGTGGTCACGTTTTTACCATTAATTTCTCGAACTCTATGGGTATTCTTGAAAATATGTATTTGCCATTCACCCGTTCCAACTGGCTCGATGGCGAATTCCGGATTGGGTTTAACATTGCACGCAATTTTGTGATTGGGAAAAAGAGTTGGTGAGTTCTTTAAATGGTTAAACTGTTACATTGTTTAATTGTTTTTTAACTGTTTAGGCTTGATTAAAGTACAGCAACAATTAAACAATTTAGCAATTAAACAATGTATTTCCCGCTCTCCGAAGGCACCTATTCAGTAGATGAAAGCAAACTATTCATCCCTTTTGATCCATTAACAGATCACCTTCACGATCGGCCTGCTTCTTTAATCGTTGACATTGTTCCTTTCCTGGTAAGGACAAAAAATGAACTGATTGTAATTGATCCCGGCCTGGGTTTGCCTTCTGCGGAAGGGGATTTTATGATTCATGAAAACATTCAGCGTGCAGGTTTCAATGCAGATGATGTAGCTGTTGTTTTGCTGAGTCACTTACACAAAGATCACGCAAGCGGCATCTGTTACGGAAAGGAGCCGGTGTATGATCTGATGTTTCCAAATGCCACTTATTATTGCCAGAAAAGAGAACTTGAATATGCATTCACGAAAAAAGAGTCTCCTTCTTTTGTACTTGCCAAACTTGAGTTTCTGAGCCATTCATCAAAACTTATTTTATTGGATGGTGATGGAAAAATCAGTGACGACATTGCGTATGAAATCAGCGGCGGACATACGCCATATCACCAGGTGTTTACTATAAAAACTGAAACCGGCTCGTGCTTTTATGGTGGTGATGTATTGCCGCAACCAAAACAATTGCAAATGAAATTCAGCGCCAAGTATGATTTCGATGGAAAGGTGTCTGCTGAAAAGCGCATTGAATACGGAAACCGTGCTGCTGAAAATAATTACACCTGTCTTTTCTTTCATTCTGCAAGCATGCCTATGGCGAAGGTGAAGAAGCTGGGTGAGGGGAAGTTTTTGTTGGAGGGAATTGAGAATTAGGAATTGTCTTTTAAGTGTTTGAAATGTTTAAGGGTTGATATTGTTTAGGTTGTTGAACTCCCAGGTACATACTGATCAAATTGATTTCTTTGAGTCCAATTTATTTCAATGACTAATGACTCAATGACTAATTCCCAATTGACCTTTCGCTCGCCAGCAGCATCACCCCCGCCAATCCCGACAATAGCGACCCAACGAGTATCGCGAGTTTCGCAGTGTCTAAAACAGCAGCATCAGAAAATGCGAGTGTTGCAATAAAGATCGACATGGTAAAGCCAATACCTGCTGCAAATCCTGCTGCCAGCAGTTTTCTCCAGGTAACCTGAAGCGGTAATTGCGCCCATCCGGCTTTAATGGCGATCCAGGAGAACAGCATAATTCCCAGAGGTTTTCCGAGCAGTAATCCGGCAATAATTCCCAGGCTCAGCGGATGGAGTAACAAAGCAGCTCCTCCGTCAGGAAAAACAATGGCGGTATTCGCCAGGGCAAAAAATGGCAGTATGAGATAGTTCACCGGCTTCTGCAATGCATGTTCCATTGATTCTACGGCATTCATGGGTACACAAAAAGCAAGCAGCACACCGGCAACTGTGGCATGAACGCCGGAATGCAGAATGAACCACCACACTATAATTCCCGGTAGGAGATAAAAGATAACAGGACGCACCCTGAATTTTTGAAGCGTGTATAAAAAAGCAATGATCAACGCAGCATATAGTAATTGTCCGAGATTGATTTCACTGGTGTAAAAAATGGCGATCACCAGCACAGCTCCTAAATCGTCGATGATGGCCAACGCGGTCAGAAAAACTTTGAGGGCAAACGGTACTTTGTTACCCATGAGTGACAAGATACCAAGAGAAAAGGCAATATCTGTTGCAGTTGGAACTGCCCAGCCCTGCAGAAAATCCGTGTGCTGATTGAAGAGTACAAAGAATAATGCAGGCATGATCATGCCGCCAACAGCGGCCAAAACCGGCAACAACGATTGCCGGATATCTGAGAGTTCGCCATGCACAATTTCGCGGCGGATTTCCAACCCGACCATAAAGAAAAAAATCACCATCAGTCCATCGTTGATCCAATGAGAAACCGATAGTTGAAAAAAGGAACTGCCCACTTCAAGGTGCCAGAAATGCAGATAACTTTCCCGGTAGGGAGAATTACTGATGAATAATGAAAGTAAAGTGGCAACGATCAGCAGCAGGCCGGTCAGTTGCCCTTTTGCCGACATTTCAGCTATGGGATTTATGAACTGTTTCATATTGTTTGACCGGAACAATATAGCAAATGATTGATGCACAGGTGCAGCACAAACATCGTGGGTGAATGTCAAACTATAAATTAACTGTTCAGTTAATCTTTACGATTAGCAAAATGCAAAGACAGATCGCCAGGGTTTGTTTTCTGTCTAGAGTTCTGAATTATGTACCAAAATGTTTAAAAAGAAGTTGTTCGGAAAGACGTAAAGTCGCAAAGGAAATAGGAGTATAAAACTTTGGGGCTTGCGCTTTTGCGAGAAAAATCAAATGGCCACGAAGCAATTATTCCCGCACTTTTACAGGATTACATTGTCAGAAAAAGATATATAATGAACATATAGATACCTGAAAAAGCCGGTTGACAACATAGAGGAAATGTATTCACTTGGATTCATTAGAAATTGTATTTTCGTCCACGTTTTAAGTAAAAAAATCACCTTATTTAAAGACCATTTGATACAACCGTTACTAAACATCTTTCAAAAAAACACCTGTATGTTAACTGTATTATCTACCCGCTTCTGCATTCGTCAAGTCCGGAAAGCACTTTGGTTGATCACCTGTTGCTACTTTTTTACTCAATTTGCCACAGCGCAGGTGATTACTGTTCCAGCCTCAAATCCAAATGATTCATCGAACCGAAAACCACTCGGCTGCTTTTACGGCTACGAGCGCACAGCAATGCTGTATACTTCGAGCGAAATAGGCCAGGGTGGAAGCATCACGAAGGTTGGATTTTACCTGAATTCAAAGAACAATCCCGCTGCTGCTACTCCGGTAATCATCCGGATGAAATCAGTTGCTCCGAATTCATTTACTTCCTCCATTTATTATACTCAGGCTTTCGGTTCCACGCAGGTTTTTAACGGAGTAATTACATCCGACATGCTCACTGCAGACAACTGGGTTACCATTGAGCTGGGTACAGCTTTTAACTACAGCAGCAATAACCTGTTGGTGTTGGTAGAAACGAATTACGGGGAATTCGGTGGAGAAAATTATGACGCCAAACTATTCCGCCAATCTACTACCACCAGCTATCGTTGCCAGTTTTGGGAAGATGACCTTATCCCTCCTGCTGACTATGGTACACTCATCAAGAAACGTCCAGCCATTCAATTGACTTTTGAAGCGAACTGCGTTGGTACACCTAATCCAGGCAACACCCTTTCTACCTCCGCTTCCGTTTGTGTAAATGAACCATTTACCCTTTCATTGCAAAATGCGCCAACTACGCCAGGTCTTTCTTATGTGTGGCAATATTCTCCGGATGGTAATGATCCATGGACAACCATTCCGGGTGCAACAGCTTCCACACTAGTTTACACGCAGTCGACAGCAAATTATTACCATTGCAAAGTAACCTGTAACGCAGGCGGCGCAACAGGCACTTCCAATTCGTTGCTGGTGGGTTTAAATCCTTTTTACGAATGCTACTGCGCATCTTATGCTGCCGATATCAGCGATTCAAAAATCAATTCGTTTCAGATGGCGGATATCAGTACCAGTTCATCGCCGGGCACTTGTGAATCTTATACTGATTATACAGCCGTACCCGGAAATGTAAGTGCCGGAGAACTGGTTACCATGAAAATTGACAATGGCTCCTGCAGCGGATTTTTTTATGATTCGTACGTTGGTGTTTATATTGATTACAACCAGAATGGAGTTTACGAAGAAGCCACAGAACTGGTGTATGGCTACGGACCGGTCACCGATTTCAATTCCATACCCGACTATACCTTTATTTTTCCCACGGTAGCGCCGGGAGGCGTGACGGGTATGCGTGTGATTGTTACAGAAGGAGATTCGATTCCCTATGCCTGCGGTGAATATACCTATGGAGAAACGGAAGATTATCTATTGAACATTACAGCAGCTACGGCTTGTACCGGATCACCAAGTCCGGGAGCAACACTTGCTACACAATCTTCTGTTTGTCCGGATGAGCTCTTTGAATTATCAATTGCCAATTACGAGACCAGCACAGGTATCTCTTACCAGTGGCAATCCAGTCTTACTGACAATAATTATAACAACATCAATGGTGCCACCTCTGCCACCAGAACACAGTCGCAAACAGTTGCAACCTGGTATCGCTGCAAGGTAACCTGTGATAATTCCGGTGAATTTACTTTCTCCACCGGAGTACAGGTTAATATGAATCCATTCTATGCCTGTTACTGTGCTTCCTATGCATTGAAAGATGATGACACGAAAATTGATACCATTAAAATTGGCAACCAGGTGTTCGGAACATCACCTGCTGCCTGCGAAACGTACACTGATAATACAGCGATTGATCTGCAGGTTGCCAAATCCGGTCCTGTAACTATTCAGATTGACAATGGTGCATGCACCGGACAGTTTTATGAAGCGTATGTTGCGGTGTACATTGACTATAATCAGAACAATGTTTACAATGCCAATGAGCTGGTTTATTCATACGGACCGACTACTGATTTGCACAGCATTCCTGATGGTGTATTTACTATTCCCGGTGTAACTCAACTTGGCAAAACCGGCATGCGCATAATTATTGCTGAAGGAGAATCGGTACCTGCCGCCTGTGGAACATATGAATTTGGAGAAACAGAAGATTTTGCCATCAACATTGTTGATCAGCCACCTTGCCTGGTACCACCCAATGCAGGTGTAGCATCAGCGTCTGTTCAGTCTTTTTGTGCTGTTGATGTGCCTGCGGAAATTACACTTACCCTCACGGA
Organism: Chitinophagaceae bacterium; assembly: GCA_016717285.1. Classification (NCBI taxonomy): domain Bacteria; kingdom Pseudomonadati; phylum Bacteroidota; class Chitinophagia; order Chitinophagales; family Chitinophagaceae; species Chitinophagaceae bacterium. The sequence goes on from JADKFU010000004.1 coordinate 1,098,332, forward strand.
AAATTCCACCGGACTGGGACAAACCTATCAATGGGAATCATCTGCTGACAACGTTATTTACACACCGCTGGCCGGACAAACAGACACTACTGCCACCGTTACGGTTACTGCTACTACCTACTATCGTTGCAAGGTGACTTGCTCAGGTAACAGTGCATACTCTGTTGAAGTGATGGTACTCGTGAAAGCTACTCCTACCGGGAATACACAACTGAATCCAATTGTGATCACGACATTACCGTACATAGATACGCGTGATAACCTTTCTTCCAATTGCTGGACGAGCGATTATACCAACATCACGCAACAACCTTCGCCGGATGTTTTTTATTCATTATCGCTCACCGACACTTCCGGAACATTGGAAATTTCAACCTGTGAAACCACTTCAGGATTCAATACCTACGTGCACCTGATAACAGAAGCCGGTGTTCATCAAAACAGTAATGACAATAACGGGGTGCTTTGTACCGGCAATAATGCTTCCATCAAATTCTATGAGGGAAATGTGCCAATCAATTTATTCATTGTAGTGGAAGGTCATGCTGCTGATGAAGGAAATTATACGCTTACAGTTAATTTCATTCCTGATTCAGCAACCGGAGTAGTGAACAGTCCGGCCATAGCAGCAAGCAATTTTTCCATTTACCCGAACCCAACTGATGGAAATGTGACCGTGCAGTTGAATCTTAATAATGATGCAAACAAAGTTGCTGCTCTGAATCTCTACAACACGATCGGACAGTTAGTGCAGACAGAAAAAGTAACCCTGGTTCAAGGTCAATACAATGGTTCATTACAATTGAATACTTTATTGGCCAATGGTGTTTACAATCTCCAGCTTAATGATGGAGCAACTGTGATATCAAAGCCCATTGTGATACAACGTTGATTTTTTTTCCTGATAAGAAAAACCCGTGAGTCAATGTGATGCACGGGTTTTTTTGTGGAATTAATCGTGGTAGCTGAAGGATGCAATGGAGTTGTGATTGATAAATGATGAGATGGTTGAATGTTTAAATGGCTGTGACAAAGCCGAACGATAATTTGCTTACCTGGTCGAGATTGCTTTGCAAGAAGGATATCGGTATTGTTCAACTTTATATCTTTAGCCATAGCATTGCATTTAAAGATCAGCACTTGCTTTTCCATCAATATTTTTCTATTTGTTGAATGACACAACCACTCCAACTGATTATTCTCACGCCCGGTTTTCCGATAAATGAACAGGATACCAGTTGTATTCCGGCGTTGCAGGATTTTGTTTTGGGTTGGAAAGAAAATTTTCCTGAAGACACTATCCGCATCATTGCCTTTCAATATCCTCATACATCCCAATCTTATTCATGGCATTCGATACCTGTTTATGCTGCAGGTGGGCATGATAAAACCGGCGGATACAAGTTAATCACGTGGATGAAAATATTTCTTCAACTATTATTATGGAAGGGCAGTTTTAAAAATTGGTATTTCACTTTCCATTGGAGAGGGACTACAGGTGAGGAGAAAAAAAAGCAAAGCGTGGTGCTTTCCTATTTTCTTACGGAAGCAAGTTATGTTGGGCAACTATTTTCACGATTTTCCAGTGTCAGGCATATTGCAATTGCCGCTGGTCAGGATGTAAAAAAATCAAATCCGTATCTGCAGCGTTTGAATTTCAAAAAGCTCACTGTCGTCGTCTTCACTCGTAAAATGTATGAAGAGCTATTGATTTCCACTGGCAAAAAAGCGGAGGCCATCATTCCGATGGGTGTATTGCACAAAACGGCAATAGATGCAACTACCGTTGAAAGACCGATTGATATACTCATTGCAGGATCACTGATAGTACTGAAGCAGGTTGATATTGCCATCCGGATTATTGCAACAGTAAAAAAAGAATTTTCAAATCTGAAAGTTGAAATCGTCGGCAAAGGAAGTGAACGACCCATGTTAGCGCAACTCGTAAATGAACTGCAACTCCACGATCAGATTAAATTTAACGGAGCGCTTACCCGCGAAGAGGTAAGAGAAAAAATGATGCAGTCAAAAGTCTTACTGCACACTTCCGGCTACGAAGGCCAATCCACAGTAATCTCTGAAGCATTGGAAGCAGGCATGTATGTAATTTGTTTTGATGTGGGAAGAATTACAGATCATGAAAAAATAAAAGTCTGTGCAGAACAAACGGACATGGTACATGCGTTGAAAGAAATTCTTACGCTTCATGATCCTGACTTTTCTCCGGTGGAATTATTCAGCATGTCAGAAACGGTGAAGGCGTATAAAAAATTTATGGATTGTTGAATTTAACAGGCATGTTTTTGTGCCTAAGAAGTTGTTTTGAAATCAATCAATATAATTGTTACATCGCTTACCCTTCGGCTGCGTTCAGGGTGCGCTTCTGGCAAGCCGAACCAAAGAGCATTGTAAAAAAATTAATTGATTTCAAAACTGATTCTAAAAGATTGTAAAAATAGTTTTCGGGTTTATCATAGTCAAATGCGAATTTGCAATCGGCGGCTGTATCAACTTTGGCTGTTTATCTTGCTGCCTGCAAATCATTTCCAAAGTTTACCTATGCGGAAAATATCTAAGTTTATACGACATGACTTCGCTACATTTTCTCCGATAAATGATTGCACTACCCTTCAAAAAATTCCGTCAACGGTTATTATTGCTTTCAGCAAGCGCTGCTTATAACCTTGTTCCGATGGTTTTTAATGTGGTGATAGCAGCACTGGTGGTGCGGTGGTTGTCTGCTGCCTTATGGGGCGAAATGGTGCAAGTGATGTTGTGGATCACCATCGCAGGTAATATTATGGCCTGGGGAAATAAAGATTACCTGATCCGCAACTTCAGTGCAGATCCTTCTTCCATCAGGTTGGTCTGGCAGCAAAGTTTTGGCAGTCGCAGTTTGCTGGTCGCAATTTTATTAGGTGTACTTATTTTTCTTCCGCTTCCTTTTAGTATTAAAACCTGGGTAGCGGTTTATCTTCTCGCTCGCTTTGTTTACATGTCGTATGATTCCATCATTGTATTCAGGAGAAATTTTGGTATCACCTTATTGCTGGAATCATCCGGATTCATCTTGCTGGGTGCTGCCATCTTTTTTTTACACCCTGCTGAACTTTCCCAATTGTTGAGTTGGTTTGCCTGCACGGAACTTCTGAAAGCAGCAGCCATCATTTTCATTTATCGCAATCGGGTATTTCCGGTATTCTTCAAAAGTTTTGATCACATTTATTTCGTGCTTGCATTTTCATTCTTCCTGCTTTATTTCACCGGCATGCTGGCTTCTAAAATCGATCTGATTTGTGTCACTTCATTTTTCAGCAAAGAAGAAATCGCACGTTACCAGGTGCTCATGAGTTTGTTGCAGGCCACTCAACTTTCCATTCCGATCCTGCTGATTCCGTATCTAGCTATCATCTACCGGTTGCCCGTTGCTTCGATCCGTAAAATGGCGCTCCGCCTTTTTATTGTCGGTATGCTGATAGCAGCCATTGCGGTTTTCGCTACGTCAGTATTGCTCGAATGGATCTACCGTTTTCAGTATGATCCGCTGATCTTTCTGCTTGGATGGCTGATCGTAATACCCGGATTTTACTATGCGCCTTTGATATACCGGCTCTTCAGAAACAACAGGCAACATATAGTGGTCATCATCTCTTTTCTTTTTATAGCGCTAAGTGCCGCACTGATATTTTCGTTCGTAAGGATTTTACCTGAACCATTTACAGCCATATTTATCGCCATGGCCGTCTCACAATGGATACAGGTAATTATTTATTTTTTTGTGGGAAGAAAAATTGCCTGAGCTAACAGTCAACTTTCAATCAATCTTTCTGAATAAGTAATTAGGATTCTTCAACACAACTTCATAGTCCTTTCTTGCTTTCATCTCTTTCATGAAATCGCGCATTCCGGTAGCAATGTGAGCAGCGGAATCATCAAAAAAAACAAATCCGCCTTGTACAAGATGGCTATGCACATTTTCAAAATCACGTTTCACAAATTCATATTGATGATTGCCGTCGAGATAGGCGAAGCTGATAGGTCCGCCCAAAGTTTCCGGTTCTGCCCAAATGTTGTTTACTGGTTTACGTTGTTTCCAGCATTCAAAAAATTCATCTGAAAACATTTCGAAGGTATGTGGCAAACGTCCGGCACAAAAAAACCGGACGTTGCGAAGGAATGAATCACGGACGTACGCCTTCATTTCTCCCGGTGATACTTTTAAAACACGGGAATAATAATTTCTTTCTTTTTCTTCAAATTCCCATTTATCAATATTGATTAAAATATTTTTCCTGTTGTGCAGCTCCAGCATGTGACTGAGCATACAGGTTGACATACCTGTGAAAGATCCGATCTCTATCACCGGATCAGTTGACGGCAAATGCTTAACCGCATAATCAATGCTATAAATATTTTCAGGCGCAAACAAGGTCGCTCCATTCATCGATACATATAATGCATCATAAAATTCATCGGCCATCTTTTTATAAGGAAATATAATGGTCCTGATGTTCCTGTATGGTGCGCTTCTGAATAACTTTTGCAGCATGTTTTCTTATTTGGGAAGGTCAAAACTATTTTTAAAATAGTTGCGGTTAAACCAGGGTGTATATCCGAGTTCAAGGCCCGTATTAAGCTGATAGCTGTTCGCCACACGGAAAATAAATTGCGAATGCACCCCTTTTTGAAAAGTGTGTTCTAAAAGCAACTCATTTGTCTGAATAGCAAAAGCAGGCACCGGAATTTTCCATTGCGTTGATGGAATAAATTCCATTGTTGCAGCCTCCTGCGGTATAATTCCACCTGCATGATGCCGGCCAAGTTGATAAACAGCGTGGCGTTGCTCATAGGGAACAGAAGAGGAACAAATCTTTTTGGTAGCCAGGATATGAGGGATGGCAGCACTCGTGGTGCGGATACTGAAAATACGATGCGTATCGGAAATGCAGCCTGCAATGTCAACCGGAAAAACATCAAATCCATTTTGATGCTGCACCGAAACCAGGAAAACCGGTCGTGGTTTTAGACTGAAAACGAACAACTTTAAAAGGTCTTTTGGTGGTACCACAAAGTTTTGCGATTTTTTATTGGTGCTGTTTTTCAGTGATAATAAAATGGAATTCCAGAGAGCTGCAAAAAACGAAAGGGGATGATAGGAAAGTTTTGCTTCAAAGATACACAGCGTGTTACCGTTGAATTTTTCTAAGCCGGCTGATTGAAGGTGAAGTTTTCCCAATAGCGTTTCATTGGTTGCTATATGCAGAATACCATTTTCAGGATTTAGAAATTTAATGGCTGCTGCATTTATTGCTATTGTAAAAGGTTTCAGTGAAATCAATGCATGAAAATCAGTAATGTCATATTGATGTTCACCGTCGATAAAAAAAACGTTGACAGTATCCTGAGCAGTAATGGCCACCGGATGAAGCTTCCTTATATTCAGGTATCTTGAAAAACTTCTTTTGGGATGGATCATGAAAAACTCTCAACGTTCAATTCAGTGATTGTTCAGGATGTGAACTTACACAGTTTTTCAGGTTATACTCAGAATTGAAATGGACAATCCGCTTCTGAAAAGTAGTTTTTTTCAGGCGTCAGGCAAGCGTGTAAAACTGCAAAAGTTAATATTCCTCCGATTTTATTTGCAAGCAGCTTTGCAAAAATTTTGAAATACTCATCCTTTACCTATATTAACAGAAGTAAATCACAACGCCCTGCTTATGCTACTACGCTTAACCCTTGCATGCTGCCTGTTGATACTGGCACACCATGGCATTGCGCAAACTATCAGAGGCACCGTTAAGGATGCGCAAACAGGAGAAGCTCTTATTGGTGCCAACGTCGTAATCAAGGGAACTACCAACGGTACCGTAACAGATGAAGACGGAAAATTTTCACTGACTCTTGCGCAATCACTTCCGGTAACGCTCACTGTTACTTATCTCGGTTACCTCCATCTTGATGTAACAATAAAAGATGCCGCGAATGCTGTCACCATCAAATTGAATGCTGACAAAGTAATTTTGAAAGAAGTGGAAATCACCGGCAGCCGCATTTCAGAAAAACAAAAAGAATCTCCGCTTACGGTTGAATCAATGGACCAGATTGCCATTCGTCAGACTCCTGCATTTAATTTTTATGAAGGTCTTGGTCAACTGAAAGGTGTGGATGTTACTTCCGCAAGTCTTGGATTCAAGATCATCAATACACGAGGTTTCAATTCCACTTCACCGGTTCGTTCCTTACAGATAATTGATGGCGTTGACAACCAGGCGCCGGGACTCAGTTTTTCGCTCGGCAATTTTTTAGGCGCACCGGATCTTGATGTCTTAAAAGTAGACCTGGTAGTTGGTGCGAGTTCAGCGTTTTATGGTCCAAATGCTTTCAATGGCGTGATTAGCATGACCACCAAAGATCCGTTCCAGACGCCGGGATTTTCCATCTCCCTCAAAGGCGGCGAACGCAGTTTGTTTGAAGGTGCTTTGCGTTGGGATCAGGTATTCAAAAATAAATCTGGCGTAGAAAAATTTGCTTATAAAATCAATGGGTTCTTATTGCGTGCTAACGATTGGGAAGCCACCAACCTTGATCCGGTTTTTGAAACGCAGGACGATCAAAGCAATCCCGGCGGTTATGATGCGGTGAATCGTTATGGCGATGAATTTTATTTCGCACACGATTATTCAAAAAGCATTGCAGCGTATCCGGGACTCGGGCGATTTTACCGCACCGGTTATCTTGAAACTGATCTCGTAGATTACAATACCCGCAACTATAAATTAACAGGTGCTTTTCATTATAAAATTCGTCAGGATTTACAACTGATTTACGCAACTAACTTTGGATCCGGCACAACCGTTTATCAAGGTGATAACCGGTATTCACTGAAAGACATTTTGTTTTTTCAAAACAGGATTGAGTTGCAGAAAAAGGATAAATTTTTTATTCGCGCTTATGCCACCAATGAAAATGCCGGCAAATCGTATGACGCCTACTTCACAGCATTACTTCTTGAAAACGGAGCCAAAAGCAATGTAGATTGGGGCACTGATTATTTCACCAATTATTCTACTCAAGGTGTTCCCATCATCAGGGATATTCCAGGTTATCCAACTTTTGTGTTTGATCCTGACAATCCAAATGCTTACCAGGAATATATAGACAGCATCAGTTCTCTGCTTCTGAATTACACTTCGCTCATTGACTCTCTGCACAACAATGCGGAGAATTACGCGAACAACCAAAGTATCAGTCCCGGCCAGCATGCGTTTTATGTTCCGGGAACAGCATCGTTTGATTCCGCATTCAATTACATTACCACACATGAATCCTATGCAGATGGCGGATCGAAATTTTATGATAAGTCAGCGCTGTATCATCTGCATGGCGAATACAAATTCACGCCGCGTTTCATGAACATTACCGTAGGTGCTAATTACAGAACCTACCGGCCTAATTCACACGGCACGATTTTCAGCGATACCAATGGCGTAAAAATCACCAATTGGGAATATGGTGCGTATGCAGGTCTTGAAAAACGTTTTCTTGACAGTCTGCTAAAGATCAATGCCACATTGCGCATGGATAAGAATGAAAATTTTGATGTGCTTTTTTCTCCTGCGGTGTCTGCTGTTTACACCCTGAACAAAAGTAGTTTCAGGGCATCTTTCTCTTCCGCCATTCGAAATCCTACATTGACAGATCAATACTTGTATTATAATGTGGGCCCGGCCCTTTTGGTGGGTAATCTCAACGGTTTTGATTCGCTGGTTACGCTTCCTTCCCTGTTTGATAATATCAATACGCAGAACTACGATACGCTCGTATTTTTTAATGTGAAGCCGATACGGCCCGAACAGGTGAAAAGTATTGAAGTAGGTTATCGCGCTTCATTGTTTCAACACTTGTTTCTTGATATGAGTTATTACTACAGTTGGTACCGTTACTTTATCGGTTACAAATTGGGAGCAGTGATTGACTACAACGACATCATCAAGCGGCTCAATGGTTTTGATGTTTATCGTGTAGCAGCCAATACCGAAGACGAAGTAACAACTACCGGTTTTTCTATTGGATTGAATTACTACTTCAAAGATTATTTTTCCATCAATGGAAATTATTCTTACAACAAGCTTAACCTTCAGGGTTCTACTGATCCGATCGTTCCCGCTTTCAATACACCTGAAAATAAATTCAATGTCGGTATCAGTGGCCGCGACATTGCCATCAACATTGGTTTCCTGAATAAGATCTGGAAAAAACTTCCAGTGATACCTTTCAACAACTATGGTTTCAGCATTAATTACAAATGGGTAGAAGGATTTTTATATGAGGGCTCACCACAATTTACCGGTGAAGTGCCTACGTATGGAAAGGTGGATGCACAGATCAATAAAGTTGTTCCAAAGATTGATATGACCGTAAAAATCGGAGCGAGCAACTTGCTGAATAATATGAAGTTTGAAGTGTACGGTGGTCCGTATGTTGGAAGAATGGCGTATGTGCAGGTGTTGTTTGATTTGGGGAAGAAAAATTAGCAGAGAAATATGCCACCCGATCTATTTGTTTTCTCGGACCTATCCCAAATAAAGTGCTCCGTTCTTTAAAAACGAAATTGTATGCAAGTCAATATCGCAGATGAATTGTCCTTTATATCTTAATTCCATGCTTTTTTGAGGTCATATAAATTGTTACTTCAGAAACCTATCATCTAATGTTTGAAGTATAGTCTCCATATTTGTTTTACTCCATTTAGTTTAGTTTTGTCAACCTGACCGTTTACATTTAGCAGTTTTAATTTCCAGGTATGAAAAAAATCTTTACGCTCAAAACATACTGTGTAATCAGCACCATTTTATGGTTGTTAATGTTTACAGTCGTTTCCTTCGCACAATCATTTTCTACCGGAAAAACAACGGTCTCACTCGTGAATGATGATGCTGATAAAATCACCATCAAATTTGAAGCGGGCAAATTGATTCAAAAAAGGGTGAACACTGATTCCGGGGAAGCGGTAATCATAAATATTGATCAGGGAACTCCAATGCTTGAAAAGGGATTTCCTGATCTTCCCAAACTCACAGCAAGCATTATTGTTCCTGACGACAAAAACATGGAAGTATCTGTTACAGGAAGTCTGTACACTGATTATGAAAATATAATCGTAGCGCCTTCCAAAGGATCATTAAAAAGAGATATTGATCCTGCATCAGTTGCTTATACTTACGGTGAAGCTTACCGCGAAAACAATTTCTTTCCCAGGCAACTTGCAGCGTTGCGTGAGCCATATATTCTCCGTGACTTTCGCGGACAAACAGTGATCGTTTGTCCTTTTCAATACAATGCTGTTACCAAAACATTGCGTGTGTATTCGGAAATTACAGTCACAATTTTTCCTGATACTCAACCTGCAATAAATGTATTTCACAGAAATGCAGGCATTGAAATTAAAACTGATCCGGAGTTCAACAGATTGTATTCAAATCAATTTCTGAATTTTGAAAAGGATACCCGTTATAATCCGTTGGAGGAAGAAGGCAATATGCTCATCATAAGTTCCGGTCCGTTTATGAATGCAATGCAGCCATTGGTAGATTGGAAAATTCAACGAGGAATGCATACTGAAATGGTGGATGTTGCCACCATTGGAAATGATAAAACTTCCATAAAAAATTACGTCGCGAATTATTACAATACTCACGGACTGACTTATCTTTTACTGGCAGGTGATGCAGCACAAGTTGCAGCAGGCAGCACTTCCGCCGGTGATGCTGACAATGACTATGGTTATATTTCAGGTGAAGATCATTACCAGGAAATTTTTGTCGGACGCTTTTCCGCTGAGTCTGAATCGGACATCATCAACCAGGTGAACAAAACAATTTCCTATGAAAAAACGCCATTGAATGATGATCACTTTGCAAAAGGTATTTGCATTGCTTCCAATGAAGGCGGGGGAATTGGTGACGATGGTGAAGCGGATTACGAACATCAGGATCTTATCAGGACACAATTACTCGGTTACAATTACACTGACGTTGCAGCCTTGTTTGATGGAACACACGGCAACGCTGATGCGCCGGGCAATCCTGTTGCGAATGACCTTTCAACATTGATCGACAATGGAACAGGCATCATCAGTTACACTGGTCATGGAAGTGGAAGCAGTCTGAGCACCACCGACTTTTCCATCACCGATGCAAACAACCTGACGAACACAACACAATGGCCTTTTATGTGGGTGGTAGGTTGCAGCGTTGGAAATTTTACAGGCACAACCTGTCTTGCGGAATCTTTTGCGCGTTCAAATCACAATGGTTTGCCAACCGGTACTGTGGCTTCTTTTATGTCTACCATTTTGCAGGCCTGGGCAGAACCGATGGAAGCACAGGATGAGATGCATTCCATACTTTCTGAAAGCTATACGGGAAATATCAAACGGACTTTTGGCGGGTTATCTGTCAACGGTTGTTTCAGCATGAATGATAAGTATGGCGCCACCGGCTACAACATGACGGATACCTGGATAGTATTTGGTGATCCTTCCTTAGAGATAAGAACAGCGCAACCAACACTAATGCTCGCTGTGCATAATCCGACTATTGAATTGGGCAGCACTCATTTTATTATTACTTGTGATGCTGAAAATGCGCTGGCTTGTCTTTCTGTGAATGGAAATATTCTTGCTACTGCAACCATCACGGGTGGACTTGCAGATCTTTCATTTGATCCGCTTATTATTAATGATACTTTAACACTGACGATTACCGGATACAATAAAACACCGTATATCGCTGCTATTCCGGCAACTCAACCCGCCGGTCCATTTGTTTTTAATGGTGGAAATGTTATCAATGATATCACAGGTAATTACAACGGACTTGCTGATTTTAATGAAGCGATCACGCTGGATGTCACTTTGCAAAACCTTGGACTGACTGCTGCTGTAGGCGTAACAGCAACGATTGCCACCTCCGATCCGTTTATAAATATTACTGATGCCGCTGCATCCTACAATACAATTCAAAGTAATACTGCTGTCATTCAAACCAATGCATTTGCATTCACAGTCGGAGACAATGTACCAGATGGACATGTGGCTTTCTTCAGTTGCATAATTACAGATAACAATTCGAATACCTGGAGTTCTTCCTTTTCCATTTTGCTTAATGCGCCGTTGCCTGCTGTGAACTCACTGGTAATCAATGATGCTATTGGTGGTAACGGCGATGGATACTTAGATCCATCTGAAACGGCAATCGTTACCATCTCTACTTCCAACAACGGACACAGCGATATCGGAAATGCAATTGCTACGCTTTCTTCCAACAGCAATTTCATTACTGTCAGCAGTGCAACGTATAACATTGGCAACCTTAATGCCGGAGAAAATCAAACAGCTACGTTTGAAATTACTGTTGCGCCTGCTGCAATTTTTGGCATTGATGTGATCTTGACCTGTGATCTGATGGCGGGTGCTTACAGCAGTTCAAATAATTTCATAACAGTGATTAGTCCTGCAATCGAAGATTTTGAAACCAATGATTTCACTTCGTATGAATGGCAGTTAAGCGGCATTGCCAATTGGTTCACTACCACTGAAAATGCTTATGAGGGAAGTTATTGTACGAAGTCAGGCAACGTAAATAATTTTCAGTCTACCACTCTTGAAATAGTTTTGCCGGTTCAGTTTGAGGATGAGATTTCTTTCGCGCACAAAGTTTCTTCCGAAGCAGGATATGATTCACTTGCATTTTATATTGATGGTGTAGTGCAAAATAGCTGGTCAGGTGAATCGGCATGGGCAGTATCTTCCTATGCAATTGACAGTGGCTTACACAACTTTAAATGGGTCTATGCAAAAGACGGTTACTTTTCCAATGGAGCAGATGCCGGCTGGCTGGATGATATAAAGCTGCCTGCTTTTCAAGTGAATACTGCGACAGGTATTCATTCTTCAGTTGCTGATGATCAGGTCACCGCGTTTCCCAATCCATTTGTACGACTTACCACGATCAGCTACAGGCTTACAAATGCTGCCAGCGTGAGTATTGATTTGTACAATGAGTCGGGCCTGAATGTAAAGCAGTTGGTGGTGAATGAAGCACAGTCAGCAGGTGATTATCAGTTTGCATTTGATGGGAGCAGATTGCCTTCAGGAATATATTTTTGCTCCGTGCTCATCAATGGTAAAACCACCATTTATAAATTAGTTTTAAACCGGTAAGAAGATGTGGTGGAATAAATAGTTATTACAGAGACCTTGAAATTCACCAAATTTTTTCCGTGCCTTCCGTGCCTCCGTGGCAATTAAAATCTTTTGAGCAAATCCTATTTCAAAATAACCTGTTCCACCCTCAGGTCATCAATAAAAATTTTCTTTTTACTATTTGCATTCCAGAAACTGACCTGTAAATTGTCGGCATGCATCGATGGCATACTGTGAATGTCTACTGTAACATACTGCCAACTGCCCTGATCTGTTGCACGTTGAATCCGCATTATATTATTCCGGACTTCTTGCTGATGCGAAAATAATTTGAGGGTGAATTGAGTCATTCCCCAAACGTCCCATTCCTTATCCGGAAAATAAACAGCGGCACTGGCACGCAGCCATAACTCTTTGTCGTGATCAACCGGAATTGCGTAGGACTTCGAAAATTGCTGGCTGTCACTCAATTGAATTAAAAGACCGGCAGCATAACTATCCTTGCTTCGGACACTATCATAAACCGGAGATTTAATTTTATAAACTACCTGTAGCTGATCGTCTAACGGTGCGGGCATCTCCTCTTTGCTGTCCAACAGTTTTTTATCCTTCTGTTCAATGGATGTTTTTCCAAAAATGCGCCAATAGTACGCACGTGTCATGTTTTCTGCTTCAAAAATTCCATCTGCATGAGCCTGATAAGTCTGCAGTAAATTCAGCCAGCAACAAAATATTACACCAATGCCTATAAGGGTTCGCATTATTTTTTTATCACGCACAAAGTCAAAAAATGCTGCAAGCGGAAAAATCAAAAGGGCATATGACTGAACCATAGCTCTCGATCCGAAGCTTCCGCCATACCACCATATTTGCCAGGAATAAACGATGTATATATTGATAAGCATAAAAATGAAAACCGGCCAGAATATTTCTTTCCTTCTGATATATAAAAAGAGGAGACCAATCAATGCCAGTGCCATCACCGGTGTGTAAACCAACCACCCGTTCTTAAACGTGAGCATGCCGAAATACAGATGTGGCTGTGTCCAGTCAAATCCCTGGTCCTGGTAAGAATAATATACCCATTCGCCCGAAATTCTTTTCCAGTAAAGAACCTGCGGCAGTATAGCAATTCCAAATGCCACTGCACTAATGCACAGTTTCAGGCGGTGCTGCCAGAGAAGTCGTAACCTTTCTGGAATTCCTTTCCATAAATTTATTCCCCATACAAATGGAATGATAAGGATTATGATTTCTGTTGGTCGTGTTACGGTGGCAAGTCCGCATAAAAAACCAATTACCACACTCCCTGTAATGGAAGGTTTTTCATACCATTTTATCGTTAACCATATTACCAGGCAATAAATGGTAAAAAGATAATTGTGCGACATCGGTCCTGCATAAGAAACATAGTTGAAATAATTTGTTGCAAGCACCAGCACCAGCAATACAACAGCAGTAATACGGTCGTCAAAGTGTTTCAACAAATTTTTTCTCGCAAACCACAATCCGATCCATGCAACGAGAATGCTTCCGAAAGAAATCATCACCTGGTAGGGGTAAGAAAATCCATCCACTGCATATCCGCCTGCGTGCGCCCACAAATGAGCAACACCAAAAAATGGCAGGTACATCAGTGCCATGCCTATTGAATATTTCATCATATAGTTTCCGCTGGGCAATTGGAACGCATTTCCGAATCCATCAACAGGATGATAGGTGTCAAGAATATGTTGCAGGTTGTGCAACTTGCTGATATCATCGTAGAAATAAGAAGGCAGGTAGAGGTAATAACCCATCACATCCCAACTCAGCGTGGCTTCTGTTCCGGAAATAATCCACTTAGGATAAAGAAAGGCGCTAAACGTCAGGAAGAGAATACTAAACAGAAAGGCAATTAACGAAACAGGATGACTTTCTTTGGACTTCAGCATGAATGATTTTATTACCTGCAATCTGCGGGAAATTTCTTTCTCGTGCAAGAACCCACTCCGGTGGGGCATTTCAAATTGTCGGACGTCAGAGAAAATGGTCAGTTCTCAGATCTTTTGCTTTTTAAACTTATCATAGGAGAGTTAGCACTGTCCATCCACAGAACCGGTATTTTTTTGCTTTCACGCTTCAACTGCCACAGTCCTGCTTTTACTCCCTGGTCTCAAGTTGTTGTGCTTTGAGCCAGCGGGAATACACGGGGGCGGTGTAAGCAATTTGCAATGAGACAAAATACGCTGAAGTCATCCGATGACTGAGTGTGGCGGCATAATAATATTCGAGTCTGTGCCAGTTAAAGGATTGATAATGATTGTGAAAAATCAATCGTACCAGAAAAGAAAAAAATTAAATTGATTGACTTGCATTACAAATGGTAAAGGACAGCAAAAATAAGCCCTGCCAAAGTTTACACAACACGGCGCAACCTCATAACCGAAGTGCTATCTTTATACCTGAAAATTCCCCTGAACAATGACAAAGCCGGAAGTATATAAACCCAAAAATAAAATACGTGTTGTAACTGCTGCTTCATTGTTCGATGGTCATGACGCTGCTATTAATATCATGCGCCGCATCATCCAATCGAGTGGTGCTGAAGTGATTCATCTCGGTCATGACAGGAGTGTGCAGGAAGTAGTGGATTGCGCCATTCAGGAAGACGCGCAGGCAATTGCCATGACAAGTTACCAGGGTGGCCACATGGAATATTTCAAGTACATGTTTGATTTATTGAAGGAAAAAGGTTGTTCACATATCAAAATATTCGGCGGTGGAGGTGGCGTAATTCTTCCTGTAGAAATTGAAGAACTGCAACAATATGGAATCGCGCGCATCTATTCACCTGATGATGGGCGTGCCATGGGTTTGCAGGGAATGATCAACGATATGTTGCAGCAATGTGATTTTCCAACAGGCATGCATTTGAATGGAGAAGTGAAGGAATTAAAAAACGTAATCCGCATGCCATTGCAACGCTTATTTCCGGCGCTGAAAATTTTCCGGAACAATCTAAATTGTTGCTGGATCAAGTGCATCAATTATCAAAAAGTACAAAACGCCGGTTCTCGGAATTACCGGAACCGGTGGCGCAGGTAAATCTTCTTTAGTAGATGAATTGGTGAGAAGATTTTTAATAGACTTCAAAGAAAAAACGATCGCTATCATTTCCGTTGATCCTTCCAAACGTAAAACCGGCGGCGCGTTGTTGGGTGATCGCATCCGTATGAATTCAATTCGCAGCGAAAGAGTGTTTATGCGTTCGCTCGCTACACGTCAATCCAATCTTGCATTGAGCAAGTATGTGAAGGAAGCTATTGACATTATAAAAGCCGCACAATTTGATCTCATCATGCTCGAAACTTCAGGCATTGGTCAAAGCGACACTGAAATTATTGAACACAGCGATCTGAGCTTATATGTAATGACACCGGAATATGGAGCAGCATCACAGCTTGAGAAAATTGACATGCTTGATTTCGCCGACATTATTGCACTCAACAAGTTTGACAAACGCGGCGCACTCGATGCCATACGCGATGTGAAAAAACAATACAAACGCAATCACCAGTTGTGGGAAGTGGACGACGAAGACATTCCCGTTTTCGGAACCATCGCTTCGCAGTTCAATGATCCCGGCATGAACCGGTTGTACAAATCGGTGATGGATAAAATTTCTGAAAAGACCGGTGCAGCATTGCAGCCTCACCTGGATATCACGAAGGAGATGAGTGAAAAAATTTACATCATTCCTCCTGCGCGCACACGATACCTGAGTGAAATTTCAGAAAATAACCGCAAATATGATCAATGGGTGGTGCAGCAAAGTGATGTTGCACAGAAACTTTTTGCTTTAAACACATCAAGAAATATTTTTGAAACCACATCAGAAAACACCGGCGAAAAGACAACGGCAATTGCTTATGTGAATGCGCACTATTCCAATCTTGAGTTATTATTAGATGGTCAAAACAGGAAACTGCTGGAAGGATGGGAAGAGAAATGCAAAAATTACCGTGATGAATTCTATGTCTATAAAGTTCGTGGCAAAGACATCAAAGTGAAAACACATACGGAATCTCTTTCTCACAGTCAAATTACAAAAGTTGCTACTCCGAAATTTGAAGCATGGGGAGAAATCCTGAAATGGGTGTTGAAAGAAAATTTTCCTGGGGAATTTCCATACACAGCCGGCATCTATCCATTCAAGCGCGAAGGTGAAGATCCGACTCGTATGTTTGCCGGTGAAGGTGGACCCGAACGCACCAACAAACGATTCCATTATGTTTCATTAGGTCTTCCTGCGAAGAGATTGTCTACTGCATTTGATTCCGTTACACTCTACGGACAGGATCCTGAATACCGTCCCGATATTTACGGCAAGATTGGTAACAGCGGTGTTTCTATTTGTTGTCTGGATGATGCAAAGAAATTATACAGCGGCTTCAACCTCGCTGATGCAAAAACTTCTGTATCGATGACCATCAATGGTCCCGCAGCAATCATCACCGGATTTTTTATGAATGCTGCGATTGATCAGCAATGCGAGTTGTATATTAAAGAACATGGACTCACCGAAATTGTGAATGAAAAGATTGCAGAAATTTATAAACGAAAAGCTACCAAACGACCTGCTTACCAGGGATCATTGCCTGAAGGAAACAACGGATTAGGATTGATGTTGCTCGGTGTAACCGGCGATCAGGTATTGGAAGCAGACGTTTACAAAAAAATAAAAGAAAATACCTTGCACCAGGTTCGTGGAACTGTGCAGGCAGATATCCTGAAAGAAGACCAGGCACAGAACACCTGCATTTTCTCTACTGAATTCTCCTTGCGGTTGATGGGGGATGTACAGGATTATTTCATCAAACAAAAGGTGCGCAATTTTTACAGCGTGTCTATTTCCGGCTATCATATTGCTGAAGCCGGTGCTAATCCAATCACTCAACTGGCATTTACATTGGCCAATGGATTTACGTACGTGGAATATTATTTAAGTCGCGGCATGAATATTAACGACTTCGCGCCTAATCTTTCCTTCTTCTTTTCAAATGGCATTGACCCGGAATATGCAGTGATTGGAAGAGTGGCCAGGAGAATCTGGGCCAAAGCCATGAAGTTGAAATACGGTGCGAATGAAAGATCACAGATGCTGAAGTACCACATTCAAACCAGCGGCCGTTCGTTGCATGCACAGGAAATTGATTTCAATGATATCCGCACTACGCTACAGGCACTGTATGCCATTTATGACAATTGCAATTCACTCCATACTAACGCATATGATGAAGCCATCACTACACCAACCGAAGGAAGCGTACGTCGTGCAATGGCCATCCAATTGATCATCAATCGGGAATTGGGTTTGGCGAAAAATGAAAATCCGATGCAGGGATCTTTTATCACAGAAGAACTTACTGATTTAGTAGAAGAAGCAGTGCTTGCGGAATTTGATCGCATCACGGAACGTGGCGGCGTGTTAGGTGCAATGGAAACCATGTATCAACGTGGAAAAATTCAGGAAGAGAGCATGTACTATGAAACATTAAAACATAATGGCGAATATCCGATCATAGGTGTCAATACCTTCTTAAGTTCAAAAGGATCTCCTACAATTATTCCTTCGGAAGTGATTCGTGCAACCACTGAAGAAAAGGAATACCAGATCAACATGTTGGGTGAATTACACACTACCTATAACGACGTAACGCCGCAGCTTTTATCAAAACTCCAATCTACTGCCATTCAAAACAAAAACATGTTTGAAGCACTTATGGATGCAACGAAATATTGTTCGCTGGGACAGATTACGAATGCATTGTTTGAAGTAGGTGGGCAATACAGGAGGAATATGTAATTTTTTTTCTCTTGCAGTCGTTACACCTGGCTTAGAAAACGTCAACAATAATAAGCTTGCAGGAAAAACCACAATTTATTTTCCCGGAATTATCCCTATCAAAGTTTGCCCATTACTCCAGTAAGAAAATAACGAACGGGAAAATTTGCACAGCATTTGGATAGATTAAGCAGCCGGACTCTTCTCTGAATCTTGTTATAGCTACGGTATATGCAAAAAAGCAAAGTGAATGGTTGCTTCTCTATCCGGAATATGATTTACTGAGTAAAATTAATATTCCCCGCCTTTCTTAAATTTCTTTCGCCTTATTTATGGAATCCTCCTGAACTCCCGCATCTATCAGCAGTCAATCATTCAAAACCTGGCTGCAAATGGATTTACCTGTCATCACAATCGCTCCTGAAAGAAGTGCAGTCATTCGAAAATTGGATTCATTTGTCTATTGGTTCAACAGTGATGCACGGCACTATCAGCTGGTGTTTTTAACCAGCTTTCTCTGTTATGGCATTTCAATGCTCCAATGGGAATATGAACCTGTTGTTTTTGCCGCTGCTTTCAGCACGTGCTTCATCACACAATATCTTTTTATAGTTTTTAAAACTCAGGATCTGCATTCATTAAAGAGTGCGATGATTTCCGCATTGAGCTTGTGTTTGTTGCTTAAGACAAATGATCCTTTAATCATGACACTTGCAGGAATTCTCAGTATCTCCGGCAAATTTATTTTTCGCTGGAATGGAAAGCATTTTTTTAATCCTACCAATTTTGGAATTATCACCACCATCCTGATTACCGGAAGCGCATGGATTTCTCCCGGCCAATGGGGAAGTGACGGACAGCTTGTCTTTTGCATCGGATTACTTGGCTTCACAATATTGCTGAATGTGAAACGGCTTGATATAGCCATCACGTTCTTTAGTGTATTCTGCATCTTAAATTTTATCAGGAGCGTTTCAGTGATTGGCTGGACAACAGATGTTTTCATTCACCAATTCAGCAGTGGCACCTTACTGCTTTTCACCTTCTTCATGATTACAGATCCTGTTTCAACACCTTCACATCAAATCGCGCGCATCATCTGGGGCGCATTGGTTGCCTTGCTGGCATTCTATCTTTCTGCCTATCAATTTGTGAATGGCGCGCCACTTTGGGCCTTGTTTTTTCTTTCACCGTCAACTATTCTTTTCAATAAATTTTTTCCTCACTCTAAATTTTCATGGTCATGAAAAAGCTGTTTAAAAATCAAAGTGCATTCTTATCAGGAATGAAACCAGGTCGATTCAGGATTGCCTTCCTCACATTGATGTGGGTCGCGATACTATTGAGCCATTCTCAAAATGCTTCAGCCTTCTGTGGATTTTATGTGGCTAAGGCGGATGCAACGTTGTTCAATAAAACCTCACAGGTAATACTGGTGCGGGAAGGTAACCGCACCACCATCACCATGTCGAGCGATTTTGAAGGCGACGTGAAAGACTTTGCCATGGTGGTTCCTGTTCCTGTTGTGTTAAAGCGGGATGAAATAAGAACAGTGAATGCGCAGATATTCGCAACGCTTGACGCGTATTCAGGACCACGGTTGGTGGAATATTATGATGAGAATCCTTGCGCACCCAGGGTTCTTCATGAAATGAGCCTCTCAAAAATGTCGATGGCGGATGTAGTTGCCGGAGTCGAAAGCAAATCAGAAGATGATGGCTACAAAGTAAGGATTGAAGCGCGTTATAGTGTTGATGAATATGATGTGCTCTTGCTGTCTGCAGAAGAATCTTCAGGGCTTGAAAGATGGCTTACTGCAAACGGATATAAAATTCCCGAAGGTGCGCGTGAGGTTTTGCAGCCTTACATCAACAGTGGTATGAAATTTTTCGTGGTGAAAGTGAACCAGCAAGAGTTAAAGAAAAGGGGGAACCTCTTTTTTGAGTCCGCTGCAAATCTCTTTTAACTCACCTAAATTCATGTTGCCTATCCGGTTGGGAATGGCTAATGCGAAAGGTTCACAGGACATGATCGTATATGCATTCACTCCGAATGGACGAGTGGAAACCACCAACTACCGAACGGTAAAAGTGCCAACCGATAAAAATGTTCCGGAGTTTGTACAAAGTTATTTCGGACAATTCTATGTTGATACCTACCGTAAAAACCGTCGCGAGCAAGGTGCTGCCAATGTATACCTGGAATATGCATGGGATGTAAGCAGCAGCGTAACGCAGTTCTGTGATCCTTGTACGGGCACGCCTCCGATGTTACAGGATTTCATAACTGCGGGAGTTGATTGGGTGCAGCAATATCACTATGGTTACAACGGTAGTGTATTCTTCACCAGGTTACATGTAACGTACGATCGCAAAAGTTTTCCGCAGGATTTACAATTTCAGGAAACACCTAACCGGGAAAATTTTCAGGCACGTTATATCATCACGCATCCTGCTTATGGTGAGTACACCTGTGCAGAGGGCAAGAAATATCTTCAGGAGGTTCGTCAACGCCGTGAAAGAGAGTTGCAGCAATTGGCGATGTTAACAGGCTGGGAGACTTCAACATACAATGCATATGTAAATACCTTTAACTATTACCCTGAAGGCAGTCCCACGTATCACAAAACGGTTGTTCCGCCTGCCAGGAAAAAATTTGCTTCCTGATTCAGCAAGCCTTCCTGTTCCAGGAAAAGATCCCAATCAAATTGAACAAGGAGCTTTTAATGTTCCATTTGATGATGATTCATCGGGAAATGACAATGGAATGGGTTCCGGACAATGGACGATGATTGGTATGGGTGTCTTGTTATTCCTCCTGGTTTTTTCGGGAAGGAAAAAGGCGGTTGCGAAATAATGTTGAAAGGATTGGGAATCTCAAGCATAGAAAGACCACTTCTTACACTATGATACTATTCTGGCAAACGCCGCAACCTTTTGACCATTAAAAACGTCAATCATTAATGGTGGAGAAAATCAGTTTCAACAAACTGATTGTTCTCCTCCAATAATTTGCTATACATTTCAATTCATCATATTCCGGGTTCATGAGCGGATGTTCAAGGCGATTTCTTAATAACAGTGCAACCTTTAAACGGTTAATAGGGCTTCTCTTTCTTTTGTATTCGCAAAATGCACTCGCACAATTTTCACCTGAAACAGCAAACAATTATTGGAGTGTAAATCATGCAATGCATGATAAAGCAGCAAAAAATATTATAAAATCAAAAGTAGCCTTTGGAGAAGTTGACCAGTTTTTGAAAGATGGTAGAACATATTCTCAAGATGTCAACAAAGGTTTTTTTGGATGGGATCGCCGCACGAAAGAAGGTATTCAGTTGTTCGCGCTTATTTTAGTACCCCGTGATTACACCCCGGAAAAAAAATGGCCTGTGCGTGTTGTGTTGCATGGTGATATTTCGCACATGGATGCTTATAACGTATTCCGCTTTATTGATACCACGCTTCAGAGCTACAAGGAGGTGGAAGAAATCAGGATTTATCCCTCAGGTTATTTTGCAGCACGATGGTATTATAAAATCCAGTATGAAAACATCATGTACTTGCTGGATTCAGTCAAGCAGTTGTACAATGTGAACGAAAACCTCATTTCAATGAGTGGTTTTTCTGATGGCGGAACCGGAACCTATGCCTTCGTCAATTACAACGTAACGCCCTTCAATTGTTTTTTGCCTTACATCGGAAGCTGCGGTTCGTTAAAGGTGCTTGGAAAAAGACAGGTCTATTTTAATAACTACCGCAATAAGCCCATGTTTATCGTAAACGGCAAATTGGATCAAACTTTCCCTCCTCATATTGTTGTTCCCTATGTGGAAGCGATTCAGCGGCTCAACAATGTGGTTTCCTTTTTCATGATTGACACGTGTGACCATACACTTCGTTGGCTGCCGCAGTATAAGGATACAATCGATCGCTTTATTCTGGAGCATACCAGGAATCCAAACCCTTCACACTTAGTCTGGCAAACGGACAATGCCAACATGTTTAACCGTAATCACTGGGCGTTAATTACCGGTATCGGAAAATCAGAAAGCAATTCAGTTTCCTTGATTGACTACAATGAAATAATTGCAGACGGGAAATATTTACAGGCGTTCCGTCGCGATAGCTTATCAGGAATTATTGACGTAACGGCATCAGGAAACACCATCAATGTTTTAACGAAAAATATAACCTCATACACTTTGTTGTTATCGCCTGATCAATTTGATTTTTCACAACCTTTTAAGATCACGACCAATAATGTAATTTCATTTGAAGGCATGATACAAAAAGATGTTGAGACATTATTAAAATGGAATAGCATTGATAATGACCGTACAATGCTATATGCTGCCGAGAAAGAAATTGTGGTAGGCAAGGTATTTAAGCCGAAGTAGTTATTGGTTATTGGGCATTTGTCATTGAGTCATTGAATCATTAAGACTTTGGTCACTGCTCATTAGACACTAAGTCGTTAGTAATTGTTCGCCAGCGTTTTGTTGATACTATTTAATTTGCTGTTAGCTTTAGCATCTGGATAGTAAAAATGCAGAACAATAAAATGATGACTGCTTGCTCATTCATTTCATTTTGCTTCAGGCAACTGATGAGTGTCAGGAATTTGCTGTTCATGATTGCAATACTGATTAATGATTCCTCATTTGCCCAGAAATTTTCGCCAGGGTATGTGCTCCTCAACAATGGCGATACGCTTCATGGTTTGGTTGAAACAGAAAATTGGGTGAAAGCTCCAGTGAAAGTCCGGTTTAAAAAATCTCCGGACTCGGAAGTGCATACCTACTCTCCGTTGCTCATCCGGTCTTTTCGAATCAAAGACGGTGACTGGTATTTTAGTTTCGTTGGTGATATTGATCCTTCCTCTTTGCTCGATGACCAGTTGGATTATAATCCATTTCCGGATACGATGCGGGTATTCATGTTTATCCGTTCGGTAGTGATGGGAAAGATTTGTCTTTATTATGCACGTGATTTGAATGACAGAGTCCACTTGTTTATTCAAAAAGATGAAGGAGTGATAACCGAACTGAAGTACAAAAAATATTACGTGGATGAACGTGTAGTGGCAGATTACCGCAATGAAATTACGCGGCGTGCTATCATGGCCAACCAGATATACAAGGAACAACTTACCAACCTTATGGCTGATTGTCCTGCTGTGGCAACGGGCATTGTATCGAGACCGCTTTCCTATTCAAAAAACGATATCATGAAACTGGTGCTGGAATACAATCGGTGCAAATCCACCAAAACAAATTATAAAGAAGAGAAAGAATCCTGGCGGTTCGAGGTGCGTGGGCACGCCGGTATCAACTATGCAGGACTGAAATTCCAAAGTACTTCCAATACCTATGTCGGTGAATCGCAATTCGACAAAAGCATTGGGTACATGTTTGGCATCTCACTCAACGCTGTATTACCACGAACGAATAACGGTTGGGGATTTTTCAATGTATTGTTCATTCGAGATTTTAATTCACAGGGAATGTCCGGAACAGCGCTGTTCAAGGAACAGTTGCCTGTGAAGATGGAACTCATCTACGCAAAACTGGGTACGATGGCGCGTTATCAGTTTACAAAATCTACTGTGCAACCATTTCTGGAAGCCGGCATTACGAATGGAATAGCACTTAAATCCACCAACTTCCAAACGGACACTTCAGGCGTAACTCAAAACTTTATACAATACTTCAGAAATTACGAGCAGGGTTTATTGTTTGGCACCGGCGTACAATGGAAAGATTTTTCGTGGGATGTTCAGTTGGAATTTTCCAATGCGATGTCAGGATATTCTGATGTCAAAAGCTCTTTTACTACTTTGTATGCGACGATGAGCTATAAGTTCTAAGTGATTTTTTATTAACTGATTTCTCCCTTTGTTCCTGAACGGCCATCCTGTTGTTGCTTGATTAGCTTCAGTTCTATAATGATAATGATGCTGATCACAATCATAAGGAACCATGAAGTGATTTTTCCGGTAGTTACCATTTGCCACCCTGCATGTTGATATGCATATTTCCAGGCACCTAAAAACGTGGCCATGTTTTCGGCAATCCAAACGAAAAAACCAATCAATAGAAAGGAAACTACAAGCGGCATTTTGCGTAGGTGTCCGTTAGTATGAAAATGCACCTTTGTTTTATAAAATAGTATTATCAGAACAGGAATGATAAAAAAGCGCAGGTCGTAGAAAAAATGATGGGTAAAGAAATTGAGATAAATAAGCAGGCAACTGCCAATCGCCCAAACACTTCCCGGCCAACCTGTAATCTTCAACTCAAACCATCGCCATGCCTGGCAGATATAACTGGCAACACTTGCATACATAAAACCGCTGTACAATGGAACACCGGATATTTTTGTCCATCCTTCTTCCGGATACGACCAGGAGCCCATGTGCACTTTAAATATTTCCATGGCTAAGCCAATCAGGTGAAAAAGTGTGATGACGAGCAACTCGTCCTTCGTTTCCATTCGTGTGAAATACATAATGGCCTGCATGCCAATGCACATCAGCAGCAGAAAATCATAACGGTATAGAAAAGGCAATTGAATTTTCCGGGACAGCAGAAGGATAAAAAATATGAAGGCGGGAAAGATACAGGAGAGCAATTGTTTGATTCCAAAAGTCAAAAACTCTTTCCCAAAATCAGAGAGGTAAGAACCATCAGGATGGTTTGCCAGCCTGCGAAATGCCGGAGTGAAGAGCGGCAATGGCGTAATCAAATTTTTTTTTAGCAGATGCAGTGAATGATAAACAAGGTGAAATATTTGAAAGAATTTCCATTAGACGTATAAATTTTTATTTTAGTATTCCTGTTGCGGATTTTAATCTCTGGCCTGTCTTGTGTTAATAGGAAAACATTGGATTTTTTTCGGGGCTAAAAATGCAGCAGTAAAACGAATGCGGATTCATGATCAGCAAAAAACTTTTCTTGAAAATGGTTGTTCATGATACTGTGGCCTTTATCATAATTACTTTTAGCCCATCATTTTCAACATTCAATACCTTCACTCAAATGTGCACCCTTTATATATGAAACGTATCATCATCATAGGCGGCGGCTTTGCCGGATTAAAACTTGCTGAAAGCCTGAACAATTCCGCATACGATATTCTATTGATTGATAAGCTCAATCACCACCAGTTTCAACCACTTTTTTACCAGGTGGCTACGGCCGGACTTGAACCTTCGAGTATTTCCTTTCCGTTGCGCGGCATTTTTCACCATTCAAAAAATGTACGCATCAGGTATGCTGAAGTGTTGCAGGTGCTAACTGAAAAAATGCAATCCTCACCACGATTGGTGAACTGACATATGATTATCTCGTAATTGCGACAGGCGTTACTACCAATTTTTTCGGAAACAAAAACCTGGAGACCTGGACCTATCCGATGAAGTCCACGTCGGAAGCAATCAACATTCGTCAGCATGTGTTGCAGAATTTTGAAGATGCCTTGATAGCTACGGAAGAGGAGCGTGAGGGCTTGATGAATATTGTGATTGTCGGCGGCGGACCTACCGGCGTTGAGTTGTCAGGTGCATTTGCAGAAATGAAACGCCATGTTTTTCCACGTGATTATCCCGAGCTTGATTTTAGTAAAATGAATGTGATGCTGCTGGAAGGTTCTGAAAAAACGCTGGGAAATATGAGCGGGCAATCATCAGCCAAATCAAGATTGTACCTCGAAGAATTGGGAGTGAATGTAATGGTTAATACAAGAGTGAAAGATTATGATGGAAAGCAAGTGTTGTTGGAAGATGGCACTACCATTTCTTCCAACACGGTTATCTGGGCTGCAGGCATTCGCGGAAATGCGATTGACGGCATTGCTGCTGATGCAATTGCACGCGGCAACCGGATGAAAGTGAACAGGCACAACCTTGTGGAAGGATGCAACAATATATATGCAATCGGTGATGTCGCTTTTATGGCCACGGAAAAATATCCGCAGTCACATCCGCAGGTTGCCAATGTTGCCATCGGTCAGGCAAAAGTGCTGGCAAAAAATTTCAAGAATATGCTACACAACAAACCCTTGCGCCAATATGAATACAACGACAAAGGCACTTTGGCAACGGTTGGCAAGCACAAGGCAGTTGTGGATCTTTCCTTTGCTCATTTCCAGGGATTTTTTGCCTGGTTTATCTGGATGGCATTGCACCTGCTTTTACTGATGGGAATGAAGAACAAAATATTTGTGTTTGTCGATTGGCTGATTTCGTATTTCTCCAATGACTCTACGTTGCGGCTGATATTTTCTCCGGTGAGGAAGAAGTGAGTAGCGCGTAGTTAGCAAAAAGTCCTTAGTGGTGAGTCTTTATTCCTTAGTTAGTCGTTAGATGGTCATTTATCAATTAGTTATCGGTAACTCTATTAGCGAACGTGCAGACATCTAACTGACTGACAAAAAATGAACGACAGAGCAATTTTCGGCAAAGCCGTTAGGCTATCCTTAGCAAAAGCAAAAGAGAAGCAACGCGACCCACAAGCTAACCCCAGGTTGCTTCATTTGCTTTTGCCCAACCGCACCCAGGCCACCCACCACCCTAGCGACATTCGTCAGATGAAGTGGCAAATTCATGATAATCAATTCTTACATTTGAAAGTTTTAATTTGAAAATATAAGTGGAAAAAGTTTTAGACATAGTTGCAGAAGCAACAAACGGAAAATGTTACACATCGTTTCGCTATTGTGCAGACGATGAAATCCGTGTGCCGACACTTGACTTTGATTCAAAGGATAAAGCAGTTTCAGTTGTTGTCAAAGAGTTTGGTGAAACGGACACCAACCTAAATACTTCAAAAAGTTTAAAACCTTTTGCTGACAAAATAATTAACAACGAACCGTTGTTCCATTTTTTTCTTGACGGTTCAAGAAGAACTTACAAGGTTGACGACATTGAAATTAACCGAAACATTTATCCAATTCTTGCAGGACAAATTGGAGTTGCTTGTTGTCAACGAAAAGACCCAAGTCAATTCAAGTGTGCCGAGTTTGACAACAGTTTAGTTTTGTCTTTACCAAAAGGAGCTAATCCTGATGGAGGCGATGCCGATTTATTTTTTAACGCATTAACAAGCAAGATTAACAAGACCCCGAGAATTGAAAAGGCACAGGTAAAATTTTCCAAAATACTTTCTTACGATTCTAAAAAGCAAAGCAGTAGTCAAATCATTTCCTATGATTCAAAATCTCACGGCAAAGATGTAAAGTATGAGCATTTAGGAATAGCAACAATTCAAGATGAAATGATTGAAACAGAAAAAAGAATTGTAGCACATTTGGCAACAAAAAATTTAATTAACCCCGACAGGTATTTAATAAAAGACGGCTCATTGCAATATGCACCAGCAAAGAGTTCAAACTTCAAAGAACTTTCAAAATTTAAAAGTCATTACAAATGTGTTATCGGAGTTTCAAAAATGTTTGACCCGGAACTTTGCAAAGACATGAATAATAAAAGCAACGCTGATAAAATTGCATCGTTGCCAATTTATCACAGAACACCAGCATACAAATACAAAAGCGAACGAGTAGGAAATGTTTGCTTTGCCGTTTGGTATGTGAGAATCAGAAAATCAGAACACACATTCAGCCCGTTTTCAGGAGTTGTAAAAATTGAAAAGATTTTAATTACAGAAGAAGAAATTGAAAACGGATTAGACAGTCAAGAGATTGATTTAATAACAGCAAATATTATCAATGAAAGAAATCCTGTTTGTTA
The DNA here is from genome assembly GCA_016717285.1 of Chitinophagaceae bacterium. Classification (NCBI taxonomy): domain Bacteria; kingdom Pseudomonadati; phylum Bacteroidota; class Chitinophagia; order Chitinophagales; family Chitinophagaceae; species Chitinophagaceae bacterium. The sequence goes on from JADKFU010000004.1 coordinate 1,126,117, forward strand.
TGGAACAGATGCAAGATGGGCAAACCATCTTTACCCTGTTTACTTAACAGAGAGTTTTATTAAAAGCAAATACCTAAGCGACATCAACTTTTTAAATTTATTTTAATGAAGAAAATCGGAAAAATTATTGCCACCGAAAAAGTTCCAACAACTGTTGACGAATTTTTCTTTTGGACAGACAAACATCTAATCATAAAACCATTTGATGTTGTAAAAGTGGAACACATTAAAAACTCTATAACTTTTGGAGTGGTTGAGGAAATTTCTCACTTGACAGATGGAGCAAGTTTTTTAGCAGGTTACATTTCAAGCGATTTCGGAGAAGTTGATTCTAAAAGCTACACACACCGAATAGGTATGAATTATGTGAAAGCAAAAGTTGTAGCCAACTCTGAAAATATTTACACACCTGTATTGGACGGCAGCACAGTTTCACTTGCTGACGAGGAAGGTGTGAAAATGGCTTTGGGATTGAAAGGAATTAAAAATCCTTTGCCTTGTGGAGTAATTGAAATGTATGAGGACGAAGATAAAATCACAGTTCCAGTTCATTTCAATTCTCACTTTTTAATTGGACCAGAAGGAGCACACTTAAACATTTCAGGTATTTCGGGTTTGGCGACAAAAACTTCTTATGCAATGTTTTTGCTCAAAGCAATTCAACAGCACTACATAAAAGAAAATCCAAACGAAAGCGTTGCTTTCGTTTTGCTCAATGTGAAGGGCAGAGATTTATTAGCCATTGATGAACCCAATGACGAACTAACAAAAGATGATAAAAAAGTTTACAAGGATTTAGAAATTGAAGCAACTCCATTTAAGCATGTAAAATATTTTTATCCTTTTTCCAAAGACACAAAATCCACAACTTATGCTGATGTAAACGATGTTGAGAGCCAAAAGAAATTGAAGAAAGCATTTCAATACAAATATCTTTTTGAAGATGATAAAGAAAGTTTGGATTTGCTTTTCTCAAACATTGACGACCCAACGCAATCAATGGAATCCATTGTTAATTACATAACATCAGGCGAAGGACATTTTAACGGGATAACAAATTGGGATGAATTGAAAGAAGAAATTAAAAAGCATCAGGAAAAAGGCGACACGGGAAAAGACAAAACTATTTCTGTCTTAAGTTGGAGAAAATTTTATCGCTTGTTCAGAAAAACTTTAGACCGAAATGTATTTTTTGCAAACTCATTAAAGAAAGACGGAACAGAAGTTCGTTTGAGAGAATCAATAAAGCAGATAAAGAAAAACGACATTCATGTAATTGACATTGCAAAGTTGGATGAAGAAGCACAGGGCTTTGTTTTCGGTGATGTAATGAGAGCAATTTACGATTTGAAACTTGGACAAATTACCGACAGAGAAGAAGCAGAAATTCCCTCTAAAATTGTAATCTTCATTGATGAGTTAAATAAATACGGAAGCAAAGATGTTCCGAAAAATTCTCCTATTCTTCGCCAGTTGCTTGACATCACAGAACGGGGAAGAAGTTTAGGAATTATTTTGTTTGCAGCAGAACAGTTCAAAAGTGATATTCACGACAGAGTAAAAGGTAATTGCGCAACTCATGCTTATGGAAGAACAAACGCAATTGAAATTTCAAAACCCGATTATCAATTCGTGCCGCCTGTTTACAAGTCAATGCTGACAAGGTTAAAACAAGGCGAATACATTTTGCAAAATCCAGTTTTCCGTTCTTTGCTAAATATTAAATTCCCAAGACCGCTTTACAAACAATTTAAAAATGGATAAATTCAATAAGACCATTATCGGCAAGGATGTTATTGAATCGCTTACAATTGGAATGTATGACGATTCAAGATTTATTTACCGAGAGTATATTCAAAACGCAGCCGACCAAATTGACAAGGCAAGACAACAGGGTTTATTTGATGACGGAGAGATTCATATTTCAATTGATGCAGCCAAACAAACAATCTCAATTGAAGATGATGCAACAGGAATTGAAGAAAAGAAAGTTGTTGAGATTCTTAAAAACATTGCACAGTCAACAAAGCAAAGAGGCGTTGACAAAGGTTTCCGTGGCATTGGAAGATTAGGCGGTTTAGGTTATTGTAACAAATTGATTTTTGAAACCTCGTTTAAAGGCGAAGCAGTAAAATCAATAATGACTTGGGATGCAACGAAACTAAAAAGCATAATCAATAACAGAAGTCAAAAGGAAGAAGCATCTTCTGTAATTGATGAAGTTACTTCGCTAACAAAAGAAAAGGAAAAACCCGAGGCACATTATTTTAAAGTTACTCTCACAGGTGTAACGAATAAAGATTTGTTGGACAAAAAAGAAATCATGAATTACTTGTCAATGGTTGCACCAGTGCCATTCAGCAAATCATTCATTTATGCAAAAAAGATTTACGATGAATTAAAAAGTGAAGGGATTGCACTTGACGAATACAAAACATTTGTCAATACTGACCCGCTTTACAAGGGTTACAATTCATACATCTACGAGGGAACAGACCAAAGCAACAGAAAGAAAATCGGTGAGGTACTTGATGTTTTGTTTTTTAAAGATTACGACCATGAAAACAACAAGTTGTTTTGGGGATGGTATGGTATAACAGAAAAAAATCAATCGCTGAATCAAATAAATTATTCACGAGGATTTCGTTTGCGCAAATCAAATATTCAAATTGGTAACGAGGACACACTTACAAGATTTCACAGAGACAGAAGATTTCAGTTTTATTTTTTCGGTGAAGTTTACGCATTGCACAAGGATTTAATTCCAAACGCTAGACGAGATAATTTTTCTGAAACAAATACTTACTACGAGTTTGAAAACAAACTCAAATCTTTTTTTCATACTACCATTCACAAACTTTGCTACACAGCAGCTGACATAAACAGTGCGATAAAATCTATTGATGGTTTTAATAATTTCAAAGCAGAGTTTGAGCAAAAGGAAAAAGATGGATTTACTGATAAGAACGAGAAGGAAGCGTTCATAGAAACCTTTGAGAAGAAAAAAGAAGAAGCAGTAAAAGCTAGTTCAAAACTTGAAACGATAAAAAGTAAGAATGGGGAAACACAAACACCCATTGCAAAGATTTTAGAAAGAGCCTCAGCAAAAACTTCATTTGACATCGAAAATGATTTTTTTCCAGACGCAGAAGCAAAACCAGTTTTCAGAACTGATAAACTTTCAAAATTGAGCAAAGACCAAAGAAAGTTTTTAGGAAATATCTTTAGCATCATTAGAAATGTTTTGCCAAAAGAAAATGCAGAATTATTAATCCAAAAAATTGAGGAGGAATATAAATAATGGAAAACAAAACTCCCGATTTTTTATTGAAAGAATACGATAGAATTTCTGAAGCACACTTTAATACTTCAAATCAGATTTCTCTCTTCTTCAGATATTATCTTACTTTGATGTCAGTGCCAGCACTACTCTTACTGTATGTCAACAAAGATATTTCAACTGTTGAATCAATTTTTATTCAATCAAAAGAATTTGCATTGAGACCTCATATTGGTATTCTATGTTTACTAATTTCTTCTATTGGAATTGCATTGACAATATTCTTAACCAAACTAAAGTTTGAACATATCTTGTATGCAAGAACCGTAAACGGTATTCGTAATTATTTTCACAAGCAAGACGACACACTCAAACAATACTTGGTTTTACCTACCGACACAAAAAAACCATCATTCATTGGATTTGGATTTGGCAGTTTGGTGTTTGTTAATGGGTTGGTTAATTCAGGGTATTTAAGTCTTGGGCTATTTCTATTAAAAATTAAATGCTACTTATTTTATGGAGTGTTATTGCTGATTATACATATCGTTGGATATTTTATTCTCAATAATATTGAAGAAAATAAAATTAAAAATTTACAATGAGAAGAAAAATACTTTTAATAGAACCGAATTACAAAAATAAATATCCGCCCATCGGACTGATGAAGATTGCCTCTTATCATCGTGGATTAGGCGATGATGTGAAGTTCTTTAAAGGCGATTTGAAAGACCTTGTTGTTGACCAGTTATTTGATAAGTGTTTGCGAAAACTAAAATCAATTGACAGCACAGTAGATTGGATTCAAAAAGCGTTTTTCATTAAGCAGTATATCAAGACAGGCAAGAAAATAAATCTTGAACCGCTTGACCTTGATTACTTGAAGTATGCAAAATTCATAGTTGATGTGTTGGAAGAATATTCAAAAAAATTTCGCAGAAAAGATTATGAGAGCGAACCTTATTGGGATAGAATTTATGTAACAACGCTTTTTACTTTCTACTGGAAAATTACAGTTGAGACAATTCACTTTGCAAAGAAACTTGTAAAAGAACCCAAACAAATATTTATTGGTGGTGTGTTAGCTTCATTGCTTCATGACGAATTGGAAGCAGAAACAGGAATCAAACCGCATCAAGGATTACTTGACACGCCAGGCATTTTAGACAAAGGCAACAAAATAATTATTGACAACTTACCGCTTGACTATTCTATTCTTGACGAAATAGATTATCAGTATCCAACACAGAGTGCCTACTTCACTTTCATGACAAAAGGTTGCACAAGAAAATGTGCTTTTTGTTCTGTTCCAATTTTAGAACCGACATACAAACCAAAGATTGAAACGAAAGACAAGTTTTTTGAAATCAAAAAACTTTACGGTGAGCAACAAAATTTATTGTTGATGGACAACAATGTTTTGGCTTCGCCAAACTTTCCCGAAATTATTCAAGAGATAAAAGACATGGGTTTTGTGAAAGGTGCAACTTTCATAGAGCCAAATCAATTGGACATTTCAGTTAGAAATTTAAGGAAGCACAGAAATCAAAATGCATACATCAGACGGACTTACAATTTGTTTCAAGACCTGCTTACACGATTGAAAAAGAAAGACACAAAACAGTTTGTTTACAATGTTCTTGACAACTACCAACTTTTGAATTTTGAAACAACGACAAAAGAAAATCTTTTGGAAGCTTATCATGAGTTGAAAGACATAAATGAGAAATACAGAAACAAAGCACCAAAGTTACGTTATGTAGATTTTAACCAAGGAACTGATGCAAGATATGTAACAGACGAGTTGATGAAGCTAATGAGTGAAATTCCGATTAGACCTTTGCGAATTGCATTTGACTACATTGGAATGAAAGACAAATACACTAACGCTGTAAAATTGGCGGCTAAGTATGGAATTCGTGAACTTTCAAATTATATTCTTTACAACTTCAATGACAAGCCCGAAGATTTGTATAATCGTTTAGAAATAAATATTCGCCTTTGCAAAGAACATAACATTGACATTTTTTCTTTTCCAATGAAATACATTCCGTTATTTGGAGAAGATGCAAAGCACAGAGAATTTACAGGCAAGCATTGGAACAAAAAATTTGTTCGGGCAATTCAATCCGTTTTGAATGTTACAAAAGGAATTGTAGCACCAGCAACACGGATAGACAAAACTTCTTTCTTTCATAAGGCATTTGGTAACAACATGGAAGAGTTTTACGAAATACTTTACATGCCTGAAACCTATATCGTTTACAGAAGTGTATTTGAAAAAAAATTAGGTTACACTGACATTTGGAAAAAAGAATATCGTGAAATAAAAGAAAGCGGAAATTGGGAGGAAGCAAAAGCCATCATTGAGACAAGTGAGTTTTCAAACATTGGCGAGAAAACTACCAATCCTGCAATCAGACAGTTTTTACGACACTATCAAATTCAAAGGAGCACTTTGAAAAATGAAGACATAGAATACTCGCACGGGACATTGCTAACTTGGCAGGACACAGATATGAATATAAATCGCTTTGGGCAAAGTATGAGTAAACTTGACAAGACACATCTTCGGACTGATAGAAGATTTACCGATAAACAAACTGATTGCGATAGTGGGGGTTCCGTGCTTCGCAGACACTTTTGAGTAAGGTGAAGTTCAGATCTCCGAATGAAGTTTAGTGTTAAAACACACCGCCAATCGCAATCCCCCGAAACTCATTAGTCATTGGTCGTTGAATTCATTGGCACATCGGCACCTATTCAAACCGGAAAAAACTTATTTAACTTTTTCTCGCACTCACTTAGTTGGCCAATTCAAACCGGGTTATCAAAAATTGAAATGGCGCGGTATGTTCGCTTACATCATTAAATGTGTAACTATAACGCACGCCGGTGGACACTGCGAATAATCTGAACAATCGCAAATCAACCAACAACTCCGCACCAACGGAAGTGAGTATATTCTGTTGATCCATTACTTTCCCAACTGAATAATCATAAAACAGGTTTGCTCTTAATCGTTGTAAGAGTGCTACGGAACTGAGCGCGATATCCGGATACCAGATTGGAAATTCGTAGTTCGAGTAAATGCCTTGCTGATTTTCAAACGGTGTGGATTTATAACCACGTGGCATAATGAATTTATCCTGGAAGCGATAGGTGTCAATTACTTTTTCCTGCTTATAGGAAAGAGCAAAGTTGAGGGAATGTGTTTTTATGATGCCCGGAAAAAATAATTGCGCGGTTGCAAGCAATCGCTCCGGATCGGCATGGAGTGCTTTCTGATAAGAAGCCGTGAACACTTGTCCCCAGCGTGGTTTTACCTGTTGCCTGGCTTGTGTCTGCAAGTGACTGAATGTTACAATCGGTTCCAGCGCGTGAAAGAAAAAATGATCTGTCAGCACTTCATGTCCCATTGTATCTTCTGATTGCACATCGTAATAATGATACCAGCCGGAAAAATTCATTTGCGTCCGGTGTGTTCCCTGTGTTAACCTGAAAGGTAAAGTGATGCCACCTGAAACCACATTTTCCGTCCATTGAATATCCTTCCCGGATAATGAAGTTGCATCAACAACTCTTCCTTTCCGGAGTAATCCGTATTCATATTGTGCGTCAATCTCAGGAAACAAAGCAGCATAGGTGAATCGCAGGTAAGAATGAAAATTATTCTCATTGGTATTGTACAGCAAACCTACTGTTCCTCTGAAAGTGCTCATGATATTCTGCGTGTAAAATTCAGCGCCATACTCCGGTATGTTGGGTATCGGAAACCATCCATACAGGTTAAAAAGTCCATCGGTGAAGGCATGGTATTTTTTCACTTCATACGTAGTATCAAACAATGAAGTAGTCAGGTCGAATCCTTCTGCCTTCACTAAAGGCTCATGAAATTTGATATCACTGGTTATGTTTTTGGATAATAACTTCCATGTTTCAGGCCGCAATTCCATTTCATGAATGCGGTTTCCATCGGCAGTGTATTCGCTGTAAAGCAATTTTTTTTCATCCATTGAAACCGCAGGCTCATGTGCACCAAAACGAACAGAAGTGACCTGGTAAATTCTATTATTGGAAAGTTGAATTGCATAAATATTATCGATGCCAGAATATCCGCCCGAATAATAAACATAATCTCCTTTCGGGAAAGGCCGGCTGACCGGAACGACCGTATAGTCAAGCACCATTTTTAACTCACCGGTTTCCACATTCACTTCAGCGATTCCGTTTCCTTTATTGGAAAGCGCGAATGCAATGATGTTTTTATCATTATCGGTAAATCGGGGTTGAGAAAAGTTGATGTTTTCCGGATTGGAAAATTGGCGGATCACTTTTCCGGAATTGGCATCCAGCAAAACAAGGTTGAATTTTCCCATCAGATCTATTTGCACCGCTGTAATCATTAGTGCATTGTGAGAAGCAGCCGGTGAAAAATAGCGCGACTTAAAACTGAGCTGTTTCTTTTTTCCGGTTTCAAAATCATAGGTTTTAATAACCGAATAATCTATGTTGAACCACCTTGTATCAAAAGCGGATTCTGCCCAGGTCATCAATTTTCCTGTAACAGTTGTCGAGGTGTGATCGTCGGTGTAAATGCCGGGTGAAAATAGTTTCTCCTCCTTACCATCCTGCGTGATTTTATAATAGGTGTTTATTTCATCAAAAGCATTTTTCAAAACCAATACAGATCCGTCATTCAAATAATGCGGAAATCGAAAGTTGGTATACACGTTTGATACAACCGGTGTGATTTCTTCGGACGTGGTAAGCTGCAACGATTGATCAGTAACCGAAAAAACACTGTCCAGTTCATGTAAGGTAGTTGCATAAAATTCCCGGGGCGACAATCCGGTAAATTGTTTCATGCTTCTTCCGAAGGAATAGAAGTATCCTTTTTTGTAATACGTATCATCCAGTATTTTTTTCCAGGTGTCTTCGCCGTTATCAGTGCGTGCTTTTGTCGTCATGTAATAGCCGATGCGATATGGATTGGGAACAAAATCTTTAAACGAAGACCAGGTGCCTTTGTCATATCCATAATGCTTACCGGAAAGCAACAACGCACGGTATTCCATATGGAAAGAAGGAAGTCTGCCACGGCCGCCTTTCGTCAATATGGTTTCTTTAGTAACAGCATCTCCTTCACGAAACCAAAGTGGTTGGGTAAAAAGTGAGTTGACCAGCCAACCGGTTTGTCCCATCAGTATTTGATAAGGAAGGGTAAATCCTCCGTTGGCTTCCGAAAATTGTTGCGTATGTCGGTATTCATGCGCCGTCAGGCCATCAATCCACGGTACGGGTCCCAGGAAAGAATTTTGCGGTGGGGTGAGGTAATATTCGTTGCGCCAGGGAGCAGGCGTGGAGAATCCACCGGGCAAAGTGGAAAGGTTTTGAAGAATAGCATTCACCTTTTTCGTGTTGCCTGTTCCGGAAATGCTACCGTCATGCATACGCTCAAAATTCATGATGGCTGCTGTATGAAATGCAAGCGAATCAAAACCTTCGGGAAAAATGATCCGTCCTGTCGGCGTTTGCACCTGGTACCATTTTATGGATGGCGGATTAATTCCCAGGCGACCTTGTGGTTCTTCCTGCGCAAAAAGAAGTTGCAGTTGAAGCGCTATAAAAAACAAAAGGAGCCAGCCGTGTTTCATGTAGTAGGAATTAAAGAAGTATAACGGATTTCTTCTGAAAGGTAACAGTGGTTGCACAATTATTGGATGAAATTATGCATAATCAGATGGTACAAAGCTTAGTGAATTGCCCTTATTCCTGCACCGGTTATTGTTGAATGATTATGTCGCTTTCAACCAGTTGAACTTGTAACTAAACCATTGTTCATTATATTAAGTACTTCCCAAACATGTTTTTAACCTGTTTAAAGTTAAAATTATACCGTTGGGCAACTATTTACGGAACTCAGATTGAAACATTATGATATTTATTGCAGTAAAACCCTGTAATTCTTTTTCGACTGCCTGGTCAAAATCTTTCCAACCATGATTTTTTTTACGCTGGACACTTTTAAGAATATAAAACAGCTTATTTATAAAACTGTCCGGGTTGTAATGGTATTTATTTTCTTAGTGATTGTCACAGGTAATGTTTCTGCACAGCAAACGGATGCGGATAGGGGAGTTATTCAGATGGCGCGTGCAAAATCAATATTCATTAATAAGAGACTTCAAACCAATATCGCAGGCACCGATAAAAATTTCATTCAAAATATCGGACAATATGGAGATACTATGGCCGGAGTTGTTGGTATGGAACAAATACGGTTCGGCTATGAAGGATTTGCCCTGCCGGTTTTATTTACAACACGAGGACTTATTTATCTTCAACGAAAGGTAGAGCAACCATCAGAAGAAGAAAGAGAGGAGATGGAACACAAAGGCCTGACAGCAGAAGAGATTTTGGAAGCGGGAAAAATTACAGAGCAAACGATTACGATGCAGTGGCTAAATGCGAATCCGCATCCGGAAATAGTTGCTGAAGATTTAAGCTCAGGATATTTTACATACGGCAAATTACCTGACAAAGCCAGCGCTTATAAAAGGATCACCTATAAACAACTTTATCCTGGAATTGATATTGAATATTGCTTCATAGAAAACAGCAAAACAGGCTTTGAATACAAAATTATTGTGCAGCCCGGTGCCGATATCAGTGTAGTAAAACTTCAGTATGGCGGAGATATAAAAAGTATCAGAAAAAATAATAATGGAGGCTTTACAATCAACTCTGGAATTGGAAATATTTCTGAAACAGCTCCAGTGGCTTTTTATGCGGATGGCGACCGGAATAAAGTGCTTTTGTCAGCATCGATTGAAAATAAGGTACTACGGTTTATTGCAGCAGCAGGATATGAAAGAAGCCGCACTTTGATTGTTGACCCCTTCATCAGTGCAGCATCTAATCTAACCGGTACCAATGCCGGCAAAGCAAAAGATATTGACTTCGACTACGATGGAAATGTCTATGTTACCGGTGGCGGTGACGGCAATGTGTACCAACTCTCTAAATACAATGCTGCAGGTGTATGGCAATGGACTTTCAATGGTACGCTTTCTATTCCATCGTGGTTTTTCGGAACCTATTTCGGAGGTTGGGTAATAGAAAAAACTACCGGTAGCACGTACCTCGGTCAGGGTTTTAATTCCAGTACCGGCTTCGCGATAGTCAGAATTAACACTGCAGGATTGTATGACAATTATATCACGAACACCGATGTAAATTTCAGGGAAGACTGGAAGATGTACTGGAGTTGTAATGGCGGCGTGCCGAAGATTCTGATAGCTGGTGGTGGTACTAATTCTAACATCAATTTTGGCATTTGTTCACCACCTTCCACCACACTTACGTCGCTAAATGTTACAGGGATTGCCTATAGTTCTGGAACCGGTTGGGCGCAGGATATTGCCGACATTATTATTGACCCGGTTACAAACGACATGTACACTATTTACGGTTCGCTGATTGGTACGCCTTCTCTTTCAAATAAAATTTATAAAAACACATCGCCTTACAGCGCAGCTTCTGTTGCCTGGAATGTGTATTCCGGTTTTACTGTAGTGCAGGAGATTGCCAACAGACCGTATATGCTGGGCGGAATTATCGAAAACTCCTGCAATGTATTTGCCATCAATGCTTCCTATCTTTTTTATTGGGATGGAAAAAATCTTAAGGCAATTAACAAAGCAACCGGCGCAGGCGTTGGTTCCGCGCTCACCATTGCGGCGAATACCTCCTTGTGGAGCGGAGGTATCATCGCCGATGAGTGCAATAATATTTTTGTGGGCTCCACCAACGGAACCATCAAAGTTTACAAATTCAATGGTGCCACTTTCGATGATGCGGCAGCGCCGGATATTACAGTTACCGGATATGCCTCCAAATCAGTTTATGATCTTGCATTCGATGAAGCAAAGACGTTGCTTTACGCAAGTGGTGATGGTTTCATTGCTTCATTTGATGTCAGCTCCTATGGCTGTGCAAATACTTCTTACACCATTACACCTATTCCGGATTGCGCCACTGCATCGGTTACAACAAGCATCAGTCCGGCACCTCCGGCAGGTTCCATCGTTACCTATAATTTATACGATGGAAGCACTTTGGCTGGCAGTAATTCAACAGGTACTTTCACTGCATTAACTCCGGGCGTTACTTATACAATAATTGCATATGTGAATCAAACCTGCAGCGGTACTTCGGCAACTGTTGATTTCACATTGCCTGGACCAGCTCTTACGTTTGGTTATACCAATACCGATTGTGGTCTAAATACCGGCACCATTTCAGCATCGGGTTCTGGTGGTACCTTACCTTATCAGTACAGTATAAATGGCATCACCTTTCAGAGCACCGGCAACTTCACCGGATTGGGAGCAGGCGTCTATTCTTTGATCATCAAAGATGCAGGTGGCTGCACTACTACTGCTACTGTAACCATTATCAATTCTAATGGCCCCACATTAACCTTTACCAAAACCGATGCATTGTGCGGAAATAACAACGGTACCATTACTGCCATCAGCACCGGCGGTACGCCTCCGGTCGAATACAGTATTGACGGGGTAACCTTTCAAACCGGAAATTTTTTCACCGGTTTGCTTGCCGGCACCTATACACTTACGGTGAAAGATGCTACTGATTGCATCAATGAAGTTTCGGTAACGATTATCAATACCGGCGGGCCTTCATTAACTGCCACTCCTGCCAGTACCTATTGCAGCGGCAGCAACGGCAGCATTACTGCTTATGCCACCGAAGGAACGCCGCCTTACACCTATAGCATCAACGGCAATACATTTCAGGCAAGCAATTTATTTAACGGACTTCAGGGTGGGAGTTATACGGTAACGGTGAAGGATGCGAACGGTTGTACCAGCACCTTTGCGGTTACGGTGGCCAATTCTATCGGTCCCACTGTTACAGCAGTTACTACGGTAGCTTCCTGCAACAATTACAATGGCACGATCACGGCCACAGGCTCTAATGGAACCACACCTTATACTTATAGCATCAATGGCGTTAGTTTTCAATCCAGTTATTTCTTCGGTGGACTTGCAGCCGGATCTTATACGATAACCATCAAAGATGCAAACGGTTGCAACAACACGGTAATTGTAACTGTAAACAGTTCCAATGCGCCTACAGTAACAGCTACTTCCGTTGCGGCAGCCTGCAACTCCAGCAATGGTTCCGTTACTGCATTAGGTTCCGGTCCAGGGAAGTGGTTTATTCACTGGTTTGGCTCCGGGCACTTACACCATTTTGGTGAAAGACAATACCGGTTGTATAGGTGCTACCGCTGTAACTGTTAATAATCTTGCCGGCCCAACTGTTACCGCTATTGCTACACCTACTTCTTGTGGAGCAGCCGATGGAATAGTAACGGCCACAGGTTCGGGTGGAACGGGTGCCTTGTTATATAGTATTGATGGCATCAACTTTCAGGCAAGCAATATTTTTTTACCATTGGCAACCGGTACCTATACGATTAAGGTAAAGGATGCAAATGGCTGCATCAGCAACACTTCGGTTACCGTCACCAATGCTTCTGGTTTGTCCGTAACTGCAAGCTCCATTGCAACACCCTGCAGTGGCAGCAGCGGCAGTATTACAGCGAATGCAACCGGCGGCGCAGGTGCTTTACAATACAGCATCAATGGTGTTACTTACCAAAGCAGTAACCTATTTACAGGTGTTGGACAGGGAAATTATACGGTCACGGTGGTAGATGCCAATGGTTGTTCAGCTACTGCCAGCGTATCAGTAGGAACTGTATTTGCCCCAACAGTAACAGCAGTCGGAACGAATGCGAATTGTAACAGCAATAATGGTATCATTACGGCCACCGGTTCAGGTGGAACCGTACCTTATACCTACAGTATTAATGGAGTTACTTTTCAAAGCAATAATATTTTCACCAACGTCTCTCCCGCAACATATACGGTAACGATAAAAGATGCGAATGGCTGTACAGGCACGGCCTCAGTTACCATCATCAACACAGGGTCAGGCACACCTCCTACTTTTACAATCAACATTGCTGATGAGATTCCCTGCGATCTCAGTACAGGAGATGAAGGGGAGATCAAAGTGATCAACGTACTTGGTACCGGGCCGTTTAAATATAGCTTTAATGGCGGCCCGTTTAGCAGCAGCGCAAATTGGAATACCATAATACCCGGCACTTATACCGTTACCGTGCAAGATGCCAATGGGTGTACGACTACTCAACAGGTAACCATTGATGTAATGCCTCCGCCGGTTTTTCAAACTGTTACCGTTACCAATGCTAATTGCGGGTCAGCTAACGGATCCATTTATGTATTAGGTGTGGGAAGTGATAACCTTTGGTTTAAGCTTAATAATGGGACCTGGTTTCTTGGGTTGGGTGGCGATAAAGATCATTATACATTTTCAGGATTGGCCCCGGGTGTTTATACTATCTACATGAATGTGCCCGACGATGGAGATTGCAATGATTCGACTACTGTTACAGTTTTGAGTTCCGGTGGCCCTACTGTCAATCTTGTTAAAACCAACACTTCTTGTGGTCTGAGTAATGGCAGCATAACAGCAACCGGCAGCGGCGGAACAGCCCCCCTCAGTTACAGTATTAACAATGGTTCTTCCTATCAAAGCAATGGGCTATTTTCGAATCTGGCTGCAGGTACTTACACTGTGCTGGTGAAAGACTCACATGTTATCCCTTGCCTGGGTGCTGCAACCATTACCGTCAATACCAGTACCGCGCCTTCCCTGCTCACGAGTACCACACCTACTTCATGCGGATTATCGAATGGAACGATTATCATGAGTGGCAGTGGCGGCACAGCACCCTTGCAATACAGCATCAATGGTACCACCTTCCAGAGTGGTTCTTCTTTTTCCGGGCTCAGTGCAGGTACCTACACGGCCTGGGTAAAAGACAATAGCGGTTGTTTCAGCACTGTGCCGGTAACGATAGCGAGTACAACTTTTCCCAACATCACTGCCTATGCACTGGCGGCATCCTGTGGCAACAGCAATGGCTCATTGGTGGCATCAGGAACCGGTGGCAGTTCACCTTACCAGTTTAGCCTGAATGGGGGTGCCTACCAAAGCAGCGGCACCTTTACAGGATTGGCTGCAGGTGTTTATTCCATCACCATCAAAGACCTTTACGATTGTACGAATACAACCAACCTTTCGGTTAGCAATCTCACTGCGCCAACACTCAATACTTCATCTGTTGCTTCGAAATGCGGCAGTGCCAATGGCAGCATAACGGCAACGGCATCGGGTGGTTCGTCTCCATTAATGTACAGTATTAATGGTGTCACTTTTCAAGCAAGCAATGTATTCACAAATGTTTCAGCAGGAACTTACACTGTTACCGTAAAAGACAACAACGGTTGTATCACTACCAAACTTATCACGGTGTCAAATATAGCAGGGCCGGTTACACTCACCGCCACAGTAGTATCTACAACTTGTAACAACAGCAACGGAATAATTACCGCCACTTCAACCGGTGGAACTTTGCCGTTGACCTACAGTAAGGACGGTGTCACTTTCCAGGCTGGTACAGTCTTTAATTCCCTTGCCGCGGCAACCTATACCATTACAGTAAAGGATAACAACGGTTGCATTAAAGCACTTGATGTAACGGTGACCAACCTGGCAGGACCAGTTGTAAATGCTACGGCTACTTCTTCTTCAACGTGCACCACCAGTGACGGAACTATTACCAACACTGTAACAGGCGGAACTCTTCCCATCACTTACAGTAAGGACGGTTCTGTTTTTCAGACGGGTAACATCTTTACCGGACTGCCGCCGGGTTCTTATACCATTACTGTAAAAGACGCCAACGGTTGTACTGGCACCACTTCTATCACCGTGAGCAGTGCTGCAGTTGGCCCGACTATTACGTGGACAGGCACTGCAGGCAACAACTGGCACGACATCAATAACTGGGGCGGATGCCAGATTCCGGATTGCAGTTACAATGTAATTATCCCCGGAGTACCCTTGAATCAACCATTGATTTCCTTACAGGATGCGAGTTGCAGAACCATCACGATTAATGCCGGAGCATCCCTCACCATCAGCAGTTCAAAATCATTAATGGTTTGTAACGACTTTACCAATAGCGGAACTTTTAACTCAGGCAATGGAACTACTATCCTGTTTCAGGATACCTGCATCGGATGCACGGGAGGTGTTGTACACAACCAGGTGTTGGATGGAGGAATGACAGGCACGAATAAATTCTGGAATGTAACCGTGAACAAGCCGTCAGGAACGGTGGTGACTGCCATCCAGGATATTGATATGGGAGGGAATTTCCTGGTAAGTGGCGCAATAGGATTTGGCGGTAGTTTTTCTGCTTCAGGCCATTACCATAAAATTGCCGGGAATTTTACCATTGAGTCATCACCTTTGGTGGCAGTCTATACGCCGGGAACAACGCTTGAATTTAATGGTACATCGCAGACCTACAATAATAGAGGAGCATTGCAAAGTGTTGTCATGAATCAATCCGGTACCGGCACGCTTACGTTGCAGGATCATGGCTTAGCCGGAACAGCATGGATGCAACTTTCAAATACAGGTGTGCTTACATTTACGAAAGGAAAAATAATTGCCGCATTTTCTCATATCACCGATAACAGGGTGGATATTTTTAACAGATCTTCCGCAGCAGTTACAGCAGGAAATACTTCAGGATACGTACAAGGTGCATTGAGAAGGTACATGCCGAACAGCGGTGGAACGGGCAACTATGATTTCCCGGTAGGATCTGTTACGAAAGGGTATGAGCGCATTAATTATAATCTCACCGTTCCATTATCAAACACCGTTGATTACTGGAATGTATTTTTTGATGAAACAGTAATTCCCGCATCACCTGTTTTTCCTCAGGAATGCAGTGTGATGTACCATAATGGATATACGGCGTTGAATCATGGAATCTGGAGTTTACAATCTTCTCCCGGCATACTTGCGACAGGAACATTTAATGTAACTGCTTATAACAAGGCCGGCGACTGGACAAATTCAACTGCTACAGGCTGGTCGATACAATCAAATAATTTGCTGAGCAACAATGTAGCGGATTGGATGCTGACTCCTTTTCCGCAGTCACCTTGTCTCACCCCGCCTGTAACCGCAGTAGAACGCGATGATCTTACGGCAGGTGTTTTATTTATTTCCGGAAATCCTGTTTGGTTTGCAACAGCACAGTCCGTTCCTTTTTTATTGCCAATAGAATTGCTGAGTTTTAATGCATCTGCAATCGCCGGTGAAAAAGTACAATTAGATTGGGAGACCGCTTCAGAATTCAACAATGATTATTTCACAGTGGAGCGCGCAGGAACGGAAATGATTTTCCAATTAATAGACACCATTGACGGCGCAGGCACAAGTATGGTTCCGTTATCATATCGCAGTTATGATGATGCGCCTCAAACAGGAATCAATTATTACCGGCTGCGTCAGACAGATTTTAACGGAGATTTTGAATATTCTAAAGTAGTAAGTATAAAATTTGATAAGCATGATTTCATCAACTGCTATCCAAATCCTGCAGCTAATCAGTTAATCATCGCCACTAACCAGGAACTTATGGATATCAAATTGATTGCAGTTACAGGACGTATTGTATATGAATGGAAAGAAAATATCACCGGCAAAGTAATTGTTGATTTAACTGCCTTTCCTTCCGGTTGCTATATATTGAAAGCTATGAATAAAGAGGGAGCTGTCAGCTCACAACTTGTAGTGAAGGCCAGGAATGATGGTGAATAAATTTTGGAAAAGTTGTTTATCGGAAATAAACTTTGGAAAAATTCGCGGACAGCCATTATATAGTTCCGGACTTTCAACTTTTCCAAAGTAATCGGATTATTACCTCCTCTTGAAAAACTTCTTTAACTTTCTCCAATTCCAACACCAAAAAGAAATCTGGTTCAACCCGCATGACGGAGCAACTGATTCACGAGAGTAAAAAGTCGAAAATTTATTTTCAGGATGAAAGCGAATATGGCAAGCCCGTGCTTTTAAAAATCCTGAATTATGAATTCCCCACGCCATATGAAATTTCTCAATTCTACAATGAGTACGATATCATTAAGGAACTGAATATTCCCGGCATACGGAAAGTTTACCAACAGGCAAAAGCAAAAAACCACCAT
Organism: Chitinophagaceae bacterium; assembly: GCA_016717285.1. Taxonomy (NCBI): domain Bacteria; kingdom Pseudomonadati; phylum Bacteroidota; class Chitinophagia; order Chitinophagales; family Chitinophagaceae; species Chitinophagaceae bacterium. Next base: position 1,143,592 of record JADKFU010000004.1, read on the forward strand.
GCGATTTACCTGGAATGGGTAGATGCAAAAACCGTAAGAGAAGTATTCAGTGATAAGAAAGGTAACGTGATTGCTTTTCTGCAGGCAGCCATTGCTATTGCCGCGGCAATAGGAGAGATGCACCTGCAGCACATCATTCACAAGGATATCAATCCGGATAATGTGCTCATCGATCCTGAGAAGCATCTTGTAAAGCTGATCGACTTCGGCATCTCTTCTAAAATTGATCTGAAGCAACATCACCTCGGCAATCCTGAGCGGCTGGAAGGAACGCTTGCCTATAATTCTCCCGAACAAACAGGCAGGATGAACCGTGTGGTGGACTATCGTACCGATCTGTATTCGATGGGCGTCATGTTTTATGAAATGCTTGCCGGACAACTTCCTTTCCTGTCCGAAGATGCAATGGAATTGGTGCACTGTCATCTTGCAGTAACACCCATTCCGGTTGATGAACTCGAACCAGTGGTGCCAAAACCTGTTGCAGATATTATAGCGTTGTTACTTGCTAAAAATGCCGAGGATCGTTATCAGTCGGCATTCGGTGTAAAGAGTGATCTTGAAAAATGTCTGCTCGCATTTCAAACTGCAGGCACCATCGCACCATTCAAGCTCCGGCAAACTGATTTTTCAGGTAAATTTCAAATACCGCAAAAACTGTTTGGCCGTGATGAGCAGATAGAAAAACTTATTGAAGCATTTAATCGGTGTGCAAAAGGAAAACTGGAAATGTTGCTGGTATCAGGTTATTCGGGCACCGGTAAATCCGCATTGATTCATGAGGTGCACAAACCCATCACTCAAAAACGCGGCTATTTTATTGAAGGAAAATTCGATCAGTTTCAGCGCGCCGTTCCTTATTATGCATTTCTGCAGGCCTTTAAAGAATTCGTCAATTTCCTGCTCACTGATCAGGAAGATAAACTCGTAAGGTACCGGAATGATATACAGGAAGCCGTTGGAAAGGAAGGCAAGGTGCTGACAGATGTGATTCCAAATCTTGAATTCGTGATTGGTCCGCAGCCCAATGTTCCTGAGATTGGTGCAACGGAATCGCAGAACCGATTCAACTATGTCTTTGGTAAATTTGTAAACGCCATTTCTAAAGCGGATCATCCTGTTGTATTGTTTATTGATGATCTGCAATGGGCTGATTCTGCATCACTCAGCTTGCTCAAGATCTTAATGTCAGATGCGGATAATGGATACCTTTTGTTTATTGGAGCATACCGCAGCAATGAAGTGAGCGATGCCCATCCTTTCATTATAACTTTAAATGAGCTGGAGGAAAATCGCGTGGCTGTTGGTGCCATCAGCATTGACAATCTTTCTATGCGCATGGTGAATGATTTGATTGCTGAGGCAGTAGGAAGTGAGAGGGAAAACGCGATTCAACTCACGAAACTGGTGTATGCTAAAACACAGGGCAATCCATTTTTTGTCATTCAGTTTTTAAAATCATTGTATGAAAACGGATTGTTACAGTTCAATTTTGAAAAACACCTATGGAGCTGGGATCTTAAAAAGATTGAAGAGCAAAACATCACCGACAATGTGGTGACGCTGATGGCGGCAAAAATTCTGAAGCTGCAACCGGTTACACAACAGGCATTGAAACTTGCTGCATGCATTGGGTTTGGTTTTGACTTGGAAAAACTTTCCGTGATTTATGAAAAAAATGTTCAACAAACCCAGCAAGACCTTGATACGGCGATGATGGAAGGGTTAATTATTCCTTCCGGCGACCTTGCAAAATTTTCACATGACCGGATTCAACAGGCGGTTTATTCTCTGATTCCTGACGATGAAAAAAATGCATTGCATCTTCGCATCGGTCGTTTGCTGCTCAGAAATTTTAACAGCAATGAACTGGAAGAACACTTGTTTGATGTGGTAACGCAGTTGAATCACGGCATCGAACTTATTAAAGAGGAAGACGAAAAGGAGCAGGTTGCCAAATTAAATTTTAATGCAGGCATCAAAGCAAAACAAACGTATGCATTTAAACAGGCCATGGAATATCTCGAATCAGGTATCGCGCTGTTAAAACCTGATCACTGGCAATCGCAATATGAGTTGTCAAAAAACCTGTATACGGCTGCTGCTGAATCAGCGTATCTCAACAGTGATTTCAATGCAATGGACCGGCATCTTGCACAAGTGATTCATCCTGACAGAAAATTGCTTGACCAGGTAGCTGCTTACGAGATTCGCATCCAGGCACTCATCGCGCAAAACCAATTGAATAATGCGCTTGATGTTGGACTGGATATTCTGAATAAGCTTGGTGTACATTTTCCGGCACATCCGAATGATGTGAATGTAATTATCGGTTTGGTAAACACGAAAATGAAACTGCTGGGAAAATCTTTCGAACAACTCGAGCATCTTCCAAATCTCGAAGATGAAATGGATTTAGCACGAATGCGGCTGTGTACGGAGATCACACCACCGGCATATTGGGTGGAACCAAAGGTCCTCTTGCTTGCTGTTTTTAAAATTGTGAGATTAACAGTTAGTCGCGGCGCTTCCCTGCAATCAATTTATGCTTTCGGAACCTATGGCATGGTGATGTGTGAACTGGGTGATATTCAATTGGGAAGAAAGTTTGGAAATCTTACTTATCGCTTGCTGGAAAATCCCGGTGCAAGAGCCATCAGTTGCCGCTCGAGATTTTTGGTGCAGTGCTTTATCAATCATTGGAGTGAACCGCTGCATGAATCGATTCAACCGTTTCTTCAGAATTACCAGTTAGGACTTGAAACCGGTGATCTCGATTTTGCGGCACTATCTTATTATTTTTTCTGTCAGCACAGTTATTATTCAGGCAAAGAATTACCTGAATTATCGCGTGAAATGGAATCGGCCATCATTGCGCTCGAACGTTTGCGGCAGAGCACGCCTAACAACTATCTCAAGATGCATCACCAGGCAGTGCTGAATTTTCTGAAGCCTTCAAAAAATCCGCATCTGCTGGCCGGTTCAGTTTATAATGCCACGCTGATGTTGCCGAAACATGTGGCTGCCAAAGACCGCACAGCCATGTACAAGTGTCATTTTCAGCAAATGATGCTCGGCTATTATTTTGGTTACTATGCTGAAGCACACCAAAATGCCAACATCGCTTTTAAGTTGCTGGATGCAGTTACTGCACAGCACATGAAAGGATTGTTTAATTATTTAGATGCGCTGATCTGCCTTGCACTTTATTCCAACGCATCCGTTTCAGAGAAAAAGTCATTGATGAAACGCGTGATTAAGAATCAAACCAAGGTCAGCACTTTTGTTAAACACGCGCCACAAAATTTCCTGCATAAATATCAATTGATTGAAGCAGAACGTCTTCGTGTTACAGGAGATCATGAGGCAGCACGCATTCATTATGATAAAGCGATTGAAGGCGCCTCTAAAAATAATTTCACGCACGAAAAAGCACTTGCCTACGAGTTAACAGGAAAATTTTATAATGGTCAGCATTCAGAAGACCTCGCTTCTTTTTATTTCACTGCTGCTTTCAGCTCCTATGGCGAGTGGGGCGCGCAGGCCAAGCAGGATGATCTGGAGCTGCATTATAAAAATTACATTTCAAAAGATATCCGGCAATCGGGCACCATCTCGCATCCTTCCGCTATTGGCAGCACCTCACATCGCGCTCTGCTCGATTTCAGCACTATCTTAAAAGCCGCGACTACGATTTCGGGTGAAATTGTATTGCCCAACTTATTGCGAAAGCTGATGGAGATTGCTATTGAAAATGCCGGAGCACAATCAGGAATTTTGCTGCTGGATAATGACGGAAAATTATTTGTGGAAGCACGCGCCCTGGCCGGTCAGCATGAGTCCGCAGTATTGGAACATGTTGATGTTGCCGGAAGTGGATTGCTGGCAGAAAGCGTGGTCAAATTTGTAAAACGCACACATGAAAGTATCGTGGTGCATGACGCTGTTGATGATCCGCGGTTTGAAAAGGATCCTTTTATCCAACAAAATGGCACTAAATCAATTCTCGCTATTCCCATCATCAACCAGGGAAAACTCATTGGCATTCTTTATCTCGAAAATGATCTTGCCACGCATGCTTTCTCGCAGGAGCGGATTGATTTGCTCACACTTCTTTCCGGTCAGATTGCCGTCTCCATTGACAATGCAGTATTGTATGATCAAATGGAGCAAAAAGTAAAAGACCGCACGGCTGAGCTGGCAACAGAAAAAAAGAAATCAGATGACCTGTTGTATAATATTCTTCCGGTGGAAACCGCGGAGGAATTGAAACGGGAAGGGAAAACCAAGCCACGGAAGTTTGAAAGCGCTACGGTAATGTTCACTGACTTTGAAGGATTCACCCTTCATTCCCAACGGCTTTCGCCTGACGTTTTGGTAGAAGAGCTCGATAAGTGTTTCAGTGCATTTGATGAAATAACAGGTAAGTATGGTATTGAAAAGATCAAAACAATCGGCGACTCGTATTTGTGTGTGGCCGGCTTGCCGGTGGTGAACGCCGCCCATGCTGAAGTTGCCGTTAACGCGGCACACGAAATTCATGCGTGGATGAATCAGCGCAGAGAGGACAATTTGAAATTGAATAAACCTTATTTCGAAGTTAGAATCGGATTGCACAGCGGACCATTGGTTGCGGGAGTGGTAGGCTCCAGAAAGTTCGCTTTCGATATTTGGGGCGACACCGTGAACACTGCTAAAAGAATGGAATCAAGCGGTGCGATACGAAAAGTGAATGTTTCAGGCGACACCTATGAGCTGATCAAAAGCAAATTCTCTTGTACCTACCGTGGAAAAGTGGAAGCGAAGAATAAAGGGGAAGTTGATATGTATTTTGTGGAGGGAAGAACGAAGGGCTAAAGCTGATTGGTTGTGGCAAAACCGGAGCATACTCACGCTGAACAAATGGCGCTGCAATTCTCTTTTAGTTCCGGATGCATTTCTGGCAAAACAATAAAAATAAATTTCGAATAGCTATGGATAAGGCTGAAATTCAAAAAATTGTTGACGAGTGTTTTGAGAAAACAAGGATTGTTTATAATCATGAAGGCAGTTTTTTCCTACCCAAGCTCGGCCATGTCAATCACCTGCAGGCGGGCCGTTCAAGAATCATTTCAAGCAAGCTTACCATTTTGCTTGAAAAACTTTTTGTTGCCTATCACAAGTTCAAAGACGGATTGCAAAAGTTGTGGAAGAAGATTTTTCCGAGAAGAGAAAAAATTTATGGTTCGCACATGGATGATTCGCTCGTGGGTAAAATCGTATTTGCGAAAAAGCAGAAAGTATTATTTGGAAAAATTCACATTGACAAAGAAATTCCAATACGGCTCCTGCATGTTGAGTTCTGGGCACGTACAAGATTGTATCAGTGGCGCAAACTGAGTGAAGGGCATACTGATAATGAAGGAATGTTTAAGTTGCCCTTCGATTTGCGGGCAGCGCGGGCATGGAGTAACCGTAAATACACGCGCTTTGAAATTTATCAGACCACGCATATTGTTTTGGAAAATGATAAGCTGGTTGCGAAGCATGACCTGATTAAAACCATTAAAATTTCGAAGAAAGAATTTATCGGTATGGCGTACAACCTGCGTACCATCCCGCTTTCCTATTGGGAATACCGCGATGATACAACCGTGCCACGTGCATACATGAAAGATCAGGGAAAAGATGCGCCGGAACATTATGCGGAAGGCAGAATAGAAACGCTGGGTGAGCAGATTATTCCTATTGAACTCACCAAGGTTAAACATTTGATGCAGATCAAAAGAGATCCGGAGTCTATCTCCCTTCATGAAATTCAGCAGGATTATCCTGAAAATCTTACGGTTTGCATTGAAAAAAGAATTCCGGGCTATACAAGAAGCGATGAATGGTTCGGCGAACGGATGATGAACGGAATGAACATGGCGACCTTTATTCCTGATAAGGAAAACCCTGAACACTACTGGGCGAAATATTTTGGTTCCTGCCATTATCCGGTGAATGACGACATCGCATTTCCAACTGCAGAAATAAAATTCAGACTTGATGAAGATCATTTACCGCTTCCCATAGAAATTCATCTCACAGGTCCGTTGAATGCTCTTAATAATGATCCATGGCAGAAGCATGTTTTCACGCCTGCCAATGGCGAAAAATGGCTGCAGGCGAAAAGAGTGTCACGTGTTACTGCCGCATTGTGTGCTGAGTTAGATCAGCATCTTTCCGGCACACATCTAAACACGGAACAATATTCCATTGCGATACGACGGAACCTTCGGCACAATCCGATTGCTTCGCTACTTATTCCGCATACCAAAGCTGTTTCACTGATCAACAATACCGCTGATGATATTTTAATTAAAGGTTACATCGCTACAGCCACTGCTATGCCACCTGAAAGTTCCTGGTTGCGCGCCCGTGATGTATTGGGATTCCAGGATTGGAAGGGATGGAAGCCGATGGCAGAAATTTCGCCGGCACACCGGTATGCAAAAATTGAAAAGATTTTTTATGATATAGTATCGGAATTTGTAGATCACTTTATTAATGAAAATCTCGAAGGCATAAAAAAAGGCTGGAGCGCTATTTACCGCTTCTCCAACGATCTTGTGGAGCATGCGGTTCCGTTGTTTCATTCCACTGTTGACCTCGACAAGCTTTCTGCTGAGGAAAGAGCGTTCACTGAACGGCGTATGGAATACCTTACGGCAGAGTTCCGGCTTGACCTCTCTCTTACGCGCAGCATTTTTAACGGCGAAGTGAAGGTGGTTTCACCCATTTGTTCATCCGAAGTATTCGATCCGGGTAAACCGGAGGAATTGCAAAACCTCCGTGATATCTGCAAATACATTATTATGACAGCCACCCTCATTCATACCTGGGTGAATAAACACCAGTATGAAGACATTGGTGAGGTGCTGTACAGTTGTCTGGGTTTGCGCTTCGGTGAAAAGGAAAGCGGCATCATGGCGCCTGAATCTGATCTGAGCATTGCACCTGATTTAACACGCAGCACACAGATGATGTGGTTCAGCAATTTACTTTCGCGAACCGGTTACGGATTTATTGTCAACGATGAAGAAGGAGACATTGATCCGCATTTTGTAGAAATGCTGCTGGCTAAAAAAGATGCTTTTGATGCATTGAAATTTGACATCACGCAAGTGGCTTCACGAACCAACATTTAAAACGACGGATCAATTTTTAGAACTGCCTTTTATTTGATTGCAGCTCAGGAATTTTTTTTTGGAATACTGCATCCGATTTTAGAAAGCAATACTTCTCAGCATTTTTTGAAAACGTTGCTTCACTTGAAACAAAGACATTATGAGTAAGAAAAAATTTTCTTTTGGCGGCATCATACTGAATTGGTTCGGTGCCAGGCTTGATCATTTTGTATTGTGGATGTCGGCAACAACGTTCGCATGGGCCATCGCAATTTTTATAAGTCTCAAAAAGCGCATGCGCATGTCGCATAACAATGGAATTGCGGGGACAGGCAAGGTACGCATCGTTGACCATCCTCAATTTCCACCACATGATTTCTTCCAGGCCGGCAAAGAATTTCCGGCGCGCATCCGTCATGCCATGGTTTCTTTTATGGATGATGCCATGAATGATGTGTTCGGATGCTCGATCAAATTCTCTGATAATCATTGGGACAGTCCGTTCGACCTCGAATGTAATTCCGGGCAAATCAGTTTGTTCTGGTCAGCAGTGAGTTTTCTAAAATTCGCTTCGCTTCGTAAAGTGCAATGGGGCGTTCAATACCAGGAGCTGTACCGGAAATATCCGATGTGTTACAAAGGTGCAGTGATTACTTTGAGACGAGATGTTTCGTCCTACGAAAACATTCACTACTACAGCAAAACACCTTTCTATTTTATCGGCAAAGACGGTATAACACGTTATGCAAAATATAAAGTGACACCGTATAGTGGTGAGCCGGAGACAGGTCTCTATGGTGATCCGAGTGAATGGGATATAGCTAATGCAAGAATATTACCGCATGAAACAAGAGGAAGAAATTTTCTGAAAGATGAATATGCGGAACGTGTAAAGACACAAGGCGCAAAATACCTGATGCAAATTCAACTGCGGACAGCAAGTGATGATGAGCCTGCTGAAGTTTTTAACAACATGCTTCCGTGGGATGAGGCAGTGTATCCCTGGCAGGACCTTGCGGTGGTAGCTATTGATGCTACGCTGGATTGGAATGAAAGCCTGCGCACTACTTTTTCACTCAACAACATGCCAAAGTCGTTAGGCCGTATACCCGCAAAATCCATCTATGATTACAACTCTGTTAACTATATGCGTGCGCATTCTGAAATTGCGAGAAAGGCGCGGCTATGGTCTTATAAAATCAAAGGATTTCCACCGCCGATACCTGATGATGATGATAGGAATGGTACGGAATGGTCGAAGAAGGTGTGAGGATAATTGACGGAGTGGCTTTGTTTTAGGGTTGCAATTTAAAGAAAGGTAACAGCGACCTTACCACTTAACACAAACTTTGAAAAATATGCAAGAACAACTTTACTACTTGACGACATAAAACGATTCCAACAAAAGTTGACAGACAATATTCAAAATGCTTGACGAAAGCAACACCGTAAAAATATTGCACGAGCATCTGAAAATAAGCGGCTAAGTAATTAAATCGCTTGACATAAATTCAAAAGGAATTGACATCAACGCTGACGACAAAAAAGTAGAACATAGATTATGCATAAGAATTTTTTGTTGACTAATGTTGATGGTGCGCTTCTGACGCTTTTGCGCCTTAAGTAGTATTTTGCTGTCCGAAATATTTGCTATATTTCGGACGAATTTAAAACGATGGAGCGCACAATTATTGAAAACAGCGTAGCGAAAAAATTAGAAGGCACTGCCAAAGGATGGATTCTTTTTGCCGATGATTTTTTGGACATCGGCAGCAGAGAGAGCATCAACAAAGCGCTTTTCAGGTTGAAAGAAAAAGGTGTACTAATTCGTCTTGCATTCGGAATTTATTTATATCCAAAAACAGATAAGGAATTGGGCATACTGTATCCGGCCACAGAAGATGTTGCAGCAGCAATTGCAAAAAGGGACCACGCGAGAATAATTCCTACAGGAATACAGGCGCTGAATAAGCTTGGTTTATCAACGCAGGTTCCATTGAAGGCAGTGTTCCTCACAGATGGCGCATCACGCAGTATCAGGGTTGGAAAACGCACTATCACTTTCAAAAGAACCGGACCGAAAAATTTGCTGGTAAAAGGAGAATTAAGCGGATTGGTGATTCAGGCATTGAAAACAATCGGTAAAAAAAATATTGACAAAAGCACGGTTGAAAAAATAAAAGCAATTCTGAAAAGGGAAAAAAAGGTAACCCTGATAAATGATGCGAAACTTGCACCTGCATGGATTCACAAAATTTTAATGAGCGCAATCAAATGAAACCGGAGTGGCTGAAATTAACAGGAGAACGGAGAATTGAAATTCTCAAACAGGTCAGTGAACGGAGCGGCTTACCTCCCATAGCTTATGAAGCAATGACTGCAAACATGATTTACGGTGAAGCGAAAAAGTTTGATGCGCTGTTAAAACGGATAAAGAAATTGCAAGACAGCGTGAGAAATATTAAATGGAAGCAGACATTCCAAAATTCAGAAAGACAACATTGATTTTACGCCTCATTCCCGATTTTTAAATTTTCCGAAGCAGGACTTTTAGAAACTCATTTATTTCATTCAGATTAACTATTATCTTTATTCCATTAGATTACCCGTCGGGCTTAAAGCGTCAGCACAACAAAAAACGAGTCCAAAAACTAAATTCAACACCATGGTAAAAATGACCCTGCTTCCACTCAACAAAGGCGAGTACTACGAAGAAGTAGTGAAGAAGAAAACAATTTACCTCCACCATACTGCAGGTGGCAATCGCCCTGACTGGACCGTTGCCGGATGGAATGCTGATAAGAGTAAAAAAGGAGAACAACTGCGCGTTGCAACCGCATTTGTGATTGGCGGAATCTCTACCACTGATAAGGATGGCAAATGGGATGGTGTAATTTGTAAATGTTTTCCGGAGGAAAAATGGGCGCATCACTTAGGCACCACAGCAGCGAACAATGCACAACTAAATAAAGAATCTATTGGTATTGAAATCTGCAATTACGGCCCGATCACAAAATCAGCGAATGGAATGTTACTTAATTACGTGAACAAACCTGTTCCGAAAGAAATGGTGGTTGAATTGGCTAAACCTTTCCAGGGATATAAATTGTATCATAAATATTCCGATAAACAATTGGCTGCAATAAAAGAATTGCTGCTCGATCTGGCTGCCCGGTTCAACATTGATTTAAAAAGCGGGCTGCAGCCTTTACTGAATCAGAATAAAGGCAATGATGCCTTCCTCTTAAACAAAGATGCACTGGCGGGAAAGCCCGGACTCTGGACACATACCAATGTTCGCACGGACAAATTCGATTGCTCTCCACAAGACAATCTGATTGCAATGATAAAATCGCTTTAAGAATTTATTATTGGTATGGGTGGCTTGAAGTTATTATTCAGAGGTCAATGACTGATTTGTTATTGAGTGGAATATTTAAAATCAAAAATCCGGTTCAATAGCTAAAAATAATTTTCTGCCTTCGTAAAACTTGTTTTGGTAATTTTGGAATCTTAAAGGGAAACACTTCCGTTTGAATTCGAAAATTTAATAACCGATAGAAGCAACGCCCTTAAGTAATTCTATTTTTCATCAATCAAAATCAAAGCAAAATGAAAGCAAATGCTCTTTTTCTATTCGCATTCCTTCTGAGCGTAAATGTATTTGGTCAAAGTCAGGCTGAAACATTTATCAAAGAAGCACAGGATTTCCTGACAAAGAAGGAATACAAACAGGCACAACTAAGTCTGCAGGATGCCATTAACGATCTCAACATGTTGATCGCTAAAGACATTGCAAAGTCGCTGCCTGAAGAAATCAATGGCCTGAAGAAAGACGGAGAGGCGGAAATCAATACCGGTGCCATGGGAATGATTGGCGGAGGACTCACCATCAACCAGAAATACAAGAATCCTGCAAATAAAGACAACGATGCGGAGATACAGATGCTGGCAAATTCTCCTTTGCTCACGAGCATGAACATGTATCTGAGTAATCCGAGCATGATGGGCCCTGACTATAAAAGCGTGAGAGTAGGAACACAACGGGCCATTCTGAAATCAGAAATGGAAGAAGCTTATGATGATAAAGGAACCAGCAAACAAATACGGTCAAGTGAAATTCAGATTCCGTTAAGTCAGACATTAATCACTATTAAAGCAAATGGATTTGCTACAGAGCAGGATGAACTGGCTTTTGCCAATAAGTTGGATCTTGCAAAACTGAAGACTGCACTTGGAGAATAAGTTGCAGAGAATAAAAGGTCACGTTCATGCGTGACCTTTTCTATATTAACCCATAATTTTTGCAGGCATAACAGCATGCGGTTGATGATCAATATACTCACCGTTAAGTTTGTACTTCCCGTATAAAGTTATTTGCATGATATTTCTCATGCAGCTATCTGATGAGTGTCATAATCAATACTATACGCTGCATTTAATATTGCCAGTCCCTGTTATCTCAAGGACTCGTGGTTTATGCAACTCAGTCTCAATAGCTTATTTATCGTTCCTGTAATTGTCAGCGGATTGCTTTTGATTTTGCCTTCAGGAATTGCACGGATATTAATTACGATCACTTCATTGCTACTGGCTGCTTTATCGCTTTACCTGTTTTGCAATATTCAGGATACTTATTTTTTCAGTGTCGCACCGTACCTGAATGAAGTGGTAACCGCATTCGACATTTTGTTGCTGTTGTTTTTTGGCTGGTTAGCGCTTCAAAGAAAAAACTGGCTTGTTGGCCTTCTCACCATTGCGCAATTAGGGACAGTATTGTATCTGATAATGGTGCTGCCGGTCCAGGATACCGAACAATTTATGGTCGACAAACTCAGTGCATTCATGTTTCTGCTGATCAATATTATCAGCGGTGTGATTGCAATTTATTCACTTCGCTATATTGAAGAGGAGGATTGCAGTCCATTCCGCAGAAAATATTTTCTCTCCATCCTGTTCTGGTTCATCGCTGTAATGAACTTGCTTGTTTCTACCGACAACCTTGAATATTTCTTTCTCTTTTTTGAGTTGACCACGCTTGCTTCTTTTCTCTTTATCAGTTTCAGAAAGGATGAAGTAGCTATCGCGAATGCATTTACAGCGCTATGGATGAATCAGCTTGGAGGGCTGGCCATTTTAGTTGCGATCTGTTTCATTACTGCTAACGGATATGGCGCTATCACTTTCACCAACCTGCTTGCCCATGCATCTGCTGCAGGTATTTTGTTGCCGCTTGCTTTGTTATGCATAGCAGCATTGGTGAAAGGAGCGCAAATGCCCTTCAGCAAATGGTTGCTCGGAGCAATGGTTGCACCAACGCCTGTAAGTGCTTTGCTGCATTCTTCAACCATGGTAAAAATTGCGCCCTTTATGATATTGCGCCTTTCTCCTGCATTAAAGGATACACCGGTTGCAATGGTTGTGATCGCGCTTACCGGTTTTGTGTTTGTTGCAGCAGGCATCGAAGCATTAGCGCAGGATAATTTCAAAAGAATTCTCGCACATTCTACCATCGCGTTGCTCGCACTGATGATAATGATGAGCGCTATCGGATCGCCGCTCACCATGGTGGCAGCATTAACACTGATTATGTTTCATGGTATTTCCAAAAGCATGTTGTTTCTCAATGCCGGCATTCTGGAAAGAGTTTTTCATTTTAAACTGGCTTCTGATATGGATAGACTTGGTGAAACGGGACCGTTCACCTCTTTGGTACTGACGATTGGTTTCATGTCATTGCTGATTCCGCCATTTGGTGTATTTATGGGTAAGTGGCTGAGCATTGAAACACTCGGTGCATTTGCCAGCAGCACGAAACTTTTTGGTGCCTGCATTATCGTAGCGGTTGCCTGCGGCGGTGCCATTCTATCCCTATTATATTTTAAAGTGTTGGGTTTGTTGATTGCCCGTTCCGGCGTCAGGGATAAAATCAGGTTCGAAAAAACCGGTGTGGTGTATTCGGGCACAATCTGGTTTCTGATGGGATTAACGATAGCAAGTACTCTAAGTCTGCCATTGTTGTTGATTAATTGTTTCGTACCGGTTACAAATGAAATTCTCGGAACTTCTCTGGCCGTTGTAATCACAGGATGGAATTTGCAGATCGGCGCCATCACCTTACCACTTCTGCCATTACTGATCGCATTTTTCCTGCTGCCCGGAACCATCGTTGCAGCTATGTTTATACGTTTCAACAATGTTGACAGGGTGAAAGAGTATACGTGCGGTGAAAAAATAGACTACTCATTTTCTTCCTTCTATTTTTCAACTGATCAAGTGACAAGGTACTTTTCAGCAGTTGGTGTTTTGTTTTTTGTTGCATTAATAATTGTTGCAGTTTTTTAAAAAGAAGATGATGAATTAATTAGAACGACAAAAATTGAATCGTGATGAATGATTTATGGATGCGGATTTTATTGATAGTTTTTGCTCCCGTGATTGGCGGACTGATCGTGGGATTTGAAAGAATTATCAGGGCCCGTATGCAACGGAGAATTGGTCCACCCTTGTTTCAACCCTTCTATGATTTTCTTAAACTGGCTGATAAAAGAAAAATGATGGTGCATTCATCACATGCGTTTCTTGGCCTCATGCATTTTATTTCATTGTGGTTTGCATTGGCAGTGCTCTTGCTCGGTGGTGATTTGATTTTGGTCATCTTTCTCCATCTTTTATCCACTTCGCTGTTGATACTGGCAGGTTTCAGCACAAGATCGGTATTCAGCCATCTGGGAGCCAATAGAACTGCCATCAGTGTGCTGGCGTATGAACCTGTTTTGATAGTTATTGCAGTTTCCATTTTTATGCTCACGGGAAGCTTTACTGCTGCATCTGTATTCAGTTACCCGGCGCCATTGCTCTTTAAAATGCCCTTGGCTTTTATTGCGCTGTTGTTAATTCTACCCATCAAAATGAAAAAATCTCCCTTTGATGTAGCTGATGCGCACCAGGAAATTACCGGCGGCGTGGAACTTGAGTTTTCCGGCATTTTCTATGAAGCGGTGTTTACGGCAAAATGGCTTGATTATATTTTTTGTTACACGCTCGTTTACCTTTTTGCGGGAAGTAATGTGACACTTGGAATTGCATTGATCGGCTTCGTTTTCTTTTTCACCAACGCGCTGGACAATTCAACAGCAAGAGTGAATTACAAACAAATGCTGCGTTTTTCACTCGCTGTTTCTTTCTCTCTTGCATTCGTCAATTTAATCATTAACATCTTGCTATGAAGTTGTCTGCTTTCAGAAAAAAATCACCGTGGATTCTGCATTACAATGCGGGCGGATGCAATGGCTGCGACATAGAAATACTTGCCTGCCTTGCACCCAAGTATGATATTGAACGGTTTGGAATGATCAATACAGGCAATCCCAAACAGTCCGACATCCTGCTCGTTACCGGTCCTGTTACCAAACGCTCCCGTGAACGGCTCGTGGAAATCTATTCGCAAATGCCGGAGCCTAAAGTGGTTGTTTGTTGTGGTGTTTGTGCTTGCAGCGGTGGCGTATTCAGAGACATGTACAACTGTGAAGGTGGTGTTGATCAGTTTATTCCTGTTGATGTGTATGTATGTGGATGTGGTGCAAGACCCGAACAGATTATTGATGGTGTTGTGGAGGCATTGAGCATTCTGGAGAAAAAAACTAAAGCGATGGAAGAAACTGTGCAATTGAAAAATCAACCCGTGAATGAAGGAACCCAATTGAACAGGAGAAACACGGCAGCTGCTATCATTCAACCTCAATGAGTCATGAAAAAAATTGAAACATCGCTGGAAAATTTAAAAAATGATATCCGCCAATTTTACAACCCGGAATTAAATCATTTTATAGTGATGAATGCCGTTGACCTCGGCGAAAAAATGGAAGTGCAGTGGTTTTTCTGCGATTACGCTTTTCCCTGTGAGGTTACCACTTTTTATGCATTGATATCACCTGATGCTGAGATACCGGACCTTCGTGAAATTGTAGCATCTGCATGGGTTGCTGAATCAGAATTGGTGGATTTGATGAATATAAAGATTGAGCATACCACCAAAGGCTTTGTCCTGGAATCAGATAGTGAAAGCGGACCATTAAGAAAAAAAAATAATTATGGGAAAGCAATATGAAATACCGTTGGGCGCTCAGCATATTTCGTTGCTGGAGCCGCTTCATTTTAAGTTCACCACTGAAAATGAAAGAATTGTTGACACTCAGGCCAACCTGTTTTATGTGCACCGTGGTATTGAAGCTGCCTGTTGTTCAAAGTTTAAATTTCGTCAGGTGAGTTTTGTAGTGGGAAGGGTTTGCGGACTGTGTTCCATTTCTCATTCAACAGCGTACTCGCAGGTTGCAGAGAAGTTGGTGAAGATTGAAATTCCACGGCGTGCGAAATATTTAAGAATGCTGGTGATTGAAATGGATCGCATTCACTCACATCTCTTGTGCTTAAGCCACGTAGCAGAAAATTCAGGATACGAAGCATTGTTTATGAAAACCATGCAGTACCGGGAGTTTGTAATGGAGTTGTTAGAAGCCGTTTGTGGCAATCGTATTCAATATGATTTCTCGATTGTTGGTGGTGTAACGCGCGACCTCAAACCCATGGTAGCGGAGATCATTTTAAAACGCTTGAAAATTTTTCTGCCGCAACTGGATGAACTGATGGACATCTATAAAAATAACTGGACGCTTTCATTAAAAAATAAAAATGCAGGCGCTATCACAAGAGCTGATGCTATGCGGTTAAATGTGGTAGGTCCCTTTGCCAGAGCTGCAGGGTTAGCTGTTGATGTACGCAATGAAACAGAAGACCTGCTTCCCTGGAAAGAAGTGGGATTTGAAATGATAACAGAAACCGGTGGCGATGCCTATGCAAGAAACATTTTAAGATTGCGCGAACTCTACATTTCCAAACGCATCATTGAGAATATCATACATGGCTTGCCTGAATCTCCATTGGTTACTGAAACAAAAGCTTTTCCGGATGGTGAAGCAGTGGCAAGAATTGAAGCGCCAAGAGGTGAATTGTTTTACTATGCAAAAGGTAATAAAACACAGGTACTTGAACGCTTAAAAATAAAGGCACCTACGTTCTCGAATGTGGCTGCCATGGTGGAAGCGTTGAATGGAAATGAATACGGAAGCGCACCTGCAATCATTGCTTCTTTTGATCCTTGTTTGTCCTGTACAGCAAGATGACGTGAAGATTAATTTTTTTAGGCACAGGAAAGTAAATAGTTTAAAATGAAATCATTCTTTAAAGCGTTGTTGAATATTTTCAGGAAACCGGTAACGGTAAAATATCCTTCGGAGAAAACTTTTCTTCCGGATGATTACCGCGGTTTGATCGGCTTTAATGAAGACCTGTGCATATGGTGCCGTCGGTGTGAAATGGTATGTCCGCCGGGCGCTATTGTGTTTTCTCAGGATTTGGAAGGAAAGCAAACTTATCATTTCAGCCGTGCCGTTTGCATTTATTGCGGAGAATGTGTACGCGCCTGTCCTAAAGAAGGTGCAATTTTTCAATCCAATGAACCCGCAAATTTTGCGGTTAAGGAATCGGACATCAACAACAATTGGAATAGATTATTTGATGAAGCACTGGAAAGCAGGATCGCGTATGCTGCTGAAAAGAAAAGACGGGCTGCGGAGAAAGTTGTTGCTGCAAAAAAAGAGGAAGAAAGTAAGACTGTTACTTAATGTTGCTGTAAAAAAATCTTCAACAACATGCACGAACTTTCCATTGCATATTCCATTTTGTCCATTGCTGAAAATGCGGCACCTGGAAATGACAAGAGTGTTGTTTCAGCTATCAATATTCAGATTGGAGCATTGAGCGGTATTGAAACAGAAGCACTGGCATTTGCTTTTTCCGTGATCAGGGATGATACGTTGCTCAAAGATGCGGAGCTGAATATTGAAATAATTCCGGGAGAAGCAATTTGCAATGAGTGCCATACTATTTTTCCATTTCATGAATATGGCAATTGCTGTCCGAAATGCAACAGCAATGTTCTTCAAATAATAAAGGGAAAAGAGTTGAAGGTGTTGAGCATTACGGTTGATGAATAATCAAAGAACTTTTTTTTATCGCAAAAGCTTTATTGTTTACGACTTTCAGGCTATGGTACTGATTGTTTTCTGAATCCATCTTCCCTCGATTTTCATTTGATCCTGAATGCAACAGTTGATAAGAATAACGTACCTGTTTTGCCGGATTCGCTATGATCAATCAACTTTCACCTGCTGACATTTATCATATTCACCTATGACAACTGGCATAAAAACAGTCGGGTGAAGATTCGAATTTTACGATTGCATTAACAGAAAATTGACCATGGAAGAATTATTGGATAAAACTTCGAAGGTTAAAGAAAGAAAGGTGAAAGGAAGGGTTAAGATTGATATTCAGAAATGCAAAGGATGTGAACTCTGCACTGTTGCTTGTAAAGAAAATGCTTTAAAACTTTCTGAAACCATTAATATAAAAGGATACCGGTACATCGTAGCCAACAATGATGTTTGTACCGGTTGTGTTAATTGTGCATTGGTTTGTCCGGATGCGGTAATTACTGTTTACCGCACGCATCCCAAAAAGAAACCTGTTGATATCACACCTCCCGATATCCGCGAACAGATACATTCCATGACCGTTACTTCAAAATAAAAGCTGTATGACTGAACCAAGATTAATGAAAGGCAATGAAGCAATGGCCGAAGCTGCTATTCAGGCCGGTTGCGATGCATACTTTGGGTATCCTATCACCCCACAATCAGAGGTGCTGGAATACCTTGCCAGGGAAATGCCCAGGCACAACAGGATTGTATTGCAGGCAGAGAGTGAAGTGGCTTCTATTAACATGGTGTATGGAGCAGCCGGTGCGGGTTTTCGTGCCATGACTTCTTCTTCATCGCCTGGCATCAGTCTTATGCAAGAGGGCATTTCATACATGGCAGGAGCGGAGTTACCTTGTTTGATTGTAAATGTAAACCGTGCAGGTCCCGGATTAGGAACTATTCAACCTGGTCAGGGTGATTATTTCCAATCTGTAAAGGGTGGCGGGCATGGTGATTATAAAATGATTGTGCTGGCTCCTTCTTCGGTGCAGGAGATGGCTGATTTTGTTTACCTCGGATTTGATCTCGCGGAAAAATACAGGAATCCCGTGCTGATATTGTCAGATGGTGCTATCGGACAGATGATGGAAAAAGTACATTTCAAGTCATATGCTATTCCTGAAGTTGATAAATCATGGGCAACCACCGGCAAACCGAAAACACGCGCCCGCAATTTTATCACATCATTGCATATTCAACCGGAAAAAATGGAGCAGCATAATCTAAAGCTGGAGGCGAAGTATAAAACTATTCGTGAACAGGAAGTAAGGTTTGAAGAATACAATACTGAAAATGCAGAATACCTTTTTGTTGCCTACGGATTAAGTGCAAGAATTTGCATGAAGGCAATGGACATTGCAAAAGACAACGGCCTAAAAGTGGGTTTACTTCGGCCTGTTACCTTGTATCCGTTTCCAACCCAAAGATTATATGAGCTGGCTGCACAAATGAAATTAATGTTGAGCGTTGAACTCAACAGCGGACAGATGGTAGAAGATGTAAGACTTGCAGTGAATGGAACAGTACCGGTTGAATTTTATGGACGACTCGGTGGCATGCTGCCAACACCGGAAGAAGTTGTTCAACATCTTGAAAAATTAATTCTGAAGCGCCATGCAAACTGAAGAACTTGTTTTGCCTGAAACAATGCTGGAAATAAAATCACCTGAATGCCAGGAAGAAGAATATGAAATGGTGTATCACCGGCCGGCAACTTTGCTGGATGTGAACATGCATTACTGTCCCGGATGCGCGCACAGCCTGGTGCACAAACTGATTATGGAAGTGGTGGAAGAAATGGGCATTCAGGAAAAAACTATTGGCGTGGCACCTGTTGGTTGCTCTGTTTTCGCGTATGACTATATGGATATTGATATGCAGGAAGCTGCACATGGAAGAGCCGCTGCCGTAGCCACAGCCATCAAAAGACTGATGCCTGATAAATATGTATTCACCTATCAGGGAGATGGTGATCTTGCCGCGATTGGTATCGCAGAAACATTGCATGCCATCAATCGTGGAGAAAATATACTGATCGTTTTCATGAACAATGCCGTGTATGGAATGACCAGCGGACAAATGGCACCAACCACACTGGCGGGAATGAAAACTACAACGAGCCCGGATGGAAGAGACGTTGGCTATTATGGTGCACCCATTAAAGTTGCTGAACTGATGTCGAATCTGCCCGGCGCTTTTTTTGTAACACGTCAGGCCGTCAACAGCGCGAACGGAGTGCGTCGCACGAAAAAAGCTTTGCAGCAGGCATTCAACTATCAACAACTGCATAAAGGAACCTGCCTGGTTGAAATAATCGGTAATTGTCCGTCCAATTGGAAGATGACACCGATAGAAGCGTCAAAATTTATTGATGAAGAAATGATCAAAACGTTTCCGTTAGGTGATATTAAATTGCCAAAGCCGGAGGAGTTAAAAAATAATCTGGAGGGAAAATAATCATGTTAGAAGAACTGGTAGTTGCAGGATTTGGTGGACAGGGTGTTTTGTCGTTGGGCATGACACTGGCGTATGCAGGAATGATTGAAAACAAAGAGATTTCATGGATGCCTTCTTATGGTCCTGAAATGAGAGGCGGTACAGCAAATTGTATCACTATTATTTCAGATAATAAAATAAGTTCGCCCATCATCTCCTTGTTCGATTCCGCACTTGTGCTGAATCAGCCCTCTATGGATAAATTTGCTCCGAGGGTGAAAAAAGGAGGATTACTGCTGTATGAATCAGGCAATATTTTCAAGCCGGCCAATAGAACTGACATTGAAATCATTGGCATTCCTGCATCCACGGAAGCATTGATGATGAAGAATGCGAAAATCATGAACATGATCATGTTGGGCGCTTATCTGCATCTCAAGCCCATTGTGAAAACAGATTCCATTCTGGAAGCCTTGAAGAAAGTATTACCGGAAAAATATCACCACCTGCTCGACATCAACAGACAGGCACTGGAAAAAGGAGCGGCACTGCTCCAGCAACAATTAAAGGCAGTATCCTGATATTGATCATCTTCACACGGCAATAAATTGAGCTTTATGAAACCGGAAGAAATTTCGCAATTGCGAAAAGAGTATGCAATGAATTCTCTCAACGAAGAAGACATGGCAGCCACGCCTTTTTTGCAATTTCAAAAATGGTGGGAAGATGCGGAGCATTCGAATATTGAGGAGATGAATGCGATGACGTTGGCTACAAGCACTGTTGATGGATTGGTGGATGCAAGAATTGTATTGTTGAAAGCCTTTGATGAAAATGGTTTTGTTTTTTTCACGAATTATAACAGCGCTAAAAGTGAGCAGCTTGCACAAAATTCCAATTGTTGCTTACTGTTTTTTTGGAAGGAACTGGAACGGCAGGTACGCATCAATGGTGTGGCTGAAAAGATATCGCTTAAAGAAAGCATTGATTATTTCGACAGCCGCCCTGAAGGAAGCAAGATCGGGGCATGGGCGTCACCGCAAAGCATGGTAGTGGCCGGTCAATCATGGCTGAAGGAAACCTTCCAGTTTTATGCGGAACGTTTCAAGCATGGTAAAATTCCAAAGCCTCCGCATTGGGGTGGCTATCGCGTAAAACCTGTTTGTGTCGAGTTCTGGCAAGGCCGGCCGAGTCGTATGCATGATCGTATTCTTTATAGAAATCTTGCAAAAGGTGAATGGGGGAATGGAACGGCTGGAACCATAAAGAATATTATTAATCGCGTTTAATTTTAAATATATTCAACCCACCTGAGAAGTAAGGGCATTTTATACTGAGCTGGTTCCTATCATAAAATGGAAACGGGAAAACTGACGCCTGCTGTTTATTATATTCAGGTGATAGACGGACCACTGAAATCTTCACGCACTTTCAGTTTTTTGAAGTCCGGTTAAGCTGCCTTATTGATCCAGAAATTGTTGAAACCCATTCCCGACTGAATCAGAATCAGTTTCTGCTGACTCATTTCAAGTAATGCAAGGAAGGTGAAGATAGCGTGGATGCGATTGGTGCATATTTCAAACAGACGCGAAAATGGAACATCATGTTCCGTCTCCATCAATTTTGTAACGTATTCTTTCTGTCCTTCAATAGTATATGGAAATGAAATGATCCTGTGAACGGGCCTGTTTTTTCTTCTTCCAGCTTCCGCATCACTTTTCAAATGCTTTCAATAATTTGAAAAGTGTAAGCGTATGCAGTTCCGCTTCGCCGGTCCATGTTTCAGAAATCGCTTTTAGCTCGCTTACTATATTACCACGCTCGAATTGTTTGCTCCTCTCATCTTCTAACAAGCGCAGATCATCCAGCACTTCTTTATAACGTTTGTATTCAAGCAGTTGCTGCACCAATTCCAGTCGTGGGTCTATTTCCTGACCTTTTTCGTCCACCTCTTTTCGTGGTAACAGCATTTTTGCCTTGATGCGCATGAGTGTGGCCGCCACAACAATAAATTCGCTGGCCAGCTCAATATTCATTACGCTTAGCTTATGAATGTAATTCAAAAAATCCTGCGTGATGCGCGCAATAGGAATATTGTAGATATCCAGTTCGTCGCGCTCAATAAAAAAGAGCAGCAGGTCGAAAGGACCTTCAAACTGAGGTAATTTTATTTCGTATGTTGTTGGTGCTTCAGTCATCTTAAAAAATGAAAAACAAAATTAGCCTTCAATTGTTAGCATTGCCATTTAAACACTTTCTAAATATCCACAGTAGCCGGAACACGTGTTGCCTGATAAATAAATAAAGGTTGCTGGTCAAAATCGTTGCCAATCAGGCATTTGAAACGTATCAAACCTGATATTATTGAAGTAATCATTAATTTTACCACCTCATTTATTCACACTAAATGGAAATTCAAGCAGGCGAATTGTTGTCGGAGATCAATTATCCGGCTGATCTCAGGAAACTCGGGAAAGACAAACTTCACCAGGTTTCGCAGGAATTGCGGCAGTTTATCATCGACAGTGTATCTGTTTATGGCGGACATTTCGGAGCCAGCCTCGGTGTGGTGGAAATGACTGTTGCCATTCATTATGTGTTCAATACACCTTATGACCAGTTGATTTGGGATGTAGGCCACCAGGCATATGGCCATAAAATTTTGACCGGAAGAAGAAAACGTTTTCAGACCAACAGAAAATTCAAAGGCATTGCAGGTTTCCCTTCCCGTGCCGAAAGTGAATACGACACTTTTGGAGTGGGTCACTCTTCCACCTCCATTTCTGCCGGTGTTGGAATGGCCGTTGCCAGCAAGTACAAGGGAGAAAAGGATCGTCAGCACATTGTGGTAATCGGCGATGGAGCCATGACAGCAGGATTGGCCTTTGAAGGCATGAATCATGCAGGCGTTTCTGATTCGAACCTGTTGATTATTCTGAATGATAATTGTATGAGCATTGATCCGAATGTAGGCGCGCTGAAAGAGTATTTAACA
Organism: Chitinophagaceae bacterium; assembly: GCA_016717285.1. Lineage (NCBI taxonomy): Bacteria > Pseudomonadati > Bacteroidota > Chitinophagia > Chitinophagales > Chitinophagaceae > Chitinophagaceae bacterium. The sequence continues at coordinate 1,166,271 of JADKFU010000004.1, forward strand.
GACATCACCACTTCCCAGACCTACAATAAAACCCGGGATGAAATCTGGAATTTGTTCGGAAAGCTCGGTGGCAAAGGAGCACAAAAGCAACTTTCTAAAATTGAAGCTAGTCTCAAGAGTGCGATCTCAAAAAAGCAGTAATATTTTCGAAGCGCTGAACCTGCGGTACTTTGGTCCTGTGGATGGACACAATGTGAATCGTCTTGCTGAAATCCTTGAAGACCTCAAGCACATTCCGGGACCTAAATTATTGCATTGCATTACTACAAAGGGAAAGGGTTATTATCTCGCCGAACAAGATCAAACCAAATGGCATGCACCAGGTTTGTTTGACAAAGTAACAGGCGAAATTTTTAAGAAGATTCCTGAAAAACCATTGCCACCAAAATATCAGGAGGTGTTTGGCCATACCATTGTTGAACTGGCAAAGCAAAACTCAAAATCATGGGCATTACGCCTGCGATGCCTTCAGGTTCTTCGTTAAATATTATGATGAAAGAAATGCCGAGGCGTGCGTTTGATGTGGGCATTGCAGAGCAACATGCAGTCACTTTTGCAGCAGGTCTTGCTACGCAGGGGATTAATTCCATTTGCAATGTCTACAGCACCTTTCTACAGCGAGGCTATGATCAGGTAATTCATGATGTGGCTATTCAAAAGCTACACGTGGTTTTTTGTCTGGATCGTGGCGGTTTGGTGGGAGAAGACGGTGTAACGCACCAAGGCAGTTTTGATCTTGCGTATATGCGCATACTTCCCAACATGGTAGTAAGTGCCCCGATGAATGAAGAGGAGTTGCGTAACCTGATGTACACGGCGCAACTGGAGAAAAATAACGGACCGTTTTCGATTCGGTATCCAAGAGGAGAAGGCGTAATGGCTGACTGGAGAAAACCATTTACAGAATTGGAGATTGGTAAAGGCCGGCAGATCTGCAATGGTGAAGAGGTATGCATATTATCTATCGGTCATCCCGGAAATTTTGCAGTAGAAGCATGTAAAGAATTGAGACTTGATGATATTTATCCGGCACACTATGACATGCGTTTTGTGAAACCATTGGATGAAGATCTCTTACATGAAGTTTTTAAGAAATTCAAAAAGATCATTACGGTGGAAGACGGTGCCGTGCAAGGCGGATTCGGAAGTGCAATTTTAGAATTTATGAATGAGCATCATTATACAGCGCATGTTAAAAGGCTCGGTATTCCTGATAAGTTTATTGAACACGGCTCATTGAAGGAGTTGCACCATTTGTGTGGTTTTGATGCCGACGGAATAATGGAAGCGGTGAGGGAGATGGTGAAGGAGCGGGTGGTGGTGAAGGTGGTGTGATATAAAATCTATGATAAACTATTCAAATTGAAATGAAGATGCGATTAAATGAAATGGGAAAGCAGAATTAATACGCAAATAAGCCCTACGGTTAAAAAAATACTTTTGCAGTATGATATCTGAAACCAAACAAAAGATCATACTTGACAGGCTGGCATCGTTAAATCCAATTTCTGTGGCGGTTTTGGTTCTTTTGCGCGGAGATCAAAGAGACGATAGTGATCTTGATATTTTAGTTGATACACAGCCCATTATAGTTTACTTGATCTTATTGACCTTGAACAGCAACTACACAGCATTCGGGTACCAAAGTAGACCTGGTAACCAAAAAGATCATTGTCTCCTTACTTCAAGCCGTATATCGAGAAAAATCTTGTTTATCTCCATGCTGCAGGCTAAGCCGGAGCTGACATATTTGAAACATATCCTTGACTGTTGTGTATCAATAGAAGAGTACACGCAGTCTATGAATGAAGAAAATTTCTTAAGAGATAAAAAACTCAGGATGCTGTAATCAGAAATTTTGAAGTTATTGGAGAGGCTACAAAACATTTATCTGATGCGTTTAGAACAAGTCATTCAAATATTGAATGGAAAAAAATAGCAGGTTTAAGAGATAAGCTAATTCATGACTATATGGGAATTGATCTTTGGTCAATATGGGTATTAGCTACTGAAATGATTCCTGATTTTAGTACAGAAATAAAGAAAATTATTTCGGGTGAAGAGGATTGATAGGTAAGAGATACCTGAGAAAAAGCAACCATATTATCCCAAATGCTCCAAAGTAATCACTTCTCTCTCCGTCAGTTCCCTCCATTCTCCGCGAGGCAGACTTTTCTTCGTCAGTCCTGCATATAATACACGATCCGGTTTGATCACAGTGTAACCAAGGTGTTCGAAAATGCGGCGCACAATGCGGTTTTTGCCAATGTGCAATTCGATGCCGACAACAGTCTTATCTTTATCGTTGGTGTAAGCGATTTCATCTACCGTGGCAAGCCCGTCTTCGAGCACTATTCCTTTTCCAATTTTTTCCAGGTCATCCAGTTCCAGCTTTTGTTCAGGGTAACCTCATACACTTTCTTTACTTTTTTGCTGGATGTGTAAGCCGTTGCGAGAGGTCACCGTCATTTGAATAATAACAATCCGGTAGTATTTCTATCGAGACGCCCTACCGGGAACAACCGTTCGGTAGATGCTCCATTGATGAGTTCCATCACCGTTTTCCTGCCACGGTCATCTTCTGTGGTGGTGATGTGAAATTTTGGTTTGTTAAGCAGGATGTACACTTTCTTCCATAAGCAACTTTCTCTCCTTTGTATTTTACGCTGTCATTTTTTTGTACGCGATAACCGGGTTCTTTGATTACTTTATTATTTACAGTCACTAAACCTTCTTCAATAAATTCCTCGCATTTTCTCCCGGCTGCAATTCCTGCGTTTGATAAATACTTGTTGAGCTGCACACCTTTTTCAATAGCTGCAGTTTCTGCGGACACGTGCGGAGTATTAGCTGAAGAGGTCGGTCGCGGAAGTAATGGCTTGCGCTGATAAGTTCGCTTTTGTCGTTTACCTCCGCCAAAACTTGGTTTATCCGGCGTAGTGCGCGGTCTTGAACCGTTTCTTTTTCTGTTCATTGTATCAAAAGTAATCTGATTGCAGGAGATAATTGGATAAATTAAGGTGTGAAGTTAAACTGATAGGTTGATTATTATTTGCGATGAACACATCATGATTCTTCTTTGTGACAATCGAAAAGAATGACCCTGCATTATTCAATCCTCGCGCCGGATCAACTACCGGCAAATTCAACCTCATGACTTCTGCATTGAATGCCTGCACTTGCTTTAGTAAAATCGCATCCAGCCGCTTCAGGTAAGTATTGGTACGGGCTGTTAAAACATTCACCACTTCATATTGTTGCATAGGCGGACGGCTATCAGCAAGAGCGGATAAAATCCTGCAGTGCACATGCGTTCAATCATCTGCATGGGAAAACGCAGCACATCTTCGCCAGCAATGGCTTTAACTTGTATAAGTGTGCCTTCAATAGTTTCGAGCGAATCGAGCAATGGTTTCGCAACTGCCTTCAGGCTTTGATTTTGTGCTGTCGCTGAAACTGTTTGTGAATCCATTTGCCTGTTCGCGAACAGCGCATTTTTATAATGCTGGTGGTGATGGAATTCATCTCCTTATTTACTTGTTTCATCAGGTCAAACTGCGCCTGCAAATCAGCTTGTGTGGCATTTACTTTCGGATTCAGCACAATAGAAAATTTTTTGCATCAGCAATGTATCACCTGTCATCAGTTTCACACTGTAGTTTCCAGGCAATGCTTTTGGTCCGGCGAGCGCATCGTTGTACCACCAGTCTTCATCAAAAAGCCTTGTATGCGGGTAGTTCATATCCCACACAAAACGATTCATGCCTGAATCAACGGTCAGCACTTCAGGATCCTTTTCCGGACCTTTATAAACTTAACATCACCCTTCAGCTTATTTCCATGCTTGTCATTCTTATTTGAAAAACGATGATACTGTCGCCTGCACGTTATAAAACACGAGCTTGATTTCACCTTTTGGCCGTTGCCTGAAATAATAGTTTACAATCACGCCGTTGGGGCATTGGTTCCTTCCTGCAAATGAATTTTTCTGCTTTTTCCTCCGTTAATTGTTTTCCATCCATGCGAATGGCAACACGTGGCTGATACAACCATTGCTTCGCGTGGGCCATGGAATCATTGATCTGATAGAGCGGCGTTAAATCATCGAGCACCCAAAACCCGCGTCCGTGCGTTGCAATCCCAGTTCCTGTAAATCTTTTTCACCTGCAGATCATGCACCGGTGTAACAGGTAAATTTAATTTGAAGCGACTGCCAATGATCGCCATTGTCGAAAGAAACGTACACACTTGTTTCTGTTCCTGCATACAATAAATTCTTACGATTTGGATCTTCTCTTACACACCGTGTATAAACATTTTCATTTAAACCGGTTGTTATCAGCATCCATGTTTTTCCCGTAATCCATTGTCCGGAAAATGTAAGGATGGAGATCATCCAACCTGTACCGATGTGCAGCTACATAACAGGTTCCCGCATCAAAGTGTGATGGTTCAATAATGCTGACGGTAGTCCATTCAGGTAAATTTTTCGGCGTCACATTCGTCCATGATTTTCCGTCGTCGGCACTTAGTGCACCAATCCGTCATCACTTCCCGCCCACAGCAAACCCTGCTTTACAGGCGATTCCGCGAATGCGAAAATATCACCAAACACTTCAGCACCTGTATTATCAGGCGTGATCGGCCACCGCTCTGTTGTTGTTTTGTAACATCGTTCCTGGTAAGATCAGGACTGATGGTTTCCCAGCTCATGCCACCGTTGGCGGAGCGATGTACCATTTGCGAAGTGCAGTACAACTCCTTCGCATCCCATGGTGAAAATGAAATGGGAAACGTCCGGTGAAACCGGAATTTATTTACCCGAGCCATAACCATCATTGATTTCAGGATACACAGAAACATATTTGTATTGTTCATTCTTTTTATCGTGCATGGAAAGTATGCCATCGTATTCACCGCCGTAAGAAATGGTTGGATCATTTGGATCTGGAACAATGTAACCAGCTTCGCCTCCTGCGGGAACATACCAGTCTTTGCCACTGATAGAGGATCCATAAGAACGGGTTGCTATTCGCACGGAGCCCCAGTCCTGTTGTCCGCCATAGGCATGATAAGGAAAATCGTTATCAAGATTCACATGGTAAAACTGGCAGGTGGGAATATCTTCATCGGTCCATGTTCTTCCTCCATTGAAAGTAACGGCAGCACTTCCATCATCAGCAAGAATGAAATTATCCGGATTGTCGGGGTTGATCCAGATGTTGTGGTTATCTCCATGTTCCTGTTCCATTTTTGAAAGCTCATTGCGCCATCCACTGATTTCCATAATTCAACATTAGAAACATACACTACATTTTGATTTTTCTGATCGCAGAAGATTTCGCTGAAATACCACGGCCTTTGGGTGAGGTCATTTTTCGCGGAAGCAGTATCCCAGGTTGCGCCACCATTATCGCTTCGGAATAACCTGCTGTGTTCACTTTCCACCATGGCATAAACACGTTGCGGATTACTCGCCGACACAGCCACGCATATTTTCCGATCAATCCTTTCGGCATTCCGGGATTCTTTGATATCAGTTTCCAGGTATCACCACCATCAATTGTTTTGTACAATCCACAACCGGCACCACCACTGCTGAGCTTCACGGCATGCGATGTGCCTGCCAAAGTGAAGCATAAATAATATTTGGTTGGTTGGATCAAATCAATATCTATCGCGCCGGTGCTGTCATCTTTTGCAAGCATCTGTTGCCACGATTTGCCACCATCTTTAGTTCTATATACACCACGTTCTTTATTAGCGCCATAAATTTTTCCCATCACGGCAGCATACGCCACCTCAGGATTTTTTGGATGAATAATAATCTGTCCGATTGCGGAAGCATCGAATGTGAGTTGATGCTTCCATGTCTTTCCTGCATCAATGGATTTATAAATACCGTCACCCATGATCGCGGTATTCCTGATGGCGGCTTCTCCCATTCCAACGTAGATGATGTTGGGATCTGAGGCTGCCACTGCAATGGCTCCAACAGAAGAAGAATGAAAAGGATTTGTCAGAAACCGGGAACCACGTAATACCGCCAACCACAGTTTTCCAAGCACCTCCGCCGGTAGCTCCGGAAATAATACGTGAGCGGATCACCCGGTTACGCCACAAGCCGAAGAAGTCTGCCCCTTGATACCCGGACCAATGTTGCGCCATTTCATTCCTGAATAAAGTTGAGTCGAATAACCGGAAGTTGAATTAACCTAATTGCCTTTTTTTCTTTACTTGAAGTATTCTGTGAAAAACAGTTGGATGCAAGTACCAGGAAACACAATACCTGAAGCAATGAGTGATAGATTTTCATAGGATGGGTTTAGGGTTGATAAAGGTAGCACTACTTGGCTCATTTAAAGGAAAGGTATTTTCAGGGTGTACGCAACTTGTATATTTACACGAATAAGGTAAGCATCCTGAATGTTCAACAATTCAATCATATTATAATGTCGGAAGAAATTAAAGCGAATCAGGTTTCCAATGGAACAGAAAAAATTCCTCGAAGGGTCCACATGGACGACGTGATGAACTACGGTTTATATGGAGTGTTGCCGTGAAATTCATCAAAGCATTCCGGACATTGCACTTTGTTGGACCTTGTGTTACAGTGTTCGGTTCCGCAAGGTTTCCGGCAGGTCATGAATACTATGAGCTGGCAAGAAAAGTTGGGGGCGCCCTGGCTAAAATTGGTTTTACTGTGATGACAGGTGGTGGTCCCGGTATTATGGAAGCTGCAAATCGTGGAGCAAAAGAAGCTGGAGGTACTTCTGTAGGTTGTAATATTAAATTACCGAAAGACAGGATCGAATCTTTACATGGACAAGCAGATTACGCAGTCATTTTTTTGTAAGGAAAGTATTGATGCTTAAATATTCTTATGCATTTATTGTGATGCCCGGTGGATTTGGCACCGTGGATGAATTGTTTGAAACGATCACCTTAATTCAAACAAAAGAAGATTCGGAATTTTCCGGTTGGTACTGATTAGGCGCCGCGTATTGGAAAAGACCTGATTGAACTAATGGATGAAATGTTGCGCGTGACTACAATCGATAAAGAGGATATAAAACTAATATTGGTGACGGATGATGTTCAGGAAGCCATGGATCATTGCGTAAATATGCGATTGAAACGTTTAGACTACAGCATAGGATGAATGTAAAGCCGGTGAAGATTTTGGAAACGGTGAAATGAGTGAATGGTCAATAGTCATTGGTCATTACTTCCTCCGTTTGTCATGCTAACGAAGGAAGAATCTATTTTACTTGTATTTAATAATTTGACATTTCTACATCCGGTCATCGGCATTGGCTGCCTCAAAATCATTGGCACATTAAACCATCGGTTCATCAATCACCCGATACGTCATACCTTAACCTTCTTTTCCTTTTCTTTGCGGAAAATTAACCCTCGACATGAGTGATTTGAAGATTGAACGCGCGTTGATATCCGTTTATCATAAAGATGGATTGGAACCCATTGTGAAAGAAACTTCACGAATTAAGGCGTACAGTTGATTTCAACCGGCGGCACAAGAAGCGTTTATTAAATCTTTGGATATACCGGTGGTTGCTGTTGAAAGTTTAACGGACTTTCCGGAAATTTTAGGTGGTCGTGTGAAGACGCTTCATCCGGCAATATTCAGGGCATTCTTGGCAGAAGAGCATTGTCTTCAGATATGGCGCAAATGAAGGAGCATGAAATTCCATCGATTGATCTTGTAATAGTTGACCTCTATCCGTTTGGAAAGAAACAGTGGCTTCCACCAATAATGAATCAGAAATTCTTGAGAAGATTGACATTGGCGGCATTTCCTTATTCAACGACGCAACGAAAATTTCAATGATGTATTGATTTGTGCTTCGCGAAATGAATATGCTGATCCAACCAACTGTTGCAATCAAAAAATGGGAGAACTGCAGAAGACCGCCGTAATTTTTTTATAATGAGCATTCAACGTGACTTCTCATTATGATACAGCCATCTTTAATTATTTCAATAAAGATGGCGCCGTAAGAAAACGTTTGAAAGAAGTATGTTTGCAAAGCAAATCGCTGCACGCTATGGTGAAAATCCACATCAACGAAACGCTTATTTCGGAGACCAGACGAACTCTTCGATCAGCTTAACGGTAAGGAAGTATCTTATAACAACAGGGTAGATATTGATGCCGCTGTTGCATTGATTGCAGGAATTTGATCAGCTCCGGCCTGTGCAGTCATCAAACATCGCAATCCTTGCGGTGTTGCTGGAGCGCCGGATTTATTTGATGCGTGGATCAAAGCGTGGCAGGTGATCCGGTTTCAGCGTTTGGTGGCGTTATTGTGCTGAACAGAAATGTGAGCAAGACGGTTGCGGAAAAATCAATGAAATATTTTTGAAGTGATCATTGCCCCCGGTTGCCAGTCAGGATGCGTTGAGTATTCTGGAAACAGAAAGAACCGGATCATTTATACTGCAGAAAAAGGATCAGCAGGCAGCGCTTTCAAGAGCCTATTGAATGGTGTGATTGAACAAAATAATAAAAGACAAAGCGCTTGCAACGCCTGATACATTAAAAACAGTGACGAAAGTTTCACCAGCTGCGGAGCAAATAGCAAATTTATTGTTTGGCGAAAAATGTGTCAAGCATCTGAAATCCAAATGCGATTGTATTGGCCAGAAACAGTCAACTGGTAGGAATGGGCTGTGGACAAACATCGCGTATTGATGCATTGAACCAGGCGATTCACAAAGCCAAAGCCTCGGTTTTCGAATTGCGAGGCGCGGTATTGATTTCCGGTACTTTTCCTTTCAGCGATTGCGTAGAGATTGCATACAGGGGAAGGCGTTGCTGCCATTCTTCAGCCGGGAGGATCTGTGCGCGATAAAGATTCTATTGATAAGTGCGATGAATATGGAATACCAATGGTTTTCAGGATTGAGACATTTCAAGGATTAACAGTCTTCCGTGATTGTGTTTCATTGTACAATTGCAGAGTGAACTAAATTCCATGTTCCCATGTACTGTCCATTAAGAAACTTCTTTTCAGTTAAGACCATAATTCGGGCAGCGTAAAAGCACACTAATCTGCCATTATAAATCAGAGGAAGAGTCAATTGCGCTGATAAACATTCGCATACTTTTACGAAAAA